>NZ_JBSXNV010000040.1:0-325799 GCF_056857795.1 Aliiroseovarius sp. B-4
TTCTGCAATGTACTTCTGAAATCGCGCCCGGAGCGCCGATGGCAAAGGTGCTGACATGATTCATCCTCCCAATAAGGATGAATCACATCTGAACCCTCATGGGAATCCTCAGCGACTCAAGTTCAAGCCGAAACGCTTTAGTGTTGAAGTGCCAGATTTCGTTGCCGGGTTCGACGACCTCGCAGTGATACCTTAGTCAGAACCCAAGCCTGATGGACGAGTTCACGACGTGCGACCGATAAGCGCTGTGACGTCCTAAAGTCGGGTTCCGAACAACGCGCCGATCCCATATGTCACGGCCATGGCGATCACACCCCAGAACGCCACCCGAAATGCGGCGCGTCCGATGGGTGCTCCGCCCAGTTTCGCCCCCGCCGCACCAAGCGCCAACAGCATGACCAGGGCCACGACAGAGACCGCGATGGCCAGACCAGAAAACGGCGTAACGGCTGCTACGATCAATGGGGGGATGCCACCTACAAGGAAGGCGATGGCCGACGCGGCGGCGGCCTCAAGCGGCCGGGCCGCCAGGGCGTCGCTCAAGCCGATTTCTTCTCGGGCATGGGTGCCAAGCGCATCGTGTTCGGACATCTCCAACGCGGCCTGTCTGGCTGTTGCTTCGGACATCCCGCGCGTTCTCAGGATGCCCACCAACTCCTCAAACTCGCTATCGGCGTTTCGCGTCAACTCCCTCGCTTCGCGCGCAAGATCGGCGCTTTCACTGTCGGCCTGTGAACTGACGGACACGTACTCTCCAGCGGCCATGGACAGCGCGCCTGCGACAAGACCGGCAAGGCCCGCGACCAGAACCGGCCCCGTCGCGCTTGAAGCCGCGGCCACCCCGACGATGATGCTGGCGGTCGATAACAGCCCGTCATTGGCCCCGAGGACCGCGGCACGCAGCCAGCCCGAGCGTCCACTGAAATGTTCATCTTTATGCGCGAGCATCTGCCACCTCTGCTTTTTGGAGCGTGATCACGACCTTCAGCCCCGGATCATTATCCACAAGCTGCAATTCTCCCTCATGCATATCGACGATCGCGGCGACCAGGCTCAACCCCAATCCGTTTCCCGGCGTCGTGCGGCTGCGTTCGAGCCGGTAGAGACGGCGCAGGACATTTTCACGTTCGTCTTCAGGGATGCCTGGCCCCGTGTCACTGACGGCAAGGCGAATTGTTCCGTCGTCCGAAACGATGCCAACCGAAATCGACGCGCCTTCCGGCGTGTGGCGCAGCGCGTTCTCGATCAAATTGGCAAACACTTGGCCCAGCAGGGATTTGTTCCCAGCGACGAAGACCGACCCATCCGGTATGTCACTTCTCAGATCGTGACGGGTCTCCTCTGCGATCGGTTCATACACCTCGCAAAAGGTCTGGGCCAAGGCGGCGATATCCACTTTCTCAAAATGCCTTCTGGGCGAGCCGCCCTCGATCTGAGCGATCTGCAAAAGCGATTGAAAGGTTTTTACGATTCCGTCGGTTTCGTCATTTGCCCGGTCCACGAGATCCGCGACGTTCTTGTCCAGACTGGTCTTGTCGCGCAACTGGCTCAGCAAGACGGACACCCGCTGGATCGGTGTCTTCAGATCATGGGCAATGTCGGCAGATACCTGTTTTAGGGCCGAGATCTGCTGTTCCTGTGCGGCGGCCATCTTGTCGATACGTGTGCCTATGCGGGTGAGGTCGTCCGCCCTGCCATCCATTTGCGAAACGCGCGCGGCATAGTCGCCTGTTGTCAGCCGATCCAGCGTCGCGTCGATGCGGTCGAGGCGTTTCACAGAGCGCCGGGCCAGCAGAACGCCGCCGCCCACGACAATCAAAGTGGTCGGGATCAGGCTGAACAGGAATACCGACAGGAAGGCTTCCTGGATGTCATGCAAAGGCTCGGCGCTGCGCGCAATGGTCATTTGACCGCCATGTATCGGCCCACCCAAAGCAAAATAATCACCTTCGAGGTCTTCGAACTCACCGTTGAGGGACACGGCGGCAAACCCATCACCTTGCGAGACCAGCGCCCCGTTTCCGACAAGCAGCCCGCCGGGCAACACGAAACTGAGTATGCGATCTTCGGGCGAGGCCGTTTCAGATTGAGAGCGCACGAAGGCAACGACCGCGGCGGTATTCGGCAATGCCCTGAAACTCGCCATCTCCTGTTCAAGGGTGGCGCGAAGCGATTGTTCGGTGTTGTCGCGCACGATCACATAGGTCGCCGCCAGGCTGACGAGGCTGACCAGCGCGAACAGCGCCGCCATCGCCAGCGACTGGCGCAGGGGCGTGGACGTCCATATGCGGCGCGCCTTGGTCACGGATCAGGCCTCGATCCGATAGCCGGACCCGCGCACGGTTTCGATCAATTCGGTGTCGAACGGCTTGTCAACCTTCGCCCGCAGGCGGCTGATATGGGTCTCGACCACATTGGTCTGCGGATCGAAACTGATGTCCCAGACCGCCTCCAGCAGCATGGTGCGGGTCTGCACCCTGCCCTTGCGCCGCAACAGATGTTCCAACAGCGCAAATTCTCTTGGCAACAGATCTATGACCTGTTCCGCGCGCGTCACCTTACGTCGCACAAGATCCATTTCCAGATCGCCGGCGCGCAAAACCGTTTCTTCCTGTGTCGCACGCGGACGCCGGGCAAGTGCTGCAACGCGGGCCGACAGCTCGCCGAAGGCGAAGGGTTTCACAAGGTAGTCATCACCACCGGCGTTCAGCCCCTCGATCCGGTCATCGACCCCGCCCAGCGAGGTCAGAAACAGCACAGGCGTCTGGTTCTTCGCCCCCCGCAGGGTCTTGACCAGCGCCATCCCGTCGAGACCGGGCAGCATGCGGTCCACGATCAGAACTTCGTAATCGGTGGCACTGGCCTGCAACAGCGCATCGCGGCCGTTTTCGATCAGATCGACAACATGGCCCTCTTCACGCAGCCCATCGGCGATATATGCGCCGGTCGTCCTGTCGTCCTCGATGACAAGAATCTTCATCGCTCGCTCCATCTCGTGCTGATGACCCCGGAAGGGGCCACCAGTCTTTTGCCATGGATTTCAGATCTGTGCGACTTACTTGTCGTCGTCGGCTTCGTTTTCTCCATCCTCATCGGCTTCGTTATCGTCGTCGTCACCGTCGTCACCGTCGTCACCGTCTTCATCGGCTTCGACTGTCATCGACCCGTCGGCGAGCGTATAGAGCATATCCTGCTCGGTGCCGTCGGCCATCATGACCTCGAACTCCACGATCCCGTTGCCGGTGGCTTCATCGTCAAACTCAGCGCCAACGACCTTGCCGCCAGTGTTGGTTTCGACGCCAGCAACAACGGCGGCGACCTCGGGGTTGGCAGTCAGGAACTGCTGCAACTCTTCCGCTGATTTTGCGGTAGAATCGCTTGCAGCAAAAGCCATGGAACCGGCGAAAACCGACAGGCCAACAAGGCCAGAGGTTGCGGTGAGTGCGATCTTGTTGCGTTTCATATTGTAATCTCCTTGGTTCTGGCCGGGATCATCCCGTCCGATGAGATTGATATAGAAGTGTCTGATCGCGATTGCCTGACGGTCAGATTACATGTTTGTTATTCTCCTGAACGGGTGGCGAAACGCGAAAACGGCAGGCGCTGCCTGCCGTTTTCCAATTCTTACAGTTATTATTGGTTCAGGCCGCTGCCGGTTCGACACCTTCGGCTTCCTCACGCATCTCTTCGGCGCGCTTTTCTGCCTCTTTGATCAAGCTCGGGCCTGCAAGCCGCAAGGTCAGTGCTAAGGCCGCGCCCAGCACAATGGCAAAGCCGACGGCCATGATGCCGAAGCCGAAGCCAGCAAATACTATCAGGGTGATCAGGGCGCTGCCGACAAAAGATTTGATCCGTTCCATACTAAGTCTCCTTGTTCCTTGTGAAAAGGAAGTATGTCGCCGATTGCGTGATTGCCTGACCGCCACGTTACATCGGTGTAATGTCGCCCTTTTTTCGACGCAAACGCCAGTAGAGCAGTGCAATGCCAATCAGCAGTGCGGGGATGACCACCATCGCGACAAGTGCAAGATGGTTCCAGAACCATGGCAAAACAGAGACATCGTGCCCCAAACGATAGGCCAGGATGGCCCACCCCCCGACCCAAAGCGCCGCACCGAACAGGTTGGCCCCAAGAAACGTCGCCCAGTGCATCTCGGTCGATCCAGCAACAAGCCCGTTGATTTGCCGCAAGAGCGGCACAAAGCGTGCTGCGATGACCATGAGCGGCCCGTATTTCGCGGTCACTGCTTCGGCCTCTACATATTTTTCATGTGTGATCCCGATGCGACCGCCATAGCGAAGAATGACGGCCTTGCCGTATCTGCGGCCGATCAGATAGCCGATATTGTCGCCGAGCACCGCTGCGACATAGGCCGCGATCACGACGTGCCAAATATTGAGTTTGCCTGCACCCGCAGCGGCCGAAGACGCGATCAACGCGCTTTCCCCCGGCAAGGGAAGCCCCAGTGTTTCCAAAGTGATCGAGAGGAATAGCGCGATGACCCCATATTGCTCGACAAGCGTGAGAAGATGATCCTTGATCCACAGCATCAGGTACTCGCATCCGCAATGTTACTACGCTCCGCGCGCGGCAGTCCCCCATCTCCGTCCTCGGGCATCAGCGCCCCGAGCGAGAAATAGATTTTCATCAGATCATCGGCGTCCATTCCGGGGACAGGGCTCACCGCGTCCTCGGCCACGAATACCAGACCGCCCGACATCGGCACCGGTGACGTCGGCAAATAGACCAGCTGCCGCCGCTTGCCCTCGACAACATACACCTCGCGCGTGGTCAGAAGCGCCAGTACCTCCGCCCCTTCTTCACCACCAAAGCGGCACATAACCACCGACATGCTCTTGAACTCGTCCTTGTTGTCCGCGTTCAGCATGCGCACCACCTGGCTGACGGGCTTGTAGATCGAGCGCACCAGAGGGACCCGCGAAAACAGCGCGTCGATCCACGTGTCAAGCTGGCGTTTCGCCTGTGCCTTGACCAGAACGCCGAGCGCCCAGACACCCACAAGCGCGATGGCAAGGCCAAGCCAGAAGGCGATTGTCTGGTGGCCGGGCCCGATCAGGCTCGATCCTCCGGATGTCAGAATATCTCCCAAAACACTGCCCGGACCCAGCGCGCCGCGCAGCTTTGCCACGATCCACTCGATGATGAGAAAGGTCAGGATAACCGGAAGCAAGACGAAAAGGCCCGTCAGAAACGCGCTCGCGATGCCTTTTTGCCAAACGTAGCGTAATGGGTTCATATCTTTTGCCCGTTCCTCATCCTGGCGCCTACCTAAATATCCCCCACGATTGAGCCGCCTTGCTCTCTTGATGGAACCCTAAAGGCGGATGGCGCTCGACACCACCCGCATCGAAGCCATTATGCGGGCTGTTATTTGCCGTCATTCAGGATCGGCCCATTGTATTGCCAGTGACAGACGTTGGCTCTGCGTCTCGCGGCGGCATTTCGCGCCGGTTAATTCGGTGTATGATAAAGACGAGCAGCAAGGAAATCCGACGGGAACCGAGAGATGATCGACAAATTTCAAGACCATGCCTCGAACGAGCGCACCTATTTGTCGTGGATCCGAACGGCCATCGCCATTGCCGGTTTCGGCATACTGATCGAAAAGCTCCCCTCTACACCAAGCAATACCTGGGCCGGTCTTTCACTGGTTGTTCTGAGCGCCGCGCTTGTTCTTCTCGCCTCTCTGCGGTTTCTGGTGATCCGCAAGCAGATCACGCAGGAACATCTGGATCGCACCTCATTCGGTCGCATCGAGGTTCTATTTGCCGCCATGCTGGCGCTTCTATTGCTGACCGTCTTTGTCTTTCTTCTGGGCCTTGTCAGAACCGGCTAGCGCAGGAAGCGATTTCACGATGACGTTCTGATAGGCGAAGGGGATTTCGATCCCCTCGGCGTCGAAGCGTTTCTTGATGGCTTCGGTGAGGTCGTATTTCACGTCGAACGCAATCGCGGGATCGGCACACCAGACACGCAAACTCAGGTCGACGCTGGATGTATTGAGCAGCAGAACCGGGCAGCCGACGATCTCTTCGATGTCCGAATGCGCCTCGGCCAGTTCCAGGGCGATGGCCCGCGCCCTGTCGATATCCGCGTCATAGCTGATCGAGAACGGCACAATCGCCATCACGCGCGGATGCACCGCTGTCAGGTTGACCATGACCGTGTTGGAAATCACCGAGTTGGAAATGATCACGCGCCGGTTGTCGAACGTCTGCAACACCGTGTAGCCCAGCGAAACATCCTCGACGATTCCTGTTTCCAACCCCGTCGGCGCATTGATCTGGATCCGGTCGCCCAGTCTGAACGGCCGGTAGAAGATCAGGCTTAGCCCGGCCACGAAATTGGCAAGCGTGGATTGTGCGGCGAGGCCGATGACAATGGAGGCGACCGATACGCTGGCCAGAAGCGCTGTGCTCAGGCGATCCAGCGCCGGAATCATATGCGCATAGAACATCAGGATCACGACCCAGACGAACACACTTGCCACCTTTGACAGAAATGACGCGGCCATGCGGTCGATCCGCTGGTCCCGGTCACGTTCCATGACCAACCGGATCGCCCGGCGCAGAATCCACGACAAAATCAGCCCGCCGACCCAGAACAGGACCGCAAGGATCAACGCCCCGGACCAGGTATCAGGTTGAATTTTCGCCATCCAGGACTGCAACGTCTGCCAATTCATGCGGCACCTCCACCTGCACTATTGACCAAACACAGGCTTTTGAAAACACTGGTGAAATGAAAACACCCATCCACAGGAACAAACTGTTCAGCGCGCTTCGCGACGTTCAGGACCGCAGAAATACACGGCGATCGTTTGGAATCGGGACCTCTCCGGTGGCTATCGAGCCGCCCGGGGATGCGGCCGAGACCACTGTTGCGTGGCACAGCTACGGGACGGATGGCTATAGCGTCGAGGCTTCCGAACCCGCACCGGGTGACGACCGGTTGCTGTGGATCGACATCTGCGGGCTGCGGGATCACGCGCGGATCGCGGAAGTCGCGGCTTCCTGTGGTCTGAGCGACCTTGCCATTGCCGACCTGTTCCATGTCGATCAAAGAGCCCACACCGATAGCGACGGCGATCTGGTCCTGACTGTGCTGCGGATGCCGGTCGCCGGGCCGCCGTTTGAGGCGGACCAGATCACGCTGGTCCTTGGCGCCGGCTTCGTTCTGACGATCCGTGAAGGCCCCCGCGACTGTTTGGGCAGTGTCCGCAAGCGGCTTGCGGGCGGCACCGGACGCATCCGCACCTCTAGCGGCTATCTGTTCTATGCCCTGATCGACGCCATCGTGGACACCTATTTTCCGATCCTGGAACGCTACGGCGATCTGGTCGAAGGGCTGGAACAGCGGATCCTCGCGTCGCCTGGCGACGACGCCATGCGCGATATCCATCTGCTGAAACGCGAGCTTCTGGACATACGGCACGCGCTCTGGCCGATGCGCGAGGCGCTGGCGGCGCTGCAACGGGACGACACACCGCAGATTGACGAGCCACTGCTCCCCTTCCTCAGGGATTGTTCGGATCATGCCTTTCAGTTGCTCGACATGGTCGAGGTCTATCGCGAAACGGCGCAGGGGCTTGTGGACCTGCAACTGTCGTCGCTTTCCAACCGCATGAACGAGGTGATGAAGATGCTGACCATGATCGCCACGATCTTCATCCCAATGACCTTTATCGCGGGCCTCTATGGCATGAATTTCGACCGGGCTTCGCCCTACAACCTGCCGGAACTCGGCTGGCGGTTCGGCTATCTCTATGCGATTGGCCTGATGGTTGTCTCGGCCTCCACGATGCTGTTCGTCTTCTGGCGGCTGGGCTGGATATTCGGCAAGAAACGGCGGTCACGAGCCGATGACTGAAAAGTGACGTTACAAATCTGTATAGTCGCCGCGAAGCCAATTTTATCTGCCGACCCGACATTTGCTCCGTAACGCATGATACGGAGCTTTCCTCATGACACATCCACAATCACCCAAACGGCGCACCAGGCTGACGGCAGCACTGCTTGCGGCGACCATCGCATCGACCGGTCTCGTCTCACTGGCGCCTTCCGCCGCACTTGCGGTTCCCGCAGGCGGCTATGCCGATCTGATCGAACAATTCAGCCCGGCCGTTGTTCTGGTCGAAGTCACCCAGAAGGCCACACCTGCCACCGCAGACGGCGGAATGCCCAACGACGAATTCCTCAAGGAATTCCAGCGGCGGTTCGGTGACAACATGCCGCAAATGCCTCAAATACCGAACATGCCCGACCGTCAGGGCGTGGGGTCGGGCTTCATCATTTCGTCCGATGGTCTGATCGTCACCAACAATCACGTGATTGACGGCGCAACATCCGTAACAGTCAAGTTTGCCGATGGTTCGGAACATGTTGCGACTGTCGTCGGAACCGACCCGCTGACCGACATCGCCTTGCTCGACATCGAAGGGTCCGACCTTCCAACCGTTTCGTTCGGGTCGTCCAAGACAATGCGCGTCGGAGATGAGGTCATCGCTATGGGCAATCCCTTTGGCCTGGGCGGCACGGTCACGACCGGTATCGTTTCGGCCAAGGACCGCAACATCAATGCCGGACCGTTCGACGAATTCATCCAGACCGACGCGGCCATCAACCGGGGCAACTCTGGCGGGCCGCTCTTCAACGACCGCGGCGAGGTGATCGGTGTCAACACCGCGATCTTCTCGCCCAATGGTGCCAGCGCCGGGGTCGGTTTCGCCGTCCCCTCCGACCTGGTCTCGAAGATCGTCGCAGACCTGCAGGATGACGGCCAGATCGACCGCGGCTGGCTGGGCGTCCAGATCAAGCCGGTGAGCGAGGAAGTTGCCTCGGCTCTCGGTCTTCAGGCAGGACAGGGCACCATGATCGAAAAGGTCATGGACGGCACTCCGGCGCAAAAGGCGGGTTTGCAATCCGGCGACATCATCCTCAGCTTCGATGGTGCACAGATCGACGAAGCCCGCGATCTGACTCGCGCGGTTGCCGGCACTGCACCCGACACGCTTTCGAAGGTCCAGGTTCTGCGGAAAGGCGAACGCCTGACGCTGGATGTCACCCTGGCGAATCGCGCGACCGCGCAGGACGCCTGACAGAAGCTTCGCTGCGCCTCCAGTGTCCTCGGGGCGCAGCGGAGGTCGCCCCTCACGGCAGACCACCCGCCCTGGTGCCATTTGCGCCGGGGCGGGTTACACACTGATAACAAGACGCGATTCGAGGGGCCAACGTGACGATTTCCGATACTTCACCACCTGCCGGCATTTGGGCGCGGATCAAGCCGGTCGCCCCCTATCTTCTGACGGCCGGATTATTCGCGCTTGGGGCTTTTGCGCTGTATCAGTTGCTGAAACCGGTGAATTTCCGGGACGTCATGGATCAGGTCCGCGGCACGCCCTGGCACATCATCGCCCTGTCGTTGCTGGCAATGTTCGCAGGCTACGCCGCGCTGATCGGATATGACTGGTCCGCCCTGCGATATCTCGGCAAGAAGCTTCCGTTCCCGGTCATCATGACAGGCGGGTTTCTGGGCTATGCACTTGGCAACACCATCGGCGCGGGTCCGGTCACTGGCGGCGCTGTGCGCTATCGCATCTATTCGTCCCTGGGACTGACCGCTTACGACATCGCAGCGATTGCGGTCTTCGGGTCGCTTGCCTTCGGGCTTGGAGCTACGGTTGTCGGATTTGGCGCGCTCGCCTATCACCCTTTCGCCCTGCAATCGCTGACCTCCATCAGCCCACAAATCCTGCGATGGATCGGAATTGTCGCGCTGGTCCTCTCTCTGGGTTTCCTCGCGGCCCTCGCCCTGCGGAAATCCGAAATCACCCTGCGCGGCCACAGTTTCCGGACACCCTCGCTCGGCTTGCTCAGCGGGCAGTTGCTGTTCACCGCCATCGACATCCTGATGGCGGCGACCGTTCTCTATCTTTTGCTGCCGCCCAACGACATGGGATTCGCCACCTTCCTGGCGGTCTTTGCCGCTGCGATCTTTGCGGGCGTCGCCAGCCATGTGCCCGGCGGGGTCGGCGTGTTCGAGACGATCATCATCGCCGCTTTGCCCGCCTCGGTCCCAGTCGATCAGGCCGCTGCCGGCTTGCTGCTCTACCGGCTGATCTACTATCTTGTGCCTTTCGCGCTCGCTCTTGTGCTTCTGGCGCTCAGCGAATTGCGGATGGCCAGCACCAAGGTCCAGTCGCCCCGGATGCAGGCCCTCGCTCCGGTCTTCGGCGCGGTCAGCTCCGTCGTGCCGCTGGCCATGTCGGCAATGATCTTCGCCTCCGGGGTCTTTATGCTGCTTTCGGCGGTCATTCCCGCTTCCAGCGACATTGCCGAGGAAATGGAACTGCTCCTTCCCCTGGGCTTCGTGGAAGGTGGCGCACTGCTTTCCAGCGCCATCGGTGCGGCCCTGTTGATCATTGCCCACGGCATGTTGCGGCGCGTCGAAGGTGCATGGTGGCTTGCCGTCGGGGCGCTCGCCGCCGGGGTTGTGGCATCGCTGTTGCAGGGACTGGATTATGAGCGAGCCATCGTTCTGTTGCTGATGGTTCTCGTCCTGCTGCCATGTCGACGCGAATTCTACCGCAGCGCGCGGTTGACGCGAAACCCCCTGTCACTTCGATGGGTCCTGCTGTTGGCGTCGATCGTCATCGCGGGCATTGGCGTCTATTTCTTTGCCCACAAGGCCACGCCCTACAGCAATGAATTGTGGTGGCAATTCGCCGCCGACCAATCCGCGCCGCGGGCCACACGCGCCGGTCTGGTCGGGGCTCTGCTCATCGGCTTGTTCGCGCTGGTGACGGCCCTGCGCCCGCCACGGGTTGTGGCCGAACTGGCGACGTCCGAGGAATTGGCGCAGGCCCGTGCAATCATTGCGACACAGACCAATCCGGATGCGAACTTTGCGCTGACCGGGGACAAGTCATTGCTGTTTTCCGACAGTGGCCGGTCTTTTCTGATGTATCGGGTTCAAGGGCGGTCCTGGATCGCGCTTGGCGATCCTGTGGGTGATCCGGACGAGGCGGCCCAGCTCGCATGGGAGTTCGTCGATGCCGCCAATGCCGCCAATGCCCGGCCCGTGTTCTACGAAGTCGCGGCAGATAACCTGGCGCTTTGGGCCGAGATGGGCCTGGCCATGCACAAGATGGGCGAAGAGGCCGTGGTTCCGTTGCCTGATTTCTCGCTCGAAGGCAGTCATCGCAAGAAGCTGCGCACGGCCTACAATCGCGCTGGCCGCGACGGGCTCAGCTTTGAGATGCTGAACGCCCCGGTCGACGACCCGACAATGGATGTGCTGCGCAAGATCTCGGATCAATGGCTTGCAGACAAACACGCCTCGGAAAAACAGTTCTCCGTCGGTCGTTTCGATCCCGACTATTTGCGTCGGTTTCCCATCGCTATCGTGCGCCATGACACGCGCATCGTCGCCTTTGCCAATGTCCTGACGACCGAGGCGAGGAAGACCGCGACCATAGACCTGATGCGGCACGTCGACGATGCGCCGGCTGGCCTGATGGACTATCTTTTCACGGAATTGATGCTGCATCTAAAGACGGAGGGGTTCGCTGATTTCAGCCTTGGAATGGCACCGCTTGCCGGGCTCGAGACCCGGCGCGGCAGTCGCTGGACGATGAAACTTGGCGCCCTTGTCTATCGTCACGGTGGGCATTTCTACAATTTCGACGGGTTGCGGAACTTCAAGGACAAGTTCGATCCCGTATGGGAACCGCGTTTTCTGGTCGCCCCGCCGCGGGCAAATATCCTGCTGATCGCGACAGACGCGGCGGCGCTGATTGCTGGCGGCATGCGCAAGGCTGTGGCGACGGGCTGAGAAGGTTCGCCCAAGCCGAGCCATATCATTCAAGAAGCCCGATGTTCAGCGCTTATGCTGGTCCTGTGCTGCCCTGCCAGCCGTCTCCGAGCGCCTGCACCATATTCTGCACCATGTGCCGGAAAGCCGATGGGACGTGCCGCGCGTGCTTGCTGTGGGCATCGCTTCCCCGGCCACCACGATCAACGCAGCCCTTGCCGCCGAAGGCTTGGCCGTATCCTTACCAGAAACCGCCTTGACCGCCGTGCCGCTCTACACCGTCACCGCGTCGGATCGTGCCCGCACCCTTGAAGTTTGCCGCAGCACCTACGCCCTCGCCGCCTGACAACCAATCCCTAGTGCCAACGGCAACTAGCCCCGGTTCGCGTGCACCGACGCAGCCGGGGTTCTTTTTACTCCGAGCTATCGTTGTTCCCGTTCCCATTTCCGTTCCGGCTAGGGAAGATGTAGCGAAGGACTATGTAGTATAGACCGATCACTTGGATTGTCGCGCCTGAGATAAGAGCAATAAGGACTTCGTCGGAACGAGACGACCAAACAAGCAGCGCCGCCACAATTAAAAGCCAGACACATAGCAGACCATAGGTTGCCCACGAAAACTGCTTTCGCAGCTTAATGTCCTGCTTGTAGTCGGTTAGCTTCGCGGCGTTGAAACTTGACGTGTAGTCATCGGGTTCGGACGACGCACCTTCGGCGTCGTCCAAGACCACAAGGTCGGTTGTTGCGGGCTTCGGAGTTGCGTCAGCGTCAGTGCTGCCGGCTTCCTTCGACTTTTGCACTGTATACCTGCTCAATCAACTCATTCGGAATGGTTGGCTTTCCAGACAAGTCACGCTTTTCTGCAACTAGCGTCCACGGTTCACCGGGGGCGTGCGTCGCGTTTGAAAGCTGAATGCCGGAATGCTTCTTGTAAGAATTCCAGACCGATTCAAGATACGGTTCAAGGTCGCCAGCGTATACCGGCGTTTCAATCTCGAATTTGCCGCCGTGCGTCGCAAAACGTGTCCCAAGCTTCTTGATGGGACCACGCCCGGCGTCCTTGAACTCTATGTAGAGATCGCGGACCACGGGGCCGTGCGGCCATGCTTCAATGTCTTCATCAAAGAGGGGGCCGCACTTGTTGCCGAGATACCAAGCGTGCGCGTAGTATACCAGTTTGTAGAGTTTGAGTTGATCGACCGCAGGAACGTTAGGTTCGTTCTTCGCACGGTTCAGAAACCAGTTAGCAACCGCCATCGCAGAGGTCGGCGCACAAACAGTAGCATTCATCGCATCCTCCTTTGCTAGCTGCTTTGCGTTCGTGGTTCAGTTCAAACGCCTTATCCACATTTTATGAACATATGGTAGCGAACCGCCCATTTCGTCAAGGGGAAAGCCCTTCAAATCCTGTGGGTAGTTCATGGTTAGAACTAGTTAAGCTCCAAATTATCCAATGAAATCAATGAATAATGGCGGAGACGAAGGGAGTATTGTTTTATTTATAAATTATTGATTTTAATAATGAATAAATTACGCTTAATACATCATACCACACTTAATACCCCACCTCAGTCAAAGCTTAAAGTCTCTAACATCCCGTAACTCATCACCTCTAACCGCACCCAAAAGAGTTCCGTCCCCTAAAATACTAGCGTGGATAGACGAAGGACTCTCGACATCCAAGGTCGGCATCGCCTGGTATTCTAGAAGCTGTGAAGCGTCCCCTCTGATTGCAGAGCAGATTGCTTCCAATGCTCCGACCTCTATTCCCGCTGTGAAGTTAATGCGCCGGGGGTGCGCGCGGCGTCCCAATGTCGCCAAAGCAAATTCTCGGCCATTGACCTCACAAATCCTGAGCCGCTCGCTCTTCGGTTCAGATTTTGCGTCAAGACCAATTGACGAAGGCAGAAGTCGCCGTGCGGCATCGTCCAATCCCATAAGGCGAAGCCAAGCGGCATAGTTGTTACGCCTTACCCAGTCGGGCGGTAGCTCGAACTGAAAATCACCCTTTTCCTCAGGCGGGTCTACGTAAATCAAAGCGGATGGGGTCGAATTCCCTACTTCTCGAAGACACGAATAAACAGCGTAACCTTTCTGTGGACTTGGAGTTAGAACCTGCATCCATGGGTCAACTTGCTTTTGAAGTGCATTCTTCAATTTGGATTTAACACGAGAAGGATCGTTGATAGGTAGTTTCACAGAGGCCTTTGATTCAAGTATCATTCTGGCTTGATCTTGGCTCTCAAACATGAAGTCCGCGACGCGCTTCAGGCCTACCCGACCTGAATTATGGCGCACTGCAGGATCGGACTCTAGATGGCCAACGAAGTGATACCCTTGCGCTTCTGCGAAAAGAAGGGAGAGGCCTTGCCCAAGACGGCCTGTAAGGCTGCTTTGCGCAATGTCACCAAGGCTGTTGGATGCGCCTTGGTGCATCCTGAGGTTTGATTTGGACCCAAAATCGATAATCCTATTTACTTGCAGAAGAAATCCAATGCTTGGGAATACTAGCTGGCTGTGGTCTAGAAAATCAGCCTTCATCACGGCATGAGCCAAACGAAACCCAGTTAAACTTAACTCACCATCATATGTAGCTATACTTTGCCAGGTGGTCCCCTTTGGTAGCTTCTTTGCCGACAAAACATCGCTTCTTTGCCATTCGTAGAGTTCGATCGAACTGCGCCGGAATGGAGCAAGCATTGATCCGATGTTCTTCCACGCAGAGGCAGTCATTGATTTAACAGGTCCGAGACAAACTCAGAAACAGGTTCGGCTCCCGAAATCCAAAGAAAGTCTCTTGCACGAGTTGCAGCTACATAGAGCAGGTGCCGCTCTGTAGACATCACTTCATCCAACTGGCTCTCGTCTTTCGCAGAAAGCAGCCTTTCTTCGTCAGGCAATACAGATTGATCTAACGAAACCACTGCCACTGCTTGAAACTCAGAGCCTTTGGCGGCGTGCATGCTCAGCCAGTTCAGTTTTGGAAAATCTGTCAGCCAGGAACCTGACAACTCTTCAAGCAAAGCCTCAGTTCGGACAAGCACCGCTATCTCGTCTTCGGCCAAACCGCTCGCGACCAATTCTGCGATCCAGCTGGATACCCCTTGCATCTCGTCGGACCGGTCTTTGAATGACCGAACCGTAGGCCACGGGCCTTCAAAGACAGAGGTCACTCCCAGCCTGCTTTCCTCTGCACCATCCGCCTCGACGAGCGTTTCAGGAAGCAGCGTTTCACTACCCATGCGGATTTGATGGGAAGTACGATAGTTCACTTTCAAGCTGCGTGATCTTCCTCTGACCTCGACTTGCGTCGCACTCCATGGGAATGGGGCTCGAAAGATACGCTGCCCGATATCACCTGCGAAGAACAAACCATTTTGTGCGTCGCCAAGCTTTTCACCGAGCAACAGAAGCTCCGGCACCGAGATGTCCTGTGCCTCATCGACGAGGACATTGGTGTACGGCCACGCCCCGTCATGCCTCAGCTCATGCGCCAACTGCGCAGAGGTCTTTTTGTTAAGCGCTTCCAGTCCTGAACGGACAGCTTGAAAGACCTTCCATAGTTCATCCTTTCTCGATGCCGCCATGCGCACCTTGCGACCAAGCCTCGGCAGATCGCGATATTCATCAGCTGACTGCACGTTCCAAGCGTCAACAATCAAAGACCATTCATCGAAGAGGAAATCTCGGTCGACCGGATTGCCCTGTTCGTCAGCCGCTGCTTGCAACAACTGCCTCAATTCGTGATCTGTCGCGATTTCGAAACCGCCAAATTGTGCCCGATACTGCTCGGCTATCGCCGTTTGAAGGGCACCGACTTCGATCCGCTCCACAATCGTCGGATTTGCGATCAATGGCACCTTCTGAGCGAGCCGACGTGCGAGGTTTTCATTGAAGGTTGCCAACAAAACGTGCGCGTTGTCAGATTTCGCCAATCGAGCAGCGCGGTGCAACGCAACTACAGTTTTGCCAGTCCCAGCGGAGCCAATTACACGGGCTGGGCCGTTGAAATCTCGACTTACAAACTCGCGCTGTGCCGGATGCAAGAAGACCGACCATTTCTCCCATGGCGAGTCGAGCGCGGCCTTGAGCTCTTCCAAATTGTCCATAACCCGGAACCGACGCTCTGCATCGGGATGGCTCCAAGGGTCTGCACTGGCAGGAATGGGTTCGGCCGGCGTGGGGCGAACACCGGTGGCAGCTTGAACAATCGCCTCCGCAGCCTCTGCTGGCAAATATCCTGCAATGTCTAGGATCGTGTCCTCGGTGACAGCACGGACCGTTTCGAGCCAATCGGTAGGGATGCCCCAGGACAACAACGTATCATCGGTCTCATCCGCAAAGAGCCGCGGCATAGGAATGTCTTCTTGGACATAGTTCTGGATTACAATGTCTTCGACCGTTTCACGAGCCTCAACAATCTGGATTGCGCCGGTCTTAGGGTGGCTCTCGATCCGCCGGGTTTCCGCCCAGCGGTAGGCATCATCATGGTGCCCAACCCATGCCAGCAACGTATCTTGGTCGCGCTTGTGAATCACCATCCGGATGTCGCGGTTCACACGAGCAGTCCAAAAATTTGGATCGCGGGCTCGGTCGACTCGATGCATGGAAAGCCCCGGCAAGCTAGGGTCCATCTGGAAATCAAAGACCGTCGTCTTGACGGCCTTCTGTTCTTGGGCGGTCAACTTGCCCAAGGCATCGTAGAATGTATCGGCGATCCGGTGCGTCATTTACGTGTCTTTGCGTCGCTCACGGATCTTGTTGATCCGGCTTATGATGCCACCCGGCTGTCTTCCCATTCTTTCCGAAATTTCTGCGATGGAAAGACCTGATAGGAGGAGATGCATCAAATGCTCCTCCTCCCGTTCAGACCAAGGCTTATAGGCGTTCTGATGGGTCTTCCTAACGTCAGAAATGACGTAGCTCTTCTCTTCATGAGAGGCATCGAGCAACAGTAGTTCGATAGCAACGTCGCGCAGCACTTCATCCTTGTCCCTCCCATCGTCCGTTTCGATCTCCGCGCATGAAGCACCGCCAGCAATCAAACGCGCCAAGGAAAGGCAATCGTCACTCAGCAATCGCGCCATTGTTAAACCCCCAAAACCTTCATCACCTCATCCCCCAGATGGTTGATCACCTTCACCGCGATCCGCCCAGACTTAGGTCGCGCGAAGGGGCGGGAGACTGTACGCTTCAGGCTATCCCAAGCCTCTTGATCGACCTCCCCTTTCAACGTCGTCTTCAGCTGTTTGTAGGGGATGTCTGCGCCAGGGAAGTACGCATGACGCACGAAGAAGCTTTCTTCGTTGTAGTCCGTGTCGATGAACCAGCAGGCGATGTCGTCGGGTTCGGATGAGATCACCTGACCAGTCGCAGGCCTAAAGATATCGACCCCGAGCAATTCGACCCGGAAGTCTCCGTCTTCTTCGACCAGATTGATGTCCGGCTCACCGAACACAACGAACAGGTTGCCACCACCTGCCTTCAAATCGCCTGCCATATGCAAATCGGGGTTCATGCGCGCTTGCAGGATCGGGACGCGGCCCAGTTTGCGGAACTCGGCGGTGTGGGCGTCGAAGTTGAAGGCGCAGGCGATCACGATGTCCAGACCCGCATCCGCAGCCTCCCGCGCGGCGGCGACCAGATCGGCGCGTTGGACGGTGCCGTATTCAGGGCCGATGAAGACACCTGCGCGGCGTTCGGTCTCGCCTTCCATGTATTTACCCTCGGCGGCGATCCATTCACCCGGCCACGGGACGAGAGAGCTGAACTTGATCGCGTCTTCCTTGCCGGATTGCTGCACGCCTGCTTTGCGCAGGTTTTCCAGCATCGCTTCGCGGTAGTTGTCGGCCTCTTGTGCGCCGCGTGTCCACTGTCCCGTCGCAGCGTCCACCTCTTCTATCAACTCGCCATGTTCGTTGACGGCCTGGGTGCGGTGCGGGGACAGGGACTCAACTGTGAAGGGGCCAGCCACGCGGACGCGTTTCTTGTCCTCATAGGGTTTGTCGTAGAGGTATTCGAAATCGGCCTTGGCAGCGATGGAGGCATCGATTTCGGTTTGCCTGGCGATGCGGGCTTTCCAGAATTCCTCTAGCGCTGCGACGGCGGCATCGGGCCACGGAGTCACGGGACGGTCGGGGAGCGTGTCGAAATCCCATGAGGTGCCGCGCATCTCGTTCAGTTCGGCCAATCCCTGTTCGGCCTTGCGGCGTTTGGCGGGGGTCAGGTCGTCGGACATGGTGCGCGCGGCGTCATAGGCTTTGCGCTGATCGAGCGGCCATGGCGTGCCGGGTTCGCGGGGGATTTCCCATTCCATGAAACCGTTCGCTGGGGCCATCTCGCCGGAGGGCATTTCGACCTCGCCGGAAGCGGTGAAATCGATCTCTTGCCCGTTGCGGCCGCCAGTTTCTACGGGGAACGGGTCGGGCTGGCCTGCGAGGGCGGTGTTGAGCGCTTCGCGCGCGGCCTCGACCGCTGGTTGGCGCTGTTCCCAGATTTCGTCAATCTCAAGGTTGTTGGCAATGGATTTCAGAGTGATGTGCGGGACGCGTTCGTAGACAAAGCCGTGGCGGATATCGTTATATGTGTCTGCCGTGGCGGGGGCGGAGCGTGTGACCTCTGCCTCTTTCTTCTGGCCGTCCTTGCTGTCTTTCAGCAGATACCACGGATACTTCGCCCCCATAATACGTGCGCGCGCCAGAGCGAGCGCGACGCGAGAGGTGTCGATGGTGATCCAGCGGCGGCCACGATGCTCGGCAACGTAAGCTGTTGTACCCGACCCACATGTTGGATCTAGTACAAGGTCCCCGGGATCAGTGGTCATTAACAGACAACGCTCAATAACCTTTTGCGATGTTTGAACAACGTAAAGTTTGTCTTCGTTGAAACCTGCGAAGGAGGTGTCTGACCAAAAATTGTTTCTTCGGCGAATGCTACTGTCGTCAAAATATTTGACGAACACCAAGGTATTCCCGATGACATCAAGCCTGTTCGCTTTAGCAAGCTGTGCCATGCCTTCTGGCGTCGTCCCATACCAACGCTTGTTTGGTCCGAACAAGCGGCCTTCCATTGGTTGATCAAACTTTCGACCTGGGCCTGGCTTTGTCAGATTTTCAGGTCGAAAAAACCTTCCACCCTGAGCAAGGACTGTTGGTCTATCATCGTGTTTCTTCAAGAAAGAATGCCGGGAACCATCCGGATAGACGTACTTTCGATAACTTGATGCCTCTTCTTCAATGTCTCTTTCATCGAATAATTCTCGATAGCGAACATGTTTGGCATCCTTGGAAAACCAAAGAATATAGTCAAAATTTGAAGCCAGACGGTCACTGGTAGCAAGACCCGACGTCTTGCTAAATCCAATCTGACCAAGACAATTCTCCTCCCCAAACACCTCGTCCATCAACGCCCGCACACGGTGGACGTTCTCATCCCCGATCTGAACAAAGCAGGACCCGCTCTCGGTCAACAGTTCCCGCGCCACCACCAGACGGTCGCGCAGGTATTGTAGGTAGGAATGGATGCCGTCGCGCCAGGTGTCGCGAAAGGCCTTCACCTGCTCCGGCTCGCGCGTCAGGTGATCGAGCTTGCCGTCCTTCACATCGCGACTGGTCGTGGACCACTGGAAGTTGGAGTTGAATTTGATCCCATAGGGCGGGTCGATATAGATCGCCTGCACCTGCCCCTTCAGCCCCTCGCGTTCGGCCAGGGACGCCATCACCTGCAGCCCGTCGCCCAGGATCATCCGATTCGACCATTTCTGGTGGTGCTTGTAGAACTCCACCTCTGCCTCGCGGTCGTCATCGGTTACGCCGAAATGGTCAAACAGGTCCGCGCCGCCGCCCTCGCCGTTGCGCTTGCCGCCCGCGCGCAGGTCTTCGATGATCGCCTTGGGATGCACCTGTTCCTGCAGATAGATCGGCGGCGCGTCCGCCGTCACAGCCTCCTGATCGATATCCTTGCCGCGCCAGATAAGCTGCGGGTCAAGGTCCGGGTTGCGCTGCTGGTAGGCGACCTTGATCGGCTTGGCATCATCCGGGTCCATCATGGGCGCCAGTTCCGGCGTCGGAATGTTCACGCGCTGATCTTCATGAGTGATGGGAGTGATGGGTGTTTTCTTGTCGGTCATGCTGCCGCCTCATCTTCTTCGCTCGGGTCGTAGGGGGCCTGCACGTCCGGCTCGGCTGGGGAATTGCGGATCACGTCGCGGCGCATAGCTGTGCCGATCAGATCGGCAAGCGCATTTTGACGAGAGATCCAGAAGGCTTCGAAATCGTCAGCCCTTAGTGGGGCGGGATCGATCAAATGTGTACGCAAGATGCCGTCCAACTGCTCGGACGTCAGGCCATCCTTGTCCTCGATCCGCTTTAGGTAGACGGACGGCGCATCGCCCCCGATCCGGATGTTGCTGATCTTGGACAGCGGAGACTTATTGATGATGGAATCGTAGCGCGATGCGGGGATGCCGTTCTTGTTGCACCAGTCGCGCGGGAAGATGTGGTGGATGTCCACTTGGCTGTCGAAATAGGTCATGATCTCGAACGGCTCGCCCGAGATGAAATCTTGCGCCCCGCTGAGCATTAGACGCGCGTTGACGCCTTTGTAGGCTGCAGCTAGGCGGGTGCGGAGCGTGTCGAGGCGGTCGATCTGAAAGACCGCATCGCCGATGGTCGCTGGTTGCGGGCCCTCATCTCGGATCCATGCCAAGAGTTCGGGAATGTCACGCGCGATACGGGTTTCAACTGATCCCGCATAGAGCTCGCCAAACACGCAACTCCAGTACCAGTGATCGAGCTTGTCATGCGCCGCCGCTGTCCGTTCCTTTGCAGGCAGTCTCGCAAAAACTGCGGCAAGGGTGATCAATTGCGAAGGGTAAGGCACGTCCTTCACCCAGATAATGCGCTGAGACGTGAAGAACTTCTTCGCTTGAGCAAAGCCCTCCTCGACGGAATCTGCCAGCCGCTTGTATTCCTCAATCGGCAAATTGAGCATGGCATCGCGGCGAACTGTAACGGGAGGGAGGTCTTTTCCGGTGCGACCTGCTTTAACAGCTTCGTTGCGTCGATCCATCGTAGAGAGAGCAGTGCAGGCTTGAAGGAAGTCTGTGCTGGCCAATTTCGCATAGATATCCCGTGTCTTGTCGAGCCCACGCAGCCGATCAAGCCGCTCTGGTTGCCCTTCCACCCCAAGCCAGTCTTCACGCAGATTGAACTCACTGGCTGCAAAGACAGCTGTTAGAAGCTCAAAGGCGTCAAGCTTCTTACCGCCGGTGTTCACCTTCTCAAAGACTGTGCAGATCGCCTCACGACTGTTCCCTTTGGACAATCGAATGATCGGCATCTGGTAGTCTTTAATCGGCTTTAATACACGTGAGATAAGCGCCAGTTCGCAATCATGTATTTCCTCGCTTTTGTCATTCCAGAATGTCTTGTAGCCATATAGCCAGGTATGCTCATCGAACACGCGGTTTAGTGGAAAAACGTGGTTCTCGAATTGCTTTTCTTCGGACGAATAGTCACGTTCTACGATGCGGCCAAAATTGCTGGTCTCGCGCCCGTCACCCTTCGTCATGATAAGCCAATCTGCTGGATCACTATCCTGCTGTGCGGCGGCAATAAGATCCACAAAGTACAGCCTATCAGCCATATTTCCTTTTGCCGTTCGTGTCTTAACAGGCTCCCTACGGAAGAGCGACTGGTAAAGGCTGGTCAATCTTTGCTGGCCATCCAACAGAAACTCTGACGGCGGGCTCCCATTGCTCTTTGCATTTGCCAACGGACGGGCCTTGAAATTCACTTCACCGCCGACTTCTAGCGTTAGGATGGCACCCACAGGAAAGCCGCGAACGATGCTCACCAAAAGCGCATGTATGCCGTCCTCGTCCCAGACCCAGTCTCGCTGAAAATCTGGAAGCTGAAGTTTTTGGTCATCCACCTGCTCAAGAAGTCGGTTGAGGTTGTCTTTTGTACTGTCAAACATTTCTGGCAAAATTCTCTATGGAAAATGGGCTGTCGGCTGAAATCATGCCGTTTCTCCGATCAGCAGTTTGTCGATGGCGGTATCGAGGTCAGGTCCAAAGTCATGAGCGCTGCGCAGCTCAGCAAAGCCCCAACGACCGAATTTTCCATTGCGGTTAATTGCGGGCACCCATTTGTTGGCGATTGTGTCCGCCTTGATCATCGCGTCGTGGCCTCTGAAGCCTTTGACTTCGATGATCAGTGTTGTTGGCTCAGATGCATCCAGTCGGATCAGGAAATCGGGCAGATACGTCTTCGGTTCGGCCTCTAGCAAGTATGGCACTTCGAACCCGAGATTGTGGTTCTTGGCATAGGACAAAACCTTCGGGTGTTCTTCGATCCGCGCGGCGAGTTTGTCTTCCCAATCGCTGTCCGTGATTATCCAGTTCAGGTGCGATTTGTCCGGTCGCGGCGCATAGCGCGTCGCCTTGGTCGTGTTGAAATTGACACCGAGCGTGGAGCCAAGGGGATTGTATGGATCAAGCACCGCACGCATCAGACTGTCGCCGCCAGGCTTGTCGATCAGTGCTCCGGAAATGAGTTCGCAGACCTCGTCAGCGAGTTCACGATAAAGCAGTTGGGCTGGAACTGTGCCGCCATTGCAGACGAGATGCCCCTCATTCAGCCATTGGTTCACGATCCGTTTGGCCGCAGGGATCAGATGAAGGCGCGGGGCTTCGTTCGCGTCGCGTAGTTTTTCGAACACCATGTGTTTGGCGACGTGATAGGCGATGGTCGAATTGCGCAGGGTCTTGAGGTAGTCCATTGTCAGCGTTTCACTTTCGCCGACGATGCCCTGCATAGTCACGCGTGTCGCGTTCACCTTGTCAGGATCAAGCACGTAAGGCTCAATATTTGAGAAGTCGGCTTCCAGCCGATCCGGCGGTAGATCAGCGATGTAGCCTTGAACCCGTGGGAATGTGATCTCCAAATGGTCCCGTGCTGGTGAGACTGCATGGACCTGCACAACATCTCGCGGCTTTTGTGGGGGCGCTACGCGCGGTTGGTCGGAGAAGTTCAGACCATCAATGCCCATGATGTCGGCATATTCGGTACGGAACAGGCCGTTTTCATCGATTTGGTAGGAGAGGCGTCTAAGCGCACGTCCAACAACCTGCTCACAAATCAGCTGGGTTCCAAAAGCGCGCAGACCAAGAATGTGCGTGACGTTGTTGGCATCCCACCCTTCGGTCAGCATCGAAACAGAGACAACGCAGCGAACCTGTTCCCCCAGTTTGTCCTTCTTGCCAACAGTGTTCATCACCTCGCGAAGAATGTCGGCTTCGTTAAGATCTTCACCACCCAATCCGCGTTCGGCCTGCTCCCGCCGGAAAGCCTCAATTTCCGAGGCATGCGCATCGCGGAAGGACTTGTCGATATCACCACCAGCCTCAAGCGTCGCGCTGTCAATCAGAACCGACCGTGGTCGTGGCAGGCGTTCGCCATCGGATGAGAAGTTTGAAAACAGGCTACACTTGCCGTGAACTGTTTCAATCGTGCCGTCTGGGTTTTCTCGTTCATATCCGGCGATGTAGTCCCGCAGAAGCTCAGAATTCGTTGTGTTGTTGCAGACCACAATGAAGACTGGAGGTATCCCGACCTTTTCCGTCTCCCACAGCTTGTAGGTTTTTTCGTAGTGGCCATAGAGCGCGTCGATAGCGGTCTTGAGTTCAAGAGGCAGTTTCTGGGGGTCCGGGGGAGTGCCCTTCGTCTTCTTGGGCATCTTCTTCCCAATTGCAGCCCAGAGATTGCGGTACAAAGGCTCGGGCTTGCCGGGCACGTTGTCTGCGACTGGAACACGAGGCAGTTTTACGATCCCACATTCAATGGCGTCCATCAGAGAAAAATCTGAGACCACCCAGGGAAAAAGCGTCCCTTCGACCCAACCCGATCCTGCAAGAAAGAACGGTGTTGCAGACAGATCGTAGACGATTTGCAGACCGATTTTCCGTTTGGCCGCTTCCAAACCTGAAATCCACAATCGCGCAGCTTCCTGGTTCTCCTTTGCCTCACGAAGTTCGTCCCCTGTCAGACGTTCAGTTTCAGAGACAGCCCGTTCACGATAACAGTGATGAGCCTCGTCATTGATGACATTGATCTTCCCGATGCCCATGAGATCAGGCATCACGCGCTGCAGCATTTGACCTTCAGTTTCGAGTGTCTTGAGCTCTTCGCCGTGACCTTCAAGTGCAGTGCGTGTGCCGGTCGCGAGCTTTACTTTCTCGCGCAACTTAAAGGCATGATAGTTCGTTAGAACGATCTTCGCCCGCTGCATATCTTGCATCATGTCGGCAGGGACCAAATTGATCTTTTGGTAGTAGTTTTCAGCATCATTGGGCAGCAATACCCGCAGGCGGTCCTTGATCGTAATGCCGGGCGTAACGATGAGAAATCCGCGAGAGAATGTCTTCGAGTTTTCGCTTCGAACCGAGTTCAATGTTTGCCATGCAATCAACATGGCCATGACCGTCGTCTTTCCCGCCCCAGTCGCCAACTTCATCGCCACCCGAAACAGGTCAGGGTTTGCTTCAGCGTTCGCGGCTTCAAGGCGAGTGCGAAAGCGTCGGCCACGATCCTTCAATTTCGGTGCGACTTCGGCGAGCCAGATGGCGGTCTCAACCGCTTCAAGCTGGCAGAAGAAAGGCCTGATGACTTGCTTTTCATCTTTCTGGATTGCGCGCCAATGTGACAACAATCGCTGAGTAACCGGCGAAACTTGCCATTGAGCGGGATTGGGTAACGCACGCCAAACATCAATCTCGCGGCGCAATTCGTTTACGAATTCAGTTACGTTGTAGCTCAGGTCTTGGCCCGACAGCCCCTCGGCACTGAGCTCCATTTCGCTCTGCTTTCCGACCTTCTTACTCTTTGCAGGAGGCATCGCTGATATGAGGTCGGAGCGCCTACGGCGTTCTATGATCTGGTCAGTAGGCCTGCCATCAGAATCAAGTTCCCAATGTCGTTTTGGCTCTGAATATGGAGAGTTCAAAATGGGAGCTTCAAAAAAAGACATCCAAACCCCTGTAAATTGTTTTTTCCCCACTAAAACAACTTATTCGCTTTCGTTCAACCACATTCGGCACTTCTCAAACTCGCAAATTCTCGCAAGATTGCTTTCGCTGTTTCTGATGATTGAAAACAAGGGCTTGTTCGATGGGGCTGTCAATTGTTACACTACCGCTACTCGCGCGAGGACAACCGCTTCTTCAGCGCTTCCACCACCAATAATTCGATGTCAGCCAGTCGCATATCCTTCTCATAAGCCAGACGGCAAACCAGATCAGCGATTTCTGAGTTTTTGGGGCCAAAGTGGTGCCAGTCGTTCAGCTCATGAGAGTCTGGGTGGTGTCTGCTCTGCAAAGGGTTTGAATCAGACATCGTATCTCCTTCGTCTTCAACGCGACAACTCTCCCAACATGCTTCAAGAGGTACACTCGTGCATTGAATTACCGAATTTGCGCAATTTGGGTGCGACAGGCAATCTACTTCATAAGGTGCCAACCGTCAGCGCATTGCCTTAGCTTGCCTCTACCGCAGCCATGTCAACCGAAGCCGATCATCGAGCTCAAGACGATCACACCAACAACAATCGTGAGCATGAAGCCATGAGCCGTCAGAACCGATTGGCAAACATCTGACTTCTTGAGCATTTTCCTCTCAATGCGATCGAGGCGCAACATCAGATGATCAAACCGTTCTTCGCTCATTTGCTCGCTCATGATGAAGTTCATCCACAATTTAGATTGAAAACTGCCACAAAGCAATGAAACGGCGGCCCTAGACAGCCGCAAGCAAATAATCACGCGTACAAAACCACGCCCAAGCAGCATTCTCTTTGGCGCACCGTGGCACCCTGGCCCTCTGGCACCGAAGCACCGAAGCACCGAAGCACCGAAGCACCGAAGCACCGAAGCACCGAAGCACCGAAGCACCGAAGCACCGAAGCACCGAAGCACCGAAGCACCGAAGCACCGAATTTCGGAAAATTTTGACGCTACAGGCAAGAAATTTCGTCTGGTGACGACTGTCACCTGACGGCTTTAGCTGGCCTCGCCTGAGCTATGCAGGGCTCCGCTCGGCCAGCTTGAGCTAGGATGGCTAAAGGTCCAAATCAGTTTCTCTATTTCGCCCCCGATTTTTGCCCAAATCTATTGGTTCCAGCGAAAAATCTTGAACAAGTGACGTCTGGATCGTTTCTTTGGCAGCGTCCGGTAGCTTTTCCCAAGATCGTTTCGTCTCACTGACAAACCTGTCGATTAGCCCACTTTGATGCTCCTCCGGACTACGGAGAATTCCATCGAGGGCGCAAAGAGCTGCAACCCCGAGGCTCGAACGATCTGCAATTTCGCGACTTGCTTTCACGTCCTTGCGCGCGTCCGTCAGTTGCACCTGCAAATAGTCAACGTCGCGAGACATCTCTTCCCGTTCAGCCAGCGAGGCCGCTATCGTTTGGCGAACCGCTTCATTCGCCTGAGTTGAGGCACGTTTGCGCCACTCTTCATCTTTCTCGGGCAAATCTGAGCCTGCACCGACCGACCGCTCTGGCAGATCAACGGAAATTTGATCTATAGCCGTCAACTGAGCATAGTATCTCTTGATACTTTGATGGGTTGCCCCGGAACGTTCTAGCCCGCGTTCCAAACCGAAGTTTGCCCCCACCCGCGTAGCAAAATCCGTCTGCATGGCAGACAGCTGCCCTTTGCCTCCGATCAGTCCACGAGCATTCAACCGCCCACGGTGATCGATCGGAATAATCAGGGCCTGAAGGTGAGGTGTCGTTTCGTCATCGTGAATCACGGCCGAGAGGATGTTTTCCTCACCGTGGCGCTCCTTTAACCAATCCAGGGCCTGTTCGAGATAGGCATTTGAATTCTCGGCCCCAATCCGTTCCATCGCTTCTGGCGAGGCTGTTACCACATACTCTAAAGCCCGCACCGCGTTCTTTCGCACCTTTTCGGGTGCCCGAGCATTCCACAGCTCTGCTATCTCTTCAGATCCAGTAGCTCCCAAAAGAACCTGATTGTGCTCCTTGCGGTTCGGGTCGGCATTGTCGGCATCTCGCTCGCGAAAATTGTGACGCGCCGCTGCCGCCAAATCGCCGGCTGTCTTGATCTTTTTCACGCGAAGGATCGCATACCGCCTTTGGCCCTTCGGCGGACGGACTCTTGGCCCATGCCTATCAGATGAACCCGGAGCAAAGCGGGATTTCAGCGGTTCGAGCTCTGGAATGATTTCATTGTTCATAGTGAGGTCCTCAATCGATATTTTTAAATGTCCACTCACTAGACAATTTGCTTTGCAATTGTCGTTCGACCCGATCTGGTCGGGTACTTGGACATTTAAAACCACTCTTTCCGGTTTTCCGGTTTTCCGGTTTTCCGGTTTGAAGCAATTACCGACATCCTGAGGTGTCAAGAAGACCCAGAAATTCAAACATCAAACGGCCCTAATTATCAGGTTGGTTCACTCGTCATCGCGGTCCGAGTAGGAAAGCTCCACCTCTCTGCCATCATGACTGCGCTGCACCCAAACGCCATCTGAGCGGCGCTGAACGAGACGTATTCCGCGCAATTGCTGTTCTCGCAGGAGCTTGCGCTGTTTGGCTTGGACGCTGCCCATATCTGCTTTGCATTGATCATCGGCCATTCTGCCCTCATGCTTTGTCATACTAGTGCTGCTCCTTGCCCCTACAATGTTGTCGCAGGCTGCAAGCATTGGTCATAAACATCAAAGATGGTCTGCCCGTCCTCGCCAGATTTTCGCCCACCCATCTGCACCTCTAGAGGCGGCACGCTCACCCAACTTGGCTGCTGCGTATTTTCGAGCAAATCTATGCGCCTGCTCGTCCTCGTATGCACTCGTTAATTCAGTTTCAGACGGAACGACGCCGCTGCAAACGATGCGAAACAATGCTATGGGCGCGCACAAAAAGGCGAGAACTACAGCGACCTTTACCGATGCTTTGACGTATAACTCACCATCTTCAAAGATCGAGACCCCTTGAATGGCCGAAGATGCAAAGCCTACGGCGACCGCAATGATAGTGGCTATGTACATCGCCCAAGGAGAGCGCGAAAGATCGAGCTTTTCGAGCTGATCATTCACTGCCGCCAACACAACTTTCCAACTCATGATCACTACCTCATTCGTGACGCGAGATACCGCACCTTATCCACGGTATTGTAGCCGACTTGCCGCGCGGCTGAAGACGCCTGTGGCAGCTCTCGGCCAATTCCCGCTTCCGCTGCTCCCCTCATACCAGCCCCTACATCCCGAACCGCACCAGAGCTGAGTTTCGCTGCTCCGGTGCCCATACGCTCGGCATTGCGGGCGACGGCTCCGATCTCAATGCGCGTTTGAGCCAGTGCTTCGGCCCATCCCGGCACCTGGCGAAGCAACAGCAGCCCAAGCCCCATGGCGAACACAAACCCGAGCGCATCTCCGATAGCAGCCACATTTTCACTGTTACCTGGCGAAAGCTGATTTTCGAAAGCGATCACAACCCCCAACGCGGCGGCGACCAACAACGATACCATCGCAGCCCCCAGCGAGACCTTAACCCACCCCTCGAAAAGTGGTGCCGATTGCTTGAACAAGGTGGCAGCGATTGCGACCGGCGCGACCACGATCATGACTGCAAGAACTGTCTTGGCGATGATCAGTATCCCGACGGCCACTACCAGCGTGATCATCGTCACGCCCACGATAGCGATGCTGGCGAGTGCACCAGAAATATACCCGCTGCCATCAACCACGGCCTGCCCAAGATCGAGGCTTTCCTGAAGGAGGCGGTCCAGTTCCGGATAAAGTCCTGCAATATCCTGACTATACCCGAGCGTTGAGAGCACCACACCGCCGATTTGTTCCGGTGCCTGCGTCAAAGCCATATAGACCAGCGAAAAATTCGCCCAAGAAGGCAGGAACACCATGACCACCGAGAGGCGGACGATCAGATTCACGCCATTTGCCAAAGACATCGGAACCGCCTGGATCATCAGGTTTATTCCGAGGATCGCAATGACAAGAACTGCTGAAAGCTGGAAGGCAGGCATCAGCGCCGCGCCCACTTGATCGTAGGCGCTTTGACCGACTGAGGCGACGACCGTATCAACAAACGCCATGAGGGATGCAATGTAGTCCACGATCAATCTCCTTGGCAGTTTGCGTTGCGGAACTCGGTATAGCGGCCGAGAACGTCTGAGAGCTCCTGCGATCTCCAATCGCGTAGCTGAATGACATCATCCTGCGTAAGTTCGTTAGGCGATTTTCCCAAATGCCCGAGAACGAAGGAGGAGAAAGACCAATCGAACATGCAAGGACAGCTGCCTTCCTCAAGAAAGCGCTTTTGCGCGGCTAGTTGATAGGCTTGTTCGACGTGCATCCGGTTCGCAAAATGCTGGGAGAAAACCGGCAACTCTGGCACGTTCATGACGCATGTCGATGCTGTAGGCTGGAAAACCCACATTTTGCGGCGGCGGATCTCCTCCATCGCTGCCATCAGGTTTTCTTGATCACCGGCTTCAACCGCATCTCGCACGGCAGTTTTCAGCTCTGGTTCGGAAAGGCTCGCCAACCGCTCAGCTGCAACTTGGTGGGTTGTTACCAGCAGCAACAAAGCCGCGGCTTGAAGGAGTTTCATCGTAAAACTCCTGCCGAACGTGCCTCTTCAAGCGATAGATAACCACGATTTATGGCCTCTTTTGCCTGCCTCTCGGTAACATGCGCGCACATCCAACTGCGCTCCTTCACCCATTTAGCAATTTGTTCATAGTGGCGATCGGCTTTTGCCATTTCTTCCTCTTTTTCCGCTCGCAATTGTTTCACGCGCTGCACCCATTTTCTCTGCCGGAACCAGTTGTCCGAAAAACTGACCTTGGACCTCGTGAAGCCTGCGCTTTCTTTCGCATAATTCTCAACGGCGGCGATCAATTCGCTCAATTCGTAGCCTTCTTCGACAGCCAATGCCGCCTCTTTGAGAGAAACCCCCTTGTTACGACGGCGATCCTCAGGAAAAGCATCCCAGACTTCTTCAATGCCCCTCGCGCGTGTAGGTGGTTCTTGGATGGTTTTAGGATGGTTTGGGGTCCGCTCTGGACGGGGTACCGGGTCCGGAGCGGGCCCAGTACCAGCGTCACACGGAACCCCGTCCTCTGGGGACCCCGTCAGATCTGGGGTATCATCCGGCGGCTCTGCGATAGGCTCCAGTCTATCAATTTGCGCGAGGTCTAAACGATAAATGACCGTGTAACCATTCTTGCAACGGCGCCTTTGGCCAGTCTCGACCAAAAGGCCGTCCTTCACTAGTTCGCCAACGGTTCTTTTGACGGTGCTTTCACCAAGCTCGGTGTGCCGTCGGATGTAACCTTTGGAGCAATAAATTCCCGAACCATCATCACTCGCCTTATCGGCTAGAAGCATGATGATCTGCTTGCGCACAGGGCTTCCGAATTTTCTTACCGCGCAAAGGTTTGCGACCTTCCAACTCATATGCCGTCACCTCAGCCAGCCGGAGAAACGCGATTTTCTTCGACAAACGCGTTCAGATCTGTGCCAAGGTATTTGACCCGTCGCCCAAATTTGACGAAAGCCGGTCCAACCCGACGATGCCGCCATTGCGCCCGCTTGTTTCTCGATGCAATCAGATCCAACTCTGGATCGGTATCATCGTAGATACGTTCATTCTCAAAGATTTGCTTCTGCATCATTCAACCTACTCCCAGTTATGTTACTCTGGAAAAGGTTTCATGGAGTTCAGTTCAGTTTAATCCGGCTCGTAAATCCGGATAATAACCTATTGAAACTCAAGAAGTATTGGTTGCGATGGTGCGCGCATTCTGATCGTGCGCTTAGCAAGCAATCGGTCCCACATGTAGTTGGCAAACTCTGGAAAATCCCCAGGTGAAATAAGGGGATTGTGAGACGGAGGGAGATGTGCCGCCCAAGCTTGGTGATCAAAGCGACGATAGTAAATATACACGTAAGGCAGCACGGTTTCATAAGACTTAAACCGCTTTTCAAAGATATCCGTAGACAGATGCCTGTAGGCGGACGGCAGCGCTGCTGTGTCTGGCAAACTGGAGGCGCAGTTCTTGCGGAGTTCCGACATGTCAGCTCGCTTTAAACGGAAAGTGTTGATAGCCTTCTGGATCGAATGCGCTTTGCCATGCCCCTTCAGCATGAACTCCAGAGCTATCCCAAGAGGAAACAGCTCATCTCCACAAATTTTTGGCCAGTGACTTTCCGCTTTTAGGAATTCGATCCGTTTTGGATCTAGTGCAGTGGCAATCGTCTGATAGCCGAGTTTGGCAACTGGTGTCATCCGAGTTAAATTATCCCTTGTCCAATGCGAAACCTCATTCCCGAGAGCCCCAAGCATAAGATCATTAAAAGTTAGGCGATAACGGGTCGCAATTAGGAGGGTTTTGACTGCTAGCCACCGAGCTTCACATTCAGATACGAACTCAAATTGGGAAGTACGTGCAACGAGGATTTGCTTCATAGCTTAACCTCACGGGTACAGTGTAAAGACCATTTTTCCATGAGGATCTTCCGCTGCACCAGAAGATCAGAGCGCGCATAAGCCCGCTCGACTTCGGTCCCTACTTTGTGTCCAAGGCTCATTTCCGCGACTTCTCGAGGAGCGTCGCCTTTCTCGGATGCCCAATCACGAAACGCAGATCTGAACCCGTGTACGGTGACGTTTTCGACGCCCATCCGCCGAAGCAACATCAGCATCGACATGTTCGACAATGGCTTGTGTCGACGCTGCCCTTCAAAAACGCATTCTGATCGCAACGCCTTCAGCGGTTCGAGTACCTCAAGCATTTGAGCGGTAAGCGGCACTCGATGTTCAGCCCCGGTTTTCGTCCGTTCCGGTGGGATGATCCACAGCAGATCATCAAAACTAAATTCGTCCCACGAAGCGTGCAAAATCTCTCCGGTCCGACAAGCCGTCAGACATGTGAACATCAACGCACGGGCGGCCGCGCCCTTTTGCTCGGACAGTTGGGCATAGAATGCAGGCACATCCTGCCAGCGCATCGCGTTGTGGTGTTTCACCTTCGCCTTCACGCGCGGCAGCACACGTGCATCCATCACCACCGTTACGGGGTTTTCCCCTTCGCGATAGCCCCGTGATCGCGCGACATCGAGGACGGCCTTCATCCGCTGCGCTACTCTGCGCGCGGTTTCATGCTTCTCGGTCCAAATCGGAGACAGCACCTGCAAGATTTCCGGTTGGTCGATATCCGAAACCGGCATCCGGCCGATCTTGGGGAAAGCATAGTCGGCAAGCGTGTTGATCCACTGTTGCCCGTGCTTTGGGTTCTTCCAGGTGGGCAGCCGTTCAATATGGACTTGCCGAGCGACCTCTTCAAAACACGGCACATCCTGATCACGGTGGTATTTCGGATTCAACCCTTGCTTGGCTAGGCGGCGGTACTCCAGGGCCCGCTCTCGTGCGACATTGAGTGTCACCACATCTGCGCCACCCAAACCGAAATCCGTACGCAGAGGCTTTCCCTGCCTATTCCGCTGTCCTTTAACCGTGACACGCACAATCCAGCGTCGTGCACCGGACGGGTCGACAACAAGATATAGCCCGTTACCATCACCATGCCGGCCTGATCCGAGCGTTCGAACGAGATTCTTGGTCAGTTTCCCTGCCAGATAGGCCATGAAGATACCACCTTTCATACCACGAAATGAACAGAACCCAATGCAATCGAAGAAAACTGAAAACAGCAAACCAATGCTAATGGGTGCGTTTTATCAACGATTTATAGGCTAAACCGCTGCTCTGTGCAGATCAATGAAAATGGTAGGTGGCGGAGACGAAGGGATTCGAACCCTCGAGACGGTTTCCCGCCTACTCCCTTAGCAGGGGAGCGCCTTCGACCACTCGGCCACGTCTCCGCCGACGCGTATATCCAAGCGAGCATGGGGAAGACAAGGTGAAACTTTCTTTCCTGCAAAAAAGTTCTCAGGGGGTCAGATCACACCGCGTGGGCGGCAAGATTGCAGATGACATTCCCAGTGTATCACTGCGATCAACCAATTGGGTGCGATCCCCCGATGCGGGGTCCAAAACGCTCAAGAAATTCGCCACGTATTACAACCAGATCACCTGCGCCAAGTGGGACCAAAGATCGTGCATATCGTTGACCCACAGTGCCTGCCTTACTCTTTCCTCGACAGCGACGTGCATGCGGTTGTGGAGGCCGCCCCTTGACCCGGTCGGGCACAGAGGATTGAGTGATAGATGAACATGTTAATAGGTTCGCTTTGTGGGTGCCCGTTCAGATCACCCCGAAAGGATGCCCGATGACTGCTGAGTTCATGCTGATCACCTTCACGCTGTTTCTGGCCGGCGTTTTAGCGGTTCCCATCGCATCCCGATTGGGTCTTGGTTCGGTGCTGGGATATCTGTTGGCAGGTGTTTTCATCAGCCCGTTCCTGCATTGGATGGGCGCAGATGTCGTGGCGCTACAGCATTTCTCGGAATTTGGTGTCGTCATGATGCTGTTTGTTGTCGGGCTTGAGATGAACCCGCGGTCGCTTTGGGAAATGCGGTCCCGGATATTCGTGCTGGGCGGATTGCAAGTGGTCGTCACGACGGTTCTTGTCATGCTGATTGCCATGGCATTTGGCCTGCCGACAACCGTTGGGCTGGCGATTGGGTTGGTGTTTGCCCTGTCCTCGACGGCGATCGTGAATCAGACCTTGCGTGAAAAAGGCCTGTTGCGGTCGGATGGAGGGCAGGCAAGTTTCTCGGTCCTGTTAATGCAGGATATTGCGGTTATTCCCATGCTGGCGCTGATCCCCCTTCTGGCCATGCCGGAACTGGCTGAAACCCTGTCACATGGGTCCGCAGAGGCTGGCGAATATGGTTCCGCTGCAACCAAATTGAACCTCAGCCTGGTTGACGGTCTGAACGGCTGGCAAACTGCGCTGGCGACACTTGCGGCCATCGCGGCGGTCATATTTATCGGCACCTATCTGACCACGCCAGTGTTTCGGTTCGTCGCGCGGGCCAGGTTGCGAGAGCTGTTCGTCACCGCCGCCCTAATGATGGTTCTGGGCATCGCCCTGCTGATGACATTGGTTGGTCTGTCGCCTGCACTGGGCACCTTTCTGGCGGGGGTTGTCATGGGAGGCAGCGCGTATCGGCATGAGTTGGAAAGCGATATCGACCCGTTCAAAGGTATATTCCTTGGGGTCTTTTTTATCACGGTTGGTGCCAGCATTGACTTCACGCTTCTGGGACAGAACGTTGGATTGGTGCTGGGCCTGACATTCGGGCTGATCGTGCTGAAATGCGTGGTCCTTATGGGGTTGGGGCGCGCATTTCATCTGAAAGGTGGCGACAGATGGCTGTTCGGGCTGGGCCTTGCCCAAGCCGGTGAATTCGGGTTTGTCCTGTTGTCGTTCACAGTCGCCAATGCTGTCATCCCCAAAGAGATTGCCGATCTTCTGCTGTTGGTTGTGGCCTTGTCGATGTTGCTGACGCCTGCGCTGTTCATCCTGTACGACCGTGTCATCGCACCACGTTATTCCAACGATGACGAACGCGAGGCCGACACGATTGAAGCGCCTGCCGAGATCATCATCGCGGGCCATGGCCGGTTCGGCGGCATCGTGAACCGGGGCTTGCGGGCGGCGGGCTATGACACGACCGTTCTGGACTATTCGTCGGAGCAACTGGAAATGCTGCGTCGGTTCGGGATCAGCGTGCATTTCGGCGATGCCACACGCCCAGACATGCTGCATGCCGCCGGGATCGAAGACGCCAAAGTCCTTGTCGTGGCAATCGACGGCAAAGAAGCGATCATCGAAATGACCCGCTATGTTCGTGCCCATTTCCCAAAGGTGCACGTCATTGCCCGCGCAGTTGATCGCAATCACGTATACGACCTTTGGTCGGTCGGCTGTCGAGATGTCATTCGCGAGGTCTATGACAGTTCGCTCCGGATGACCCGTTCGGCATTCGAAGCCCTCGGGCACAGTCGCGCTGCGGCAGACCGAATGGTTGCCGAGTTTGACGCGTCCGACCGTGAGGTCATGCTGGACTTGGCCCAGCTTCACGACATCAACACACCCACATTCGAAAACGAAGCCTATATGCAGCGGGTTGATGAGATGATGAAGGTCTGGGAAGAGCAATTGGCCGGGCGTGTCGCGAATGTAACCAAGACGGCCGAGTAAACCTCACAACAGGGCTAGAGCCGTGAAGTGGTGGACGCCACTTGGCTGCACAGATAGAAACGAAACTGGAACAGGATGGCGCTGCTTGCACGGCGTCGTTTGCAGGGGAAAGACAGTGCCACTGGAAATGTATAAGATGATTGCGCGCAATTCGCTTTTCATGCGCGCCCTACCCGATGTTCATGTGGACGCGATCTTGTCACAGGCCACCTGGCGACATTTTGAGCGTGGCGAAACGCTGTTCATGCAAGAGGATTCAGCCGACGCGATACACATCGTTCTGGACGGTTGGGTCAAACTTTACCGTATGACACGCGGCGGGACCGAAGCGGTGGTGAGTGTATTCACCCGTGGCGAAAGTTTCGGCGAAGCCGTCGCCCTGCGGAAACTGCCCTATCCGGTGTCGGGCGAGGCCGCGACCAATTGCGAAGTGATGCATATTCCGACCAACGTCATGCTGCAATTGGTGAAACAGGATCCCGAGGTCGCGCTTTCGATCCTTTCGTCAACCTTCACACATTTGCACGGGCTGGTCACACAGCTTGAACAACTGAAGGCCAAAACCGCCCCGCAACGTGTTGCCGAATTCCTTTTGGCGCTGTGTGACGGCACGTCGGAAGATTGCACAATCCAACTGCCTTATGACAAGGTGTTGATTGCCGGGCGTCTGGGCATGAAGCCAGAAAGCCTGTCCCGTGCGTTTTCTCGGCTTGGCACCTATGGCGTACGGATCGACAAAAGCAGTGCGATCATCAGTGATGTGCAGCGGTTGCGAGACTATGCGCGCGACGACGGATAGGGCGACGACACTGAAAAGACGCGGAGTTGAATGCCACTTAACCCTGTAAGTCATTGATTGTGTTAAGTCTGCATTTCCCATTGACAGGGCGCGATACCACTGAGGTGTGAACATATATGCCACAAGAATTTGAAGAAAAACCTAAAAAAGGCCGCTACAAGGCGACCTTTTCAGAAGTATTCAACATCTTGGTTTCCTCGTTTCGATGGTTTGGTTGGCACCACCATCAAAACGGACAACCATTTCCCTTCAAGGGATGTGCCGCCCCCATTTCAGCTTGCTGAGAAGGGCGCGGTGTCAGATCACATCGAGTCTACGCCATGTAAGATGTCCCATCCGGGGTGCGAAGTTTCGCCAACGCCGAAAGCCCTGACTTCGACATCCCAATGATCCGCGCCGCTCATCAAGTCCAACCCGACCTTCTGCCTTTTCCCGAGCGAGAACCTCATGCACCTCTAAAGGATCACCCATCACGCCTTTGAATTTCAAAGAAGGGTCCACATAACAACATACGTTTATCGCAGGATAATCCGATGATGTTGTTCGCGGGGCTGCACACCCAGCTCTCTGATGGTCGTCGCACTTGCACCTTGCTGACACGCCCGGCACTGCCTGATATCGAAGCTCTGCACCCGCGCATGCCGGTCATTCTGACATCGGAAGAAACGCTGGCCTGGCTTGAAAAGACCGCATCCGATGATGACGTTCGCGACACTTTCGGCACCGGATGGCAGGGCCGGTTCCTTGAGGACCCGGTGGCGAAATTTGGTCTTAAGGATGACGGACCCGAGTTGATCGAACCGATCGACGGTGCCGGGTTCGACTTGGTCCCGCGGCCTGAATATCTTGACTCGATGAAACGAAAAACGCCGCGCGGTTTCCCACGCGGCGTTTTCTGTTTTGCTGTGTCTGGGGCTTACATGCCCAGCGCACCTTTGACCTGATTGATCGCAGCTTCCAGCAGGGCCGGGTTATTTGCAGCGGCCTCTACGGCAGCTTTCAATCCAGTCTTCTCGGCTTCTCCCAGCGAAGAGTTGTCGATCATCTCGTTCACTTTGGCGGCGTCAAAACCCTGCACGGTCAGCGCATCGGGCGTGGCATCGGTTGCGGCATCGGCGGAAGTATCCGCTGTCGCATCCGCTGCTCCCTCGGCGGTGGCGTCTGTGCCGGCATCCGGTGTTGCAGTGTCCGCGGCATCGCTGGCAGCACCGGTGACGGAATCGATTGCGCCTTCAACGGCATCGGTCACGGCGTCAGCAGCACCCTGCACGGCATCGCCCGCAGCGTCAGCAGCGCCTTGCACGGCTTCGCCTGCTGCGTCAGCGGCGTCCTGCACGGCCTCGCCCGCTGCATCCGCGGCCGCGGCGGCTTCATCGGCGGCGTTTTCGGCCGCTTCCTTGGCAGCAGCTTCGGCAGCGGCCGCCTGTTCGGCGGCGGCATCCGCGGCAGCGTCTTCCGCTGCTTGCGCTTCTGCTGCTGCTTCTTCCGCAATCATCTTAGTTTGGTTGTTGTTGTACCAGATATAGCCGCCCACAGCGGCAACGATCACAATTCCAACAGCGATAATGGTATTTTTCATGTCGGCATCCTCAACTTGTCCATACATGCGCTGCGCAGATCTGAGCAGCATCCAAGAGGGATGTGAGGTCTAAGCCGGTCAAGCGCAAGGGGAGTTTCACCCAATGCGCGTCAATACGCCAATGTAGCAGGAATATTGCAAGATTCTGACCCAAAAGAGCGGATCCCGTCGGCTTTTGACGTCAAATCAACATCCGCCTGAAACAATCCTTCGGAAAACGCTTTATCGGGTTGAAACACACCCGCATGGGCCTTAACTTCCGCAACCGAAGAACACTGAAACGTCAGAAGGAATGGCACAATAGCCCGCAGACCTCACAACGCGCCGCCCACGCGCGACACCGGCCCCCGCGTAAACGAGCGCATCAAGGCCACTGAAATTCGACTTATTGGCGCCGACGGCGAAAACGCCGGTGTTGTCACGCCTGCGCAAGCATTGGTCATGGCCGCAGAGGCCGGGCTTGATCTGGTTGAGATTTCGCCCAACGCCAACCCGCCCGTCTGTAAGATCATGGATTTCGGCAAGTTCAAATATGAACAGCAGAAGCGGGAAAGCGAAGCCCGCAAGAAGCAGAAAACCATCGAGGTGAAAGAGGTCAAGTTCCGCCCCAACACGGATACGCATGACTATGACGTCAAGATGCGCAACGTGTTCAAGTTCCTGGAAAATGGCGACAAGGTCAAAGTGACGTTGCGGTTCCGGGGGCGTGAAATGGCGCACCAAAACCTTGGTCGCGAATTGCTTGAGCGGGTCGCGGAAGATACCAAGGAAATCGGCAAGGTTGAAAACATGCCGAAGATGGAAGGCCGCCAGATGGTCATGATGATTGGCCCCGTGTCTAAGTAGTTGGCCAAGCACCTGGTCTGATAAAGAAAAACGCCTCGCATCAGCGAGGCGTTTTGCGTTTCAAATCCGTGGCAGTCGCGCGCGATCCTGTCAGCGCCGAGCCACAACATAGCGCCGCAATTCCTTTGCCGGGAAATTGCCGCTTTCAACGATTGTGAATCCCTGCGCGGTCAGGATAGCCTCGAACTCCTCGACACTCATGATCGCCACATAGGGCGCTTTACCGACCATCTGCATCAGTGGCAAAGCGAAACGCATGACGTAGTAAAACCAAGGCCCACCCCGCGTGGGTTTGCAGAATGTTTTTGAGATAAACACGCCACCGGGTGCCAGAAGATCACGCACACGCTCCAAAACGCCCGCCAGGTCTTCCACCAGATGCAACACATTATAGGCGAGGATGGCGTCATAGGGACCGCCGACATCATGCAGTTTTGCGTCAGTCACCTGAAAGTCCACATTTCCGATCCCCTTCTCGTCAGCCTTGGCTTTTCCGATCCGTATCATCTCGGGCGAGACATCGGTGATCGTGATATGTTCAACGGCGGGGGCCAGTTCCAGAGCCGTCGATCCGGTGCCGGCACCAATCTCAAGCACTTTGTCTTGAGAGCCAAGATAAGACCGCGTGCGTTCTAATGTGAACTGATACCCCTCGGGATCCTTGATCTCGGATGTCGCGTATTTCGCGGCGACCCCATCCCAAAATTTCGCAGCTTGTATCATCGGTCATCTCCTTTGATGCTGGTCTATCCATGCGAAACAGCAAAGGGAATTGCCGAATTTTGCCTTACTGCTATACATTTATGCATGAATTGGGATGCAATATCATTTGATTGGAACCAGGTTCGGGCCTTCATGGCCACAGCAGACGAAGGATCATTGTCCGCCGCCGCCCGTATGCTGGGTCAAACTCAACCGACTGTCGGGCGGCAGGTCGCGCGGCTTGAGGACACGCTGGGCATCGCCCTGTTCGAACGGATCGGGCGCGGACTGGTTTTGACGCCATCCGGACGCGCGGTGCTGGAACATGTGCACAAGATGGCCGATGCGGCGGTGAACATCTCGCTTGTTGCAGCGGGACAAACGCAGGCCATCGAAGGCAAAGTGCGCATCACAGCGTCGGATGTGTTTGCCGCCTATATCCTGCCGCCAATGCTGCAACACCTGCGTGACATCGCCCCAAGAGTTGAGGTTGACATCTTGGCTGCCAATGACATTCGCGACATCCAGCGGCGCGAAGCGGATATTGCGATCCGCCATGTCCGCCCCGCTCAACCCGAACTCTATGCCCGGTTGGTCGACGAGGCCGAGGCGTATCTTTACGCTGCCACCTCATACCTCAAACGGCGGGGGCACCCCAAAACCAAAGCCGATCTTTCGCAGCATGACTTCGTGAACTTCGGATCCTCGGACGAGATGATCGGATATCTTGCCCCGCTGGGGATCAAGGTCACGAAGCAGAATTTTCACCTGGGCTCGAACAGTGGTGTGGTCGCGTGGGAATATGTGCAGCGCGGCCTTGGCATTGCCTTCATGTCAGCCAATGTCGGTGACACCGCGCCGGGGGTCGAACGGCTTTTGCCGGATATGGATCCCGTTGTCTTTCCGGTATGGCTGATCACCCATCGCGACCTGCACACCAGCCCCCGTATTCGGCTGATTTTCGACACGCTGGCGGGGTTCCTGTCGCGCCCACCCGAAAAGTGATCGTTTTGATCGGATTGAGCGCTGTGAATGTGACCTAACACAGCCGCAGTTATCACCTCTTTTCTCTGCCTGCTCTGCCGACTAGGGTGCCCCGATGGAAACACTGTCCTTTCTGTTCGTTCCCCTGTCCCTGCTGGCGACTGCCGTCATGGCGGCCTCGGCGGCGATCCAGGCGCACCGGGTTCATATGGACCCGTTTGGCGCGACAGTTCTGGCGATTGCCACGTCTATGGGCGGCGGCACATTGCGCGATCTGTTTCTGGGGCTGACGCCGGTGTTCTGGATCACCGACACCAGATACCTTGCCGTTGCGGTGCCGATCGCCCTGATCAGTTTCGGCCTGGCAACGCGTATGTCTTCCGGCAATGGCCGCAGACTCAAGGTGCTCATGCAATTGGATGCCATTGGATTGGCGCTGTTCACTCTGACCGGCGTTCAGGTGGCGCTGGATGTTGGGATATCCCCGATCCTTGCCATCGTTATTGGCTGTGTGACCGGCACGGCAGGCGGGATGATCCGTGATCTTTTGTGCAACATGACTCCCAGCCTGTTGAAAGAGGATCTTTACGCCACGCTGTCGCTTCTAGGTGGCGCGGTCTATCTGGCGATGCTGACATATCTGGGCGAGGCGCTGGCGGCGGGTCTTGGCTTTGCCACAATCCTGATTGCGCGCCTGCTGGTCCTGCGCATCAAGCCGCCGCGCGACAGCGTATAGCCTGGACCGGCTACAGCCTGCCTCGCCGTGCGGCCACCAATTGCGACAGGATCGATACTGCAATCTCGGCCGGACCCTTTGCGCCGATATCCAGCCCGACCGGGCCGTGCAGACGCGACAGGGCGTCTTCGGGCAGACCCAAGGCACGCAACCGGTCCAGACGCGCAGCATGGGTGCGACGCGAGCCAAGACAGCCGATATAGAAAGAACCGGCCCCCAGCCCTTCACGGATCGCAGGATCATCAATCTTGGGATCGTGACCCAATGTCACGATGGCTGTTTGGGCATCCACCCCGATCTGTGCAAGGGCGGCATCGGTATCATCGCAAATCACACGCAGTCCCGGAAACCGTGCTGGCGTGGCAAAGCTGCTGCGCGGATCGGTGATGATGGGATCGAACCCCGTGGCTGCCGCCATCGGAGCCAGGTTTTGTGCGATATGCACCGCACCGACGATGACCAAGCGGGGCGATGGGTTGACAACCAGTGTGAACACATCACCGTCGAACCGGGTTTCCCCCGCCATCGTCTGCGGTGTGTCGGTATCCGACACCGTAAGTTGCCGCGCCCATGTGGTCACGTTCACCTGATAGGCAATCGGCACGCGATGGGCCTGCGTCCGCACGATCTCTGCCAGCATCGCGACCGGCATAGCGGCCCCATCGTGATCCTGATCCGTGACCGGTTCCACCAGAACACGGATGGTGCCACCACAGGCCAGCCCGGCGCTGAACGCATCCTCATCCGCCACGCTATAGGTCAACAGGCGCGGCACGCGGGCACCGATTGCCTCAAGCGCTTCAGTCACCACCGCGCCTTCGACACAGCCGCCCGAAACCGAGCCTTCGATGTCGCCGTCTTCTGCGATGATCATCTGACTGCCTGCCGGACAGGGGGCGCTGCCCCAGGTCTGAACAACCGTAGCAATCGCCACGCGCTGGCCCGCGCGAAGCCAGTCCAACGCTGTATCTGGGAGTGTCCTGAGCGTTGCCACGTCGATCGATTCATTTCCTTATCCGAATGTGGAATGTCACCGGGCTGGCGCAGGGTTTCAACCGCAAAACGTAAACGGACCGCCTGACAAATCAGGCGGCCCATTATGGAGTATACCATTTACAACACAAAATTGGTCCACATCCGCAGCACAAGCAGCCGCATCGCGTCCTGAACCCCATCCGGATCAACCACCAACGCAGCTTGAAACAAACCGCTACTCTGACTGATTCCACGAAAGAGGTTCGCCTTTAACTAAGACCCGCGCATTACTGGAGGCAAGGAAATAAGGCTTTCCGTGGCGTAAGCTCTACCATCGCGAAAAGGGAACGCTTCTTTGGCTGGGCGCATCGTTGACGGGTTTTGATGTGTCTGCCAAAATCGCCCGAAGATCAGCATGGCACGAACTGTGAGCATCTAAGCATATGTTACCGAACGAAAACCCGTGCCAGCCCTGCACACCGAACCGCTTGTGCGTGACCGCCTGATGCGCGTCACAGCTATCACCTGCATGAAAAACGAAGCCGCATTCCTTCTGGAATGGCTCGCGCATCACAAGGCGATTGGTTTCACCGATTTTCTGGTCCTGTCGAATGGGTGCAACGACGGGACGGATGGCATGCTCGACCGTTTGCAGGAATTGGGTCATCTGACCCATCTGCGCAATGACGGACCCCATGATCAGGGCGGCATCCAATGGACCGGGTTCAAGATCGCTGACAAGCATCCCCTAGTGCGCGAAGCCGATTGGCTGATGACATTGGATGTGGACGAGTTCGTGAACATCCACGCGGGCGACCACACGCTGGCGGCCCTGTTCTCGGCGCTGCCCGACGCGGATGCGATCACCCTGACATGGCGGCTGTTTGGCAATGACGGGGTGATCGATTATTGCGACCAGCCCATCACCGGGCAATTCACGCGTGCCGCCCCCGAGGTCATGACCTGGCCCTGGCGTGCTTTTCTGTTCAAAACGCTCTATCGCAATCGAGGAGCGTATCGAAAACTCGGAGTTCACCGCCCGCGATCCCCGGTCGAAGGTGTGGTCGAAACCACGCGGTGGTTAGATGGAAGCGGTCGAAGGCTGGATGGTAAGTTCCAGCGACATCAGATATTTTCGGCCTACACACGTCCGAATTACGGGTTGGTGCAGTTGAACCACTATCCCTTGGGCGCGATGGAAAGCTTCATTCTGAAATCCGACCGAGGGCGCGTCAACCGGTCGGACAAACCCATCGGGATGGATTATTGGTGCGAACGAAACTGGTGCGAGGTTGAAGACAACTCAATCCGTCAGACAGGCGCACCCCGGCAAGCCCAGCTTGCAGAGCTTATGTCCGATCCCAAGCTGGCAAATCTTCATCACGCAGCGGTCGACTGGCGCAAGCAGCGTTTTCGCGAACTGATGCAGGATGAAGCGAACCGCGCCCTTTTCGGTCGGCTTCTATTGACCCCGCCCGCACGCCCGATTCCCATGGACGACGCGCAAAGAATATACAATTTCGCGCAAATCCCACGTGCTGCGGACCATTGAAATTCCTTCGGAAACAATGCGCTGACCTCTTTCCCACTCTCCCATTTTTTGCCGCATTGCGCGCCAAAAACCGCCTGCTTTCGCACCGAAAGAACACTGTGGATGGAACAATGATTATCGAGGTGTGAGTGATGCAGGACGACCTGTCAGCAGGCGACATGAATGCCGATCATATCGGCACGCCGGACGACGAGTGGCTCTCGCAATTGGAAGAGATCGGGGACGAGCGTGGGTATTTCGAACCCCTTGGCGCGGATCACGCAGCTATATTGACCGACGAGGGGCGAACCCTTCTGGTCACGTTCGAAACGATCCGCAATATTCGCAACACCTCGCCCCTACAAGAACCGCTTGGCTGGACCCTCGTGCGGCAGAACGGGTGGTCAAACCTGTGCATTCTGGCGTATTCAGAAACTTGGTTTCGGGATCGCGCAGTTTATGGTTATTTCGACCGCCTGATCGAAGACGGCTTCTTTGAAGAATTCGACAAGGTGGTGTTTTATGGCGCGGGCATGTGCGGCTACGCGGCCGCCGCGTTCTCTGTGGTGGCGCCAGAGGTAACGGTTATCGCCGTACAACCCCAAGCCACCCTTGACCCGGCCCAGACTGAATTTGACCGCAGATTTCCGAAGGCGCGGCGGCGCGACTTTACAGATCGCTACCACTTTGCGCCCGAAATGGTCGAGATGGCGCGCGATGTGTTCCTGTTTTTCGATCCGGCAATAACCGAAGACACTGTTCACGCGGCGATGTTCAAAGGGGATCACATTCATCATATTCACGCGCGCCACTTTGGCGAAACGCTGGCACAATCTCTGTTTGACATGGGCGTGACCCATGACCTGATTATGAAAGCCGCCAAGGACACCCTGACACCGCAGGGATGCTATCGTGCGCTGCGTGTCCGACGGCGTTACCGCCCCTATCTGCGCAAACTGCTTGCCGCCGCCGAGGCGCGGGGAAAGCCACTGCTGGTCAAATGGTTGGCGTCGTCCGTGGCCTCAAACAAACACGCCCCACGCTTTCAACAGGCGTTGGACCGTGCGGAACGCACTTTGACAAAAGGTTCATCTATATCCTAGCTGTGATGCAGCGCATCTGCACCAGGGACGCCCGTCGCGTTGCCCGTCGCGTTGCGCGATTTGCGCTTTGCATTCGCCCGAATCATCTGGCACGAAACCAGTTGCTGCGCTATGCCCTGTGCCGATGACCCAGACCCTGACACTCCGCCGTCCCGATGACTGGCACTTGCATCTGCGCGATGGTGAGATGCTGAAAGCCGTCCTGCCCGAAACCGCGCGTCATTTCGCGCGCGCCATCATCATGCCGAACCTTGTGCCGCCCGTGGTGACAAGCTCCGATGCCAACGCTTATTGCGACCGCATCATGGCCGCACTGCCTGCCGACATGCGCTTTGAGCCGTTGATGACACTTTATCTGACCGAGGACACAGACCCGGCAGATGTCGCCGCCGCCGCGACCCGTGGACTGGTGAAAGCGGTGAAGCTTTATCCCGCCGGGGCGACAACAAACTCCGCCTCTGGCGTGCAGGATTTCGACAAAGTCCGCCCGGTGTTCGAGAAAATGGCCGAGATCGGCCTGCCTCTTTGCGTCCACGGTGAAGTCACCGACGGCGACATAGATATCTTCGACCGCGAAGCCGTGTTCATCGACCGTGTGCTTGATCCAATCCGCCGCGCGACCCCCGGTCTGAAAGTGGTGATGGAGCACATCACCACCAAGGATGGCGTGGACTACGCGCGCGCCGAAGGTGACACGCTGGGCGCGACGATCACCACGCACCACCTGATCATCAACCGCAACCACATCTTGGTCGGCGGTATCAAACCGCATTATTACTGCCTGCCCGTCGCCAAGCGCGAAACGCACCGCCTTGCCCTGCGTGAAGCGGCGACCTCGGGCGATGCGACATTCTTCCTTGGCACCGACAGCGCGCCGCATATCGACCCGTTGAAAGAAAACAGCTGCGGCTGCGCAGGATGTTTCACCGCCACCAACACCCTGTCCTGCCTTGCCGAAGTGTTCGAGGCCGACGGCGCGCTGGACAAGCTAGAGGCGTTCACCTCGCTGAATGGCCCCGCTTTCTATGGCTTGCCCGTGAACGAAGACACCATCACGCTGACCAAGGGCGACCCCGTGAATTATCCCGCGATGATCGCTACAGGGGACGGTCCCGTGACCGTATTTGATCCGGGCTTTCCGCTGCACTGGCGGGTTGACGCATAACAAGAACAAGGACGCTGCCCATGATCCCTTCGACCTTCCCCACCAAGGATGAGATTGCCCGCCTGACCGCGCGGATGCTTTTGGAAATTGGGGCCGTGAACTTCAATACGGACGAGCCATTCACGCTGGCCTCGGGCCTGCCCAGTCCCTCCTATATCGACTGCCGAAAACTGATCAGCTTCCCCCGTATCCGCTCAACCCTGATGGATTTCATGGCGGTCGAGATCATGCGCGAAGCGGGGTTCGAGGCGTTCGACAACATTGCAGGCGGCGAAACCGCGGGCATCCCTTTTGCCGCCATGGTTGCCGAGCGTCTCGCCCTGCCCATGACATATGTGCGCAAGAAGCCGAAAGGGTATGGCCGCAACGCCCGCATCGAAGGGGCGATGGTCGAAGGCCAGCGCGTTCTGTTGGTTGAAGACCTGACCACGGATGGTGGCTCAAAACTCAGTTTCGTCGATGCGATTCGCCAAACCGGGGCGACATGCGGTGCAACCGCCGTGATCTTCTATTACGACATCTTCCCCGAGACCGAAAAAACCCTTGGCGATCATGGTGTTCAACTGATCCACCTGTGCACATGGTGGGATGTTCTGGCTGAAGCGAAAGCCCAAGGCGCGTTCACGACCGAGACTTTGGACGAGGTGGAGCGCTTCCTGAAAGACCCGCGCGCCTGGCAAAAAGCGCGTATGCAGGGCTGACGCACATCACCATCTGTATGGACTGTTTTGCGCGACCCCACCAAATCTGGTAGGGTTGCGTATGTTTCCGACTTATCCACACGATAATCACAGAAACATACATTTTGCCTTGGACCATCCCGAGGCGCTAAACAATCCCCCAAAAGGGGCAGGCAGTCATGAACGAGATCAGCAGTATTCCTCCGGGCGCTAAATCCGGCGACGCCAGCGAAGGCGTGCAGGACGCCCTGCCCCATCACATCGAAGCCGAACAACAGCTTCTGGGCGCGGTCCTGACGAACAACGACGTCTATGATCGGGTCGCCTCGATCATCAATGCGGGTCATTTCTACGAACCCGTCCATGCCCGCATCTGGGAAATCGCCGCCAGCCGGATTTCAAAAAACGCACTTGCCAGCCCTGTGACGCTGAAAGCGTTCATGGAAGATGACGAGGGCCTGAAGGAGCTCGGTGGACCCGCCTATCTGGCGCGACTTGCGGGCGCAGCAATCTCCAGCTTCGCCGCGCGTGACTATGCACAGATGATCTATGACCTGGCGATCCGGCGCGAGTTGATCCAGCTGGGTCAGGACATTTCGTCCAAGGCACAGAAGGTCGATATTTCGTCCGAACCGAAAGAGCAGATCGTCGAGGCCGAACAGGCGCTCTATAAACTGGGTGAAGCAGGCCAGACAGATTCCGGATTCCAAAGTTTTTTGAAGGCCGTGACCGACGCGGTTCACGTCGCCAACGCCGCCTATCAGCGCGAAGGCGGATTGGCCGGTGTCTCGACCGGGCTTGCCGATCTCGACAACAAACTGGGCGGGCTGCACCCGTCCGACCTGCTGATCCTTGCGGGCCGCCCGTCGATGGGGAAGACCTCGCTTGCCACCAACATCGCGTTCAACGTGGCGAAAGCCTACAAGAAAGGTACCCGTCCGGATGGCAGCGAAGGTGCCATTGACGGCGGTGTCGTCGGGTTCTTCTCGCTCGAAATGTCGGCCGAACAGCTTGCCGGACGGATCCTGGCCGAAGCCTCGGAAATCTCGTCTCACAAGATCCGCCAAGGCGACATGGACGAAGGCGAATTTCGCCGGTTCGTCAACGCGGCAAAGGAACTGGAAAGCTGCCCACTTTTCATCGACGATACGCCCGCGCTGCCGATCAGCCAACTGGCTGCCCGCGCCCGCCGCCTGAAACGCACCCATGGCTTGGACCTTCTGATCATCGACTATCTGCAACTCTGTCGCGGCACGGCCGAAAACCGGGTGAACGAGATCGCCGAGATCTCGATGGGCATGAAAGCAATCGCCAAGGAGCTCAATATCCCGGTCATCGCCCTGTCGCAGCTCAGCCGTCAGGTCGAAAGCCGCGACGACAAACGCCCGCAACTGTCAGACCTGCGCGAATCCGGGTCAATTGAGCAGGACGCAGACGTTGTCATGTTCGTGTTCCGCGAGGAATACTACAAGGAACGCGAAAAACCCGGCGACCACGAACTGGACCGCATGGCCGCCTGGCAGGACGAAATGTCCAGCCTGCACGGCAAAGCCGAAGTCATCATCGGCAAGCAACGCCACGGCCCCATCGGCACGGTCGAACTGTCCTTCGAAGCCCAGTTTACCCGGTTCGGAAACCTCGTGCAGAAATGGCAGCAAAGCTCGGACAGCGGGTTCTGATGGCGATCACTGGGGTGAACCACATCAACCGGTCGTGTCTGACCTTTCGCGCTCGGTTCACTTCTTCATGGATCTTCTGGGCAACTGCTGCGCGCGGATTGGTCAAGCGGCGCGTATCTTGAACTTGGCGAGCGTTGGCTTTGCCTCACCCCATCCGCCCAGCCGATTACGCCGCGCACAGATTATTCACTCCTCACTTTTTCCCGTAAACTAGACCACTTCGAACCGCTCGCCGCCAGTTCACCGGATGGCCACCCGGCAAACCGACCGCTCACAATCTGGCGCAGGTAATATCAGGGCAATGACAAACACCTAATCCGTGAGGTATTCGCGACATTTCTTGAACACACGATGCAGGTGGGAATGGACGTTCCTTAGAAGACCTTCGCAGTCAGGCCAATGACCGCGCCCTGCCGGTTCCGTTCCTTGATGATGTGTTCCCCGACATGCCCGTCGGCCGCCGCCCAAAACAGTACGCCATGGGGCAAGATCATCTAACCGCCGTGCGCATGTGCGACGACTGCAAAGCGCCCCGTGAGGGCAGAGACGTAACTCTTAACCGCGTGATTGGAGTGGCGTCACACAACGCGTTTCCGCCAACCGCTGGTCCTTCAGGAAACAGGCGGACCCTAAACCATCGGAGCAAACCGACGGCAGTGACTCCTTTCTGCGTGCATCGGCAGGAGCGGTCCGCGTGCATGTGCAGCGGGCCGCTTTTTGCTGAGCGAGTCACCCGCAAGCTGCCCTGCTGGATATCTGCTATATTTGGAACCACACCGCTTTGGCAAGCAAGGCCAGAGGTCTATAAGTTTCTGTTTTTATTTGTATATTCTGGTGCCCCCACACGGACTCGAACCGCGGACCTACTGATTACAAATCAGTTGCTCTACCAGCTGAGCTATAGGGGCACTGCTGCGCATTTAAGGGGTTCTGCGGGCGGGTTCAAGCAAAAGGTTTAGGGTCGGCTTGCCCGGGCCATCAGGGCCACGGCGCACAGGCCCACGGCGATGACCATCAAGGCCGGTGGGGCGGCTTGGCCGAGTTGTTCAAGCGATGCTTGCTCATAGACCCGGGTGGCCAGAGTGCCATAATTGAAGGGGCGTAACAGTAGGGTTGCAGGCAGTTCTTTGACGCTGTCGACGAATACCAGCAGCAAGGCCGTGCCGACCGAACTTCTGATCAGGGGAACATAGACCTCGGACAAGGCACCACGCGCCGATCGTCCCAGTGATCGTGCCGCCATGGGCAAGTTGGGGGAAACACGTCCAATGGCCGCGTCTGCGGCCCCTTGCGCAATGGCAAAGAAACGCACGCAATATGCATAGACCACGGCAAAGGCCGTCCCGGTCATCATCAGACCCGGATCCCAGCCTGTCACCGCGAGCACGCCATCGGCCAACATATTGTCCGTCGCCGCCATCGGGATCAAAATACCGATCCCAAGCACAGCACCGGGTGCGGCGTAACCAATCGTGGTCAACGGCATCAGCTTTCGCGGCACAGGATGCCCGGTCAAACGAACGCCATACACCAGAAACAGCGCAGCGGCGACCGTTACAACGGCGGCGATGCCGCCTACCGTCAGAGTATGCCAGAGCGCCGAGAACAGTCCGTTTGACAGCCAATATTCCGGTTTGGAAATGGCATGACCCAACAGCACGAAGACTGGCAAGACGAACCCAACTAAAAACGGAATGGCGCAGGCAATCAAAGCCATGATGCCGGGCACAGGCCCCAGCGCGCGCGCCTCGACCGGACGGCTTTGACGCGACATGCGGTAAAAGCGGCTGCGGGATCGGCTGATCTTTTCCAGCGCGGCCAGCAGGAACACGAAGACAAGGATCACCAATGCGATCTGCGCGGCCCCTCCTGCGTTATGACTTTCCAGCCAGACCGTGAAGATACCCGTGGTCAAGGTCTGGACCGCGAAGTAATCCACAACTCCGAAATCAGACACCGTTTCCATCATGACGATGGCGACCCCTGCGGCGATGGCTGGGCGCGCCAAGGGCATCCCGACGCGCCAGAACCGCGCAAATGGCCCTGCGCCCAAAGCGCGCGCAACCTCATAGGCGTCACCTGATTGTTCGCGAAAGGCGGCACGCGCCAACAAAAACACATATGGGTTCAGGGCAGCGGTCAGCACCAGAACGGCAGACCAACGCGACCGGATCTGAGGAAACCAGTAATCCGCCGAACTTTCCCATCCGAACAGGGCGCGCATCCCGGTCTGAACCGGGCCTGCATATTCCAGAAAATCAACCAGGGCATAGGCGCCGACATAAGCGGGGATCGCGAGCGGTGTCAGCAACAACCATTCCAACCAGCGGGCGCCGGGAAACCGATACATGGTGATCAGCCATGCGGATCCGGTGCCGACCGCCGCCGACAACGTGCCCACGGCCAGGCTCAGCAACAGCGTGTTTGAAACATAGCGCGGCAGTGTCGTATTCAGAAGGTGCGGCCACGCGTTCTCGGCCGGGGTCATGGCCAGCCAGACGATCGACAGGATGGGCAAAAGAACCAACAGCGCGATCACAATCGCCCCGATGGACCAAAGGTCTGGCAAGCGGCGGTCACGGCGTTGTGTCGCAATCTGAGTCTTTTGGTCAGTCATCAATTGTCCGTTTAGCCTGAAACAGGTTTAACTGTCCAGAAATCCAACATATGTTTCATGGGGTCGACTGCAAAAAAGGCCAGTTCTGAATGCAAATCTGTTTCCACCTTGGCGCCCACTGCACGGACGACGACCAGTTGACAAAATCGCTGCTTAAAAACAGTGGGCAACTGGCGAAACTCGGGGTCGCTGTTCCCGGTCCCGGTCGGTATCGGGGGCTGTTGGCCGACGCGCTGGTGAAGCTACAGGGTGCACGCGCCGATGACGACACGCAGGAAATGTTGCTGGATACCTTGGTCGATAGCACGGACGCCCAGCGGCTGGTCCTGGGCCACAAGAACTTCTTGGGCGCGCCGCATCGCTCGATTGAGAACAACCAACTCTATCACCTTGCCAAACGCAACACGGCTTGGATCCGCAACCTGTTTGCCAATCACGAGGTCAGTTTCTTCATCGGGCTGCGCAACCCGGCCACCTTCGTACCTGCCGTCCTGAGTATGGTGCCCGCCGCTGACCGCGCGTCCCTGCTGGCCCAGATTGATCCGCATAGCCTGCGGTGGTCCGACATGCTGCTGACGATCCGGGAAGCCAATCCCGCCACACCAATCATCGTCTGGTGCAACGAAGACACACCACTCTTATGGCCCGAGATCATGCAGGTGATCACGGGCGTAAACGACAGTAAACCGCTGGATGGGGCGCTGGATATTCTCAGACCGATCATGACTCCAGACGGGTTTCAAAGGATGCTGGATTATCTGGGAAAAACCGAGATCCCCAGCCCACAACAGCGCCGGCGGGTAATCGTCACATTTCTCGAGAAATATGCCATCCCTGACGAAATCGAAGAGGAAATCGACCTTCCGGGCTGGACTGAGGCGATGATCGACGACCTGAGCGATGCCTATGATCGAGATCTTGATCAGATCGAGCGGATCGAAGGAGTTACCCTTCTGGTAACATAGGCAAAAAACCCGCCAGATTGGCGGGTTCTCTCGTCTTCACGCGCGGCCGGACTTACATGCCCAGCGCTTCCTTATACATTTCCAACACCGCTTCTTCTTCGGCGATGTCATCCTTGTCGCGTTTGCGCAGCGCGATGACCTTGCGCATGACCTTGGTGTCATAGCCACGCGCCTTGGCTTCGGCCATCACCTCTTTCTGCTGATCTGCAAGGTCTTTCTTTTCCATATCCAGCCGCTCAATCCGCTCTATGAATTGGCGCAGTTCGTTGGCGGTTACGCGATAGCTGTTATCGGCCTGAGTGTCGTCCATGTGATCCTCTTCTTCGGGTTGCCTCTGACTAGCCAATCCCCCTGTCCGCTTCAAGAGCGGCAGATGCCGCGAAATTGTGAAACGGCAAAGCGCCGCCGGGGTTGCACCGATCCGCGTGGCGCGTTAGGCGATCGTCATAAGAACGGAGGACGCCATGGATTGGCTGATCATCATCGGAGCGGTCATGTCGCTGGTCGGACTGGCTGGATTGCTGGCCAGTGCGTTCAAGGTCATGAAGGCAAAGCGCGAAAATCTGGACGACGCCGCCCTGCGCGCGCGGGTTCAGAAAGCGATGGCCCTGAATATGGGCGGATTGGCCTTGTCCGTGATCGGGCTGATGTTTGTGATCCTGGGCGTTTCCCTGTCCTGACGCCGGGCGCTGTCCGCGGCACCACCTATCAATCGTCGTTCAGATCACTGAAATGCCGTCCGTTCTTGATCAACTCGTCGAACAGCGGGGATGGCGCCCAGAATTTTGGCTCTTCCTCCTGATAGGATTTCAACGCATTCTTAACCGTCAACAACCCACGTTGGTCGGCGGCCATCATTGGTCCCCCGCGAAAGCGCGGGAACCCATAACCATACAGCAAGACCACGTCGATATCCGAAGGGCGGAGCGCTACACCTTCGTCCAGCAGTCGCGCGCCTTCATTGACCATGGCGCTCAGGCATCGCTGCTGAATCTCATCATTTGAAAAGGCGCGCGGGCTAATGCCTTTTTTGCGCCTCTCATCCTCGATGATTGCCAGTGCGTCGTGATTTTCCACCGGCCCAAGCCCGTGGCCATGCACATAATAACCACGGCCGGCCTTCTGACCGAACCATCCTTGTTCACACATCCGGTCGCCAATCGCCACATAGCGGTCGCTTGGGTCACGGGTCGCGGCAAGGCGCTTGCGACGTGCCCATGAAATATCAAGCCCCGCCATATCAAGAACCTGATACGGCCCGACCGGAAAGCCATAAGCCCGCATCGCCGCGTCGATCTGCGCGGGGCTCGCGCCGTCTTCCAGCATGAAATCTGCGGCCAGACGATACGCCGCCAGAACGCGGTTTCCAATGAATCCATCGGCGACACCGGCCCGCACCGGCACTTTTCGAAGCTTTTTCGCCAACGCAAATCCGGTGGCAACCACATCACGGTGGGTTTTTGCGCCCACGACAACCTCAAGCAGCTTCATGATATGGGCGGGTGAGAAGAAGTGATACCCGACAACATCCTGCGGACGCGAAATCGTCGCGGCCAGCGCATCAATATCCAGATATGACGTATTGGTCGCCAGAATGGCACCGGGGCGCATGACCTTGTCCAGTTGTTGAAACACATCGCGCTTGACGGTTTCATCTTCGAACACTGCCTCGATGACCAGATCAACTTGGGACAGATCGGCCATGTCGGTGGTACCGCGCAGGCGGGCCATACGGTCGTCTGCTGCGGCCTGATCAATGCGCCCCTTGCCAACCGATTTCTCATAATTATCCCGGACTCTGTCCACTCCGTGCGCCAGACCGTCATTATCCCGTTCGACCAGAGTGACGGGAAAGCCTGCATCAAGACAGGAAATCGTGATGCCCACCCCCATCGTGCCCGCACCAACAACCCCAATGGCTGACACATCACGCAGCTTGGCCCCTTTCAACTCGGGCACTTTTGCTGCGCGTCGTTCGGCAAAGAACGCATGACGCAACGCCGTGGCCTCAGACCCTCGTTCGCAATCATCGAAACATTGCCGCTCCAAAGCGATGCCAGCATCAAACGGCAACAAAAGGGCGGATTCGACGCAATCGACAATGCACCGGACCGAGGGAACAAAGTTCCCGGCGACACGACCACGCCAGGACTTGATCGCTTCGGTGTATCGGACAGGATCCGCGAACCCTTCACTTCGCTCGCGCGTGGGGCGTGTCGGGGTCTCTTGCGCAATCATGTTCTTGGCAGATGCCAGCGCTGCCCGGTCAAGATTCTTGTGAATCACCTTCTCGATCAAGCCCATCTCGGCGGCCCGATCTGCCGAGATGGGCTTGCCGGTGATCATCAGATCAAGTGCGGCGTTCGCGCCAGTAATGCGCGGCATCCGTTGCGTCCCGCCGCCACCTGGCAGCACACCCAGATTGACTTCAGGCAATCCCATGATCGCATCGTGCAGCGCAATGCGATAGTGACAGGCCAGAGCCAGTTCAAAACCGCCACCCAGCGCGTGACCGTGGATGGCCGCCAGCACCGGTTTTTTGCAGGCTTCGATCCGGGCGCAGACATCCGACAGGATGGGGGCCGCCCGTGGGCGTCCGAACTCACGCACATCGGCGCCCGCCGGGAAGGTTTTCCCCTCAGCAGACAGGACAATGGCCCCGACGCGGTCGTCTGAATCGGCACGTTCAAACGCGTCCATCAAGCCCTGCCGGACCACCTGATTCAGCGCATTAACGGGTGGATTTGAAATCTTGATGAGGGCGACGCCATCCTCGACGTCATACTGAACCTGTGCTGTCATCTGCGCCTCCGTCCCTGCCTGCATTCAGTCGCCAGATAAAAGCGCCTTTTGTCAATGGTCTGGGGGCGAAAACTGATCACTTTCGACCAGCCGGTCGACAATGCTGCAAGCAGAACACTGCTTGGGTGGCACGCGTCCGCTTGACCGGTCGCGCGCTTGTTCCGGTCAGACCGGCATATTATCGAACAGATCGTCGGCGTCATCATCCTCAAGGTCGGCTTCAAACTTCCGGAAATCCTCGGGCACCGGCTGGCCGGTCTTTTCCAACTCCGAGATTTTCTCGCGCAGCTGTTCTTGCAACACATGACGGTCTTCGGGTCGCTTGGCGATTTCGTCCAGGATCATGCTGATCGAGGCTTTAAGCTCTTCAAATGCCATTTTCTCCTCCAAGGTTCGTGATGATGTGTTCGGGTTCGTTACTCCATGTCAGCACCAAACGGGTGCGTCAGGCGTGTTTCGCGGCGCAATCGCGGCAGAATGGTGTATGCGGCACAACATCAAGGCGTTCCGATGAAATCTCGGTGCCGCAGGTCATACAGAAGCCAAACTCGCCTTCGTCGATCCGTGCGAGCGCCGCTTTGATCTTCACAAGCTCATCCTGCCCGGAAGCCCCCAAACCTTCAAGCACTTCGTCCTCTTCACGCTCGACAGCCAGTTCTTCCCAGTCCTTTGAGCTATGGCTCTCCAGTTCTTCTTCGATCTCGTGAAGCCGCGCATCCAACTCTTTCTGGCGCGCCTGCAACATGCTTTGGTACTTGCTCACATCAACCATGGCGTTTCTCCTTCTCGGCCTGATACTGGAACCAAGCAATGCAGGTTGCTTTGATGCAGGTCAAGCCGACCACTGACGGTTATAAAGTGAGGTATTTATTGGCTTTCGGGGGCCAATACTGGTTCCGCATCAACACCGTCTGAACCGGCTGACAATGCGGTGGTCTGTTCGGGTTGGGCGGACAGGCCCGGAACATGCAGGTCGGCACGCTGCGCAGATGGATCCATCTCGATCCGAAGCGCCCGCTGGCCCGCCGCCTGACCGAGCCGACAGGTGGCACGTATCTGCCCGGTCAGGTCTTCCAGCTCGACGGTGTCAAGCACGTCTCGGGTCAAAGTGATCACCATGCCAGGGGCCAATCCAGAAACATTGTCCAGCGACATGCGAACTCGATGTAAAATGGCATGCAATTCAACTCGTGCGCCGAGTATGGCAGGCGGCGTTTCAGACGGCTTTTCCGGTCCTGCGCCAGATCTATGCGCAGCGGGTGGCTTGGTCGCGTCAAATGGCAGCAGAAGTGTCAGATGTCCCTGCTTGCCGCCGTTGCCCAGATCAAGAACCGCCCGATATCTCCGATACGCAATATCAGGCAAAGCCATCTTGGCAGCGCGATAATCATCCAACTGGAGCGCAAAACGGAACCCATTGCAAAGGCTTGCCACCGGCAGCTGGGCCGCGGTCAGAGCCCTTTCCAGCCCTTCCAGCACAAGGTCAAAGAAATCCGCGCACATGGCCGCATCGGTTCGCGTCGTCGGGCGGGGGTGCGCAGGGCTGGGCAACACGCGCCCAATTGTTTGCATTTCAATCACCGCGGCAATCAGATCAGGGTCCGCAACCAACAAGCCAAATCGGCTGTCAGCCCCTTCCGCGATGGCAAGCAGATCGTGCTCGGCAATGTCGCCGTCCAATACTGACAAGACGACACGGTCTTCGGTCACATCGGTCGCGTTGATCGAAAGGCCGGCGGTCGCGTCCCCTGCGCGCGCCAAAGCCTTGCCCAGAGCCACAGCGGCTGTCACCGGCGGGATCTCGGGTGGCGGGCGGCGCGCACCTGCCTTTTGGCGGATCGCGCTGATCTGATCGGGGTCAGCCATGTCTGGTCCGTTCTGGTCGTATAGCATCAGACCTGACAAAACAAAGTTGACAATACGTTTAATTCAGTCCGCGATGCGGTATTTTTTCAAGCGGCAGCGTGACCCGGAACGCCGCCCCGCGTTGGCCCGGCAGATAGGTAATCGCCCCGCCCAGCCTGTCCATGACCTCGCGGCAGATGGCCAGCCCCAGACCTGCCCCACCCGCAGCGGCGTTGTCTGTCAACCGAGAAAACTTCTCGAAGATCATCGCCTGACTTTCAGTAGGAATGCCTGATCCGTTGTCCACGAAATCAAGCCGCAAAACGCTGTCCCGCACGCTGACCCGAATGGTCAGGCGCTTGTATTTGGCATCCCCGTATTTCGCCGCGTTGGCAATCAGATTGATAAACACCTGCGCCAGTCGGTCTGTATCTGTGGCGACGATGATCTGTTCGCGCGCGTGATCGCGGTGGATGCGCAGATCTTCAGCAACGATCAGCGACTGCGTGGCAGCCACGGCGCGGTCCAGAACTTTCGACAGGACTTCACGTTGCGGGTTCAATTGCACCTGCCCGTGTTCAAGCACACTGAGATCAAGCAAATCATCCAGCAGCCGTGTCAGGCGCAGCGCCTCATCATGAATGATCGAGGCATGTCGTCCAGCGGCTTCCGCGTCGGTGACACCCCCATCGCGTAAAATCTCGGAAAACGCGCGGATCGAGGTCATGGGCGTTCGCAATTCATGGCTGATCTGGCTCAGGAATGCGTCTTTCTGGATCGACAGCTGCGTCAGTTTTTCATTGGCCGCCGAAAGCTGTCGCGCGGTGGTGGTCAGTTCTGATTGTTTTGCCTCCAACTGCGACGAATAAACCAGCATTTGCTGGGTTTCATCCGCCACGGCCATCAAATCATCGACGGACACCGTGGCCCCCCCCATGATCTGAGCAATCATTGCATGAGCCGTTGCCGCGCCAACCGAACCGGAAAGCTCACGCTCTAACAGCGCAATGAAATCAGGGGTCGTATCGGGCAGATACCCTTCCTTCCCTTGCGCACTGGCCTGGGTCTGAAACAATGACTGCGCGGCATCTGCCCCCATGGTGCGTTGAGCCATCACAAGCAGATCCTCGGCAGCAGCTGCCGGAAAAACGCCACCCTGCGTTTGGTGAGTATGATCCAGCACATTGACAAACTGCGCGCCTTGCAAACGTTCCAATGGACCTGGAAATGAGACAAGCGACACGCCAATAAAGGCAAAGCTGTTCAGGATCATCGACCAGAATACAGCGTGGACGACCGGATCCAACCCGGTGACACCAAACAATGCCTGAGGCTTCAGCAATGCGATTCCCAATGGCCCTTCGGCCAGCAGGGTCGCGCTCATCAAGCCCGCTTCGCCGAAGCTGGGCAGAAACAGGGTGTAGGCCCAGACGGCGAAACCGGTGACAAGCCCGGCTGCCGCACCGTTGCGCGAGGCTCCTCGCCAAAGTAAGCCACCGGCCATCGCGGGCAAAACCTGTGCGACGCCCGTGAAGGAAATCATCCCGATTGCGGCCAGCGCCGTGCCGCCGCCAGACATACGAAAATACAGATAACCCAACACCAGAACGCCGATGATCGACAACCGGCGCGCAGCCAGAAGCACCTGACGCACATCGCCCGACACGGTGGCTTCTTCGGGCCTGATCGACAACCAGATTGGCATGATGATATGGTTTGACACCATCGTCGCCAAGGCAATCGAAGCCACAATCACCATGGATGTGGCCGAACTGAACCCCCCAAGAAATGACAGCATCGCCAAACCGTCCCGATCAAAATGCAAAGGGATGGTCAGAACGAACAGGTCCGGGTTTTCACCTGCTGGCAAGGTGCCAAGACCGACCACGGCAATCGGCACGACGAACAAGCTCATCAGGAACAGATAGGTCGGGAAAGCCCAAGAGGCGACGGCAAGCTGGCGCTCTCCGGGGTTTTCCACCACCAGCACATGGAACATACGCGGCAGGGTCAGAAATGCGGCAGCGGACAGGAAGGTCAGCCCGACCCAGCGCCCACCGGTGATGGTCCACGCACCGCCGGGGGTGGCCTGCATCGCCTCGTCAACTGCAAGCGCGATATTGACCGGCCCACCACCGACGCCCCAAACGACGAAGACTCCCACGGCCAGCAGGGCGACCAGCTTGACCACGGCCTCGACCGCGATGGCGGTGACAACCCCGTGGTGGCGTTCGTTGACATCAAGGTTTCGTGTCCCGAACAGGATGGTGAACAACGCCAGACCGCCCGCCACCCAAAGGGCGGTGGCATCCATATCGGGAACGTTCCAGCCCGCCGACCGATCGCGCGCAAAGACCGAGAAGGCCAGTGTAACCGACTGCAACTGCAAGGCAATATACGGTGTGGTTCCGATGACCGCGATCAGCGTCACGATCACCCCAAGAAGGTTTGACTTGCCATAACGCGACGACAGCAAATCGGCGATTGACGTCACTCGCTGCGCGCGGCCAACCCGAACCAGCTTGCGCAAAAACCACCACCAGCCGATCATCACGAGGGTCGGCCCCAGATAAATGGTCACAAACTCAAGCCCGGACCGCGCGGCATACCCGACCGCACCATAGAAGGTCCAGGCCGTGCAGTAGACCGACAGTGACAAGGTATAGATCAGCGGAGAACTGAGAAACCGGTTCTTGTTGCGCGCCGCACTGCGGTCAGCGGCAAACGCCACCAGAAACAAGACCATCACATAGAGCAAGCAGACCGCGACCAGCGTATTGAAGCTGAGCATCAGTCACGTCCCTCGCGACGCGGTGCCGGTTCCGACGGATCGTCTGGGGAGGGTAATGACAGATCATCGTTCGGGTTTTGCGACATGTCGGGCCAGCGGGTCAGCCCCCGCGCGATGACCGCTGTTGCGACGATCAGACCAAACCATGCAAGGAACAAATACATCCCCTGTGCAGCGGTGCCAGCCCCCCTGGCCAGCAACGGCAGAAGAAACAGGAACACGCCCAAAATCGGCAAGAGCCTCGCGGCATCCTCCAACCGTCGCCGCCGATAGCTCTGGCGCGCCAGAAAAAGGGGTTCACGCCGAAACCTCATGCTAGGTCCGCCCGTTTAGGCAATATGGGGGTCCTGCGGTACGGCATCGCGTTTCTAACCCGGCACAAGCTCGTTCAGGGTGTCGACGACTTCGGCGTTTGAGAATGGCTTGGTCATGAAACGGTTCACTCCAAGCCGCTCGGCCTGTTCGCGATCGGTGCGCTGCCCCCGGGCCGTCAGCATCAGGACAGGCAATCGGCGCGTCAGGTCATGCGCGCGCAACTCCTGCAGAATGTCATAGCCAGACCGGCCCGGCAGCATGACATCAAGAATCAAGGCGTCGGGTCTGGCGTCCAGCACGGCCTGCACGGCTGTCTCGCCATTGGTATGCGTTTCTACCAACCAGCCATCTCGACTTAGGATGAAACTGATCGCCGCGACAATATTTGGTTCGTCCTCAATGACGAGCACCTGTTTTGTCATCTGTCCCTCCGCTCGGGCGGCTTTCGCCACGCCCTTGCGAATGAATATCGACAATGCACACACCCATGTCAAAACAAACCAAACCCGATTGACGCCGCAGCATCGCTTCAACCCGTGCGAAAGGCTCGACTTCTCGCGGCATCACGTGGGGTCTGCGGACAGAAGCGACGCCTCGCGTCGGGCGGCGCACTCCCTCCGCGGGCAGAGGCGGCAGGAGGAACCTACAGGCAAAACCGGACCTTCCAGATTACTTATTCGCGTCTCATCCAGGGGTTCGATTAACATGAACGCTTCGTGCACCGGAGGGAGGTCAAAGCGTAACGCCTGTCGCGGCAGACAGATGGCCTGACACAGAAACCTGCGCGGTGTTGGTCCCGGCATCTCAACCACTGTGCGCAGCGGATGCCCCGGACGGCTAAGAGCCTGATACAGCGGCCAATAGGAACAGGCCGCCCCAAAGCGCGGCAGCGAAAAACCGGGCAATGGTTTGCGCAAAAACAACGCGCCCGATCCGTCGCATGACACAAGCCCGACTGCCTGATGGTCATCCCCAGCAGGAACAAAGGCCAAACGACGCATGACCGCGGGTAATGATTGATGAAAATGGACTGCCAGTTGGCTTGGATCGCCAGCGGTTTCGGTTCGCACTTTCTGAAACACGGACAGCGGCATTGCCGCAGCATCTTCGACATATTGCTGAAAGTGGTGGCGTGTGACGTCTTTTGCGGACGAGGTTTGCAGACTGTCCACCTGCGCAATCAGCGCGTCAATTCTTGCCGCAACCTGATCTGGCGTCGCACCGTCCAGCCCTTCGAGTTCGGGAAGATGGTGATCCCGACGATCAAGAAATGCGGACAGTTCCTCGCCCGGCACGACTGGCGCCATGTCGCGATCCGCGCCCGCGTCCAGATATTGGACCAATCCTTGCGCTGCGTTGGAAAGGCGCCGCCCCTCGTCGCGCATATTGCCCATGAAGCGCAACTTCCACTCCGGGTCGATGTCTCCACCTCCGGTCAGAATGCCGACAGTCGACCGGATTGCGGTGACAGCCGAAATAACCTCGTGCAAGGAAGCCGCCAATTCGGGATCGTGGGTTAACCGGTCAGACAGGGCTTCGACCAGTTGCTCGAGATCGCGAATGCGCTGATGTTGGGCGGCGACCAGCGCCGACCATCCCGGAAATCGTCCTGCCAGGTCTTCGGATCGATGCAATTCCGGTGCCAATTCGGGCATTCTTTGCCCGGCTTCCTGAAGCGCGCCCAACAGTGCGACTTCGGCCCCTTCGGTCAGTGATCGGGGGTCGGTATTGAGTTCACGCGCAATGTCTTGCAGCAACTTGCCCCCGGCCCGGCGGCGGTTGTGTTCAATCAGGTTGAGATACGCCGCAGAGATACCGACGGCCGCAGCGAGTGCTGATTGCTTCTGACCAAGAAACAATCGGCGCTCGCGAATGCGGCTTCCTGTCAGACGGGACTGTGGCATAGCAACTCCGTTATCGTTTTCCCGGCCGGATCACCGCCATGGCTTTACAATAACATTGATCTCTTTCTCGCCCATTTACAAGAAATCTGTTTTATCTTAGCGGCTTGTGATGTACTTTTCAGCACTGAGCAAAGGTATGATCGGTGTATGTAAAGCCTCGGCGGTGCCGCCACAACCTCTCATCGAACATCTGAAATGTCGAATGTTTCAGACTGTGATCGCCGTTCTGGCGTGAAAAACGGCTGGTTTAACGAGCACTGTAAGAGGAAGCCAAACATCCTTGGCGGGTTCCCGCCGCTTCCTGCCCGTGCGACCCGCGCAACATTCCCTTGCAGCTACAATTCCTTACAAACTAAGGTGAACTCATGATTCATCCAGGAGGATACTATGAAGAAAGCCATTTTGACCCTCGCCAGCGTTGCGGTGCTGGCACTGCCCGCTTGCAGTCGCCCGCTGACCGATCAGGAAAAAACAATTGTTGGTGGTGTGGCAGGGATTGGTGCCGGGCTGATCACCGCTAACGCCATCGGTGCCAACAAGAACTGGACCGTGCTGACGACCTTGGCCGGGGCAGCGGCTGGTATCATGGTTGCGCGCAACTACCAGACCAACCAATGTGCCTATTCCAATGGCGACGGCACCTATCGCACCCGTCCTTGCCCTGTCTGATCGGCATATAATTGAACACAATGGGCGCGTCTTCGGGCGCGCCCCTTTTTTTGGAGTTTGTAACGCGCTGCCCAATCGGGCTGGTCTTGTTGCATGAAACTTCCTGCACTGGCCTTTGTCACCCAATATTGCAGTCAATTGAATTGCTGCGAAACCTTTGGCAGGATGTAACAATGACGCCTATGGATCTTGCCTTCATGCACGCACCGACCGGATTGGCGCTGACCGAAAACCGGATCGTGCGGCAGTGCAATCTGCGCTTTGCCGAGATGTTCGGCGATCAGGTGGACGCTTTCACGGATATGCCACTGGAACGGCTATACCCGTCCCTGAAAGACTATGAGAAGGTCGAGCGGGTTGGTGGCGACCGGCTTAGAAAAACTGGCCGTTATGAAGACGAGCGCATCATGCGCCGCCTGAATGGCGATCTGTTCTGGTGCCGCGTGCGTGGCACCAGCCTGACGCCGGAAACGCCTTTCAAACAAGGGGTCTGGAGCTTTGCAGATCTCTCTGCCGAACGTCCTGTCGTGGCATTGACACCAAGAGAACGAGATGTAGCGATCCTGACTTGCCAGGGCCGCACATCAAAAGAAATAGGCCTGATGCTGAACCTCAGCTATCGCACGGTTGAAGCCCACCGCGCGCGGCTGCTGCAAAAATTCGGAGCACGCAAGCTGCCCGAACTGGTGGCGAAATTCTCGGGTATGCCGCTCTAGAGGTTCGCCATTCCTCGTTTCCGCGTGTCCCGATTAACGCTTTCGAAAGAATACTTAATTATTCTCGAAAACGGTGGGGACTGACCGAAGACGGAGCAAGACGATGGAATTCACGATACCAGCCCCGTTGGGGGCACAGGCCAGTTTGCTGGCCAACACGCCGGCGCGCAAGCCGCCCGACAGCTCGAAAATCGAAGCCGCGCCGAACGCCGGGAAGGCCCGCGCGGACATGCATAACTCGAAAAATCCCAGCGCGGCTTCGCAAGCCCGGGATAAGGCTGCACCGACATCATCAGAGGTTGAAATTGAACCTGACACATTGGCCGGACCGCCGCCCAGCTTTCAGGTGAATATCCTGGAATTGGACCAGAAATTGCAGCAAAAACTGGCCCGACTTGAAACTGAACGTGCACGCGACCAGCAGGATGATCGTATCGGGACGGCGTCAGCGGACGATGACAACTCAACACCATCAGGGATGTTGACGATACCACATCCATAAATGGCTGAACGGACAGACCGGACCATCCTTCAACGCGTTGGAATACTCCTACCAACCAACAGTGTTTCACAAAAATCTGTGGCTCAGGCTTTCCACGAGCCACTTTAATCGCTTTTCTCCCTTTACCTGGCGTCCTATAAGCGTTGCAATCATGCATTGCCTGCGCGAACACTGGGCAAAATAAACAAGGGTGAGGACCCATGACGAAAAAACATCATGAAAATGACGTGTCCTTCATCGAGGCACTGGCAAAAATCCTACAGGAAAATGACCTGTCCGAAGTCGAGGTCATGCGCGACTATGGTGAAAATGACAGTCTGAATGTCCGCGTCAGCCGCGCAAAAGAAGTTGTCCAGATTGCTGCACCGGCCCCCGCGCCGGCCATGGCAGCCGCCCCGGCACCATCACCTGCGGTTGCGGAGGCAGGCGGCACCGCGCGCGCGTCGGACGATCCGGCAAGCCATCCGGGTGCCGTCCCATCCCCGATGGTCGGCACGGTCTATCTGCAAGCCGAACCGGGCACGCCTGCCTTTGTCAGCATCGGCGACAAGGTTGAGGAAGGGCAGACCCTTCTGATCGTCGAGGCGATGAAAACCATGAACCAGATACCGGCACCGCGATCGGGCACGGTCAAACGCATTCTGGTCGAAGATGGTGCCCCCGTTGAATTCGGCGCACCCCTGATGATTATCGAATAAGGGACATCACATGGCCCATTTCGACAAGATCCTGATCGCCAACCGCGGAGAGATTGCCCTGCGCGTCATCCGCGGCGCACGCGAGATGGGAATAAAGACCGTGGCGGTCCACTCGACCGCGGACGTGGACGCAATGCATGTGCGCATGGCGGATGAAAGCGTCTGCATCGGCCCGCCGTCCAGCACCGACAGCTACCTGTCGATCCCTGCAATCATCGCGGCCTGTGAAATCACGGGCGCACAAGCGGTGCATCCGGGCTATGGCTTCCTGTCCGAAAACGAACAATTCGTTCAGGTTTTGGAAGATCACGAGATTACGTTTATTGGCCCGTCTGCCGAGCATATCCGCATGATGGGGGACAAGATCACCGCCAAGGAGACTGCGATCAGTCTGGGCATCCCCGTCGTTCCGGGATCTGAAGGCGGCGTGCCCGACCTTGCGACGGCCCGCAAGGTGGCCGGCGAGATGGGCTATCCGGTGATCATCAAGGCCACCGCTGGTGGTGGTGGACGTGGCATGAAGGTTGCCGAGACGGCTGCCGAGATCGACACGGCCTTCTCGACCGCGCGGTCCGAGGCCAAAGCCGCGTTCGGCAATTCCGAAGTATATATGGAGAAATACCTCCAGAAACCACGCCATATCGAGGTGCAGGTGTTCGGAGACGGCCAAGGTAACGGTGTGCATCTGGCCGAGCGGGATTGCTCGCTTCAGCGGCGTCACCAGAAAGTCTTTGAAGAAGCCCCCGGCCCCAGCATCAGCCCCGAGGAACGCGCCCGTATCGGTGGCATCTGCGCCAACGCCGTGGCCGAAATGGGCTATCGCGGCGCGGGAACGATCGAGTTTCTTTATGAAGATGGCGAGTTCTATTTTATCGAGATGAACACTCGCTTGCAGGTCGAACATCCTGTGACCGAAGCCATTTTCGGCGTCGATCTGGTGCGCGAACAAATTCGCGTCGCGGAGGGTATGCCGCTGTCTTTCGGGCAGGATGACCTTGAGGTGAACGGTCACGCGATCGAGATCCGCATCAATGCCGAACGCCTGCCCAATTTCTCTCCGTGTCCCGGCAAAATCACCCAGTATCACGCGCCGGGTGGGTTGGGCGTGCGGATGGACAGCGCGTTGTATGATGGCTATTCGATCCCACCCTATTACGACAGCCTGATTGGCAAACTGATCGTGCATGGGCGTGACCGGCCCGAGGCACTTGCCCGGCTTCATCGCGCCTTGGGCGAGTTGATCGTAGATGGCGTCGAAACCACGGTGCCTCTTTTCCACCAGTTGCTGGCAGAAAAGGACATCCAAACCGGCAATTACAACATCCACTGGCTGGAACGCTGGCTGGACAAGAACCTGGGCTAGGGGCCATTGGCCCCGCCACACGACCCGCCGCCCCTGAGTGCCGATCTTCTGCTGCGCGCCTATGCTATGGGGGTGTTTCCCATGGCCGAAGGTCGCGAAGATCCGCGCGTCTTCTGGGTTGATCCGGAAGCGCGTGGCATTTTCCCTCTGGATGGGTTTCATATCTCGCGCAGCCTTGCACGCAGCATTCGGCGCTGTCCGTTTCAGGTCTCCTTGAACAGGGATTTTTCAGGCGTCGTGGCGGCCTGTGCAGAGCGCGAAGAGACTTGGATCAACACCACCATCTTTGATCTATACAAGCAGCTGCATCACATGGGCCATGCCCATGCGCTGGAGCTGTGGGACGGCGACGCTCTTGTCGGTGGTGTCTATGGGGTAACGCTTGGACGGGCATTCTTTGGGGAAAGCATGTTCTCGCGCCGCCGGGATGCGTCAAAGATCGCGCTGGCCTATCTGACCCATCACCTGTCGAATACAGGCTTCACCCTGTTCGACACGCAGTTCCTGACGCCACATCTGGCCAGCCTGGGCGCGATCGAAATTTCAAGAAAAGACTATCACGACATGTTGGAAGCCGCGCTTTCACATGGCGTTGCCGACATCACGTCGAAACCGCTACCCGACGCTCAGTCTGTGGTGCAGCGCAGAACCCAAACGTCATAGCGTTGATGATCCAGCGCGTTGAGTGCAGGAGATGAGGCAATCATCCAGCCTTCAAACGTGGTCTGATCGTCGTTCCCATCCCGGATCACAAGCCACGCATATGCGTCACCTGACGGGTTATCGGTGGGATAGCGGCATTCGCCCAACGTCACGCGAAGCCTGCCCAGTTCGACCGTGTCACCCACCTTCATCGAGAAGTCGATGGGCGTGCCTGATACCTTGTCCAGACCGCGCAACAGGGCACCGGTCGCCTTGCCCGTTTCGGCGCTGGCGGGAAAGCTGGTGGCGATCAATGCAACGGCCGTGATGGCAGCGCGAAAGATCACTTCGTGTCCTCGCTGCCGGCGACATATTTCAGCAAAAGCTGAACAAGGCTGACGGACCCCTGCGTGTCCTCAATCTCGGCCCCCGGTTCCAGGTTGAACGGCGAACCACCGGGCAGGAGTTCTACATAGGACCCGCCCAGCAACCCTTCCGACGAGATGATGATGGCGGTGTCATCAGGCAACGCCACATCGGACTGCACGGTGAACGCTGTGTCCGCGCGATAGGTTTCCGGGTTCAGGCTGATACCTGTGACCGTCCCGACCTTCACGCCACCCAGACGCACATCCGTGCCGACCGAGATACCATCTGCGGTTCGGAACGAAGCCGAATAGCTGTTGCTGTCACCCGACCCTGACAGACCAACGATTTGACCGGCATAAAGGAAAAATCCCACAGCAGCGGCCAAAACCACGCTGCCGGTGACGACTTCTGTTGTGTGGCTATCGCTCATAGCAGCCCCTTTCGATCAGGGAATACGAAAATGTACCGACGACGCAGGCCGCTTATTCAGGCTGCCACGCTTCGTAGTCTCGGCGGTCAGCCGGTTCAGCTTGGCGCAACGAGCCTGCGGGCGCATAGGCCAACGGAGTGCCGGTCAGGTTGACCTGATGCGGCTTTTCCCAAGCCTCATGGGCCAGGGGCGCCTCGGCTGGACTGTTGTCGAACGTGTGGTGCAGCCAACCATGCCAGGCGGGACTGACGCGGCTCGCTTCAGGTTCGCCGTTGAAAATCACCCAGCGACGGCTGTCATCACGGTTGCGATAGAAGACGTTGCCTTGCTCATCCTCACCCACTTTCACGCCTTTGCGCCAGGTGAACAGACGTGTGCCAATGGTTTCGCGGTGATACCAGGTCAGCAGGGACAAGATGAAACGCATGTCAGTCTCCGGTTTTGTTCTCACTTCATATGGCGCAAGCTGCCCGGAAGGTCCAGTGTTTTGCACCGGATTGGGTGGGCTTTGGGCAAAATGCGGCAGCTTGGCGCAGATCTCTGCCCGAACGAAAAAGCCACCGCGCAGGCGGTGGCTGGTTTTTCATGCAGTCAGTGACCCTTTGCGGTCTGATCAACTTGCGCTAACCTCTTCCTTCGCAGCCTCACCATAGATGATCAGCGGTTTGGCGTCGGAGGTCACAGCCTCTTCGTTCACCACAACCTCATCGACATTTTCAAGCCCCGGCAGATCGAACATCGTATCCAGCAGGATGTCTTCCATGATCGAACGCAAGCCACGCGCACCGGTTTTGCGTTCGATGGCACGTTTTGCGATGGCCTTCAGCGCGTCATCGGTGAAGGTCAACTGCGCGTCCTCCAATTCGAAAAGGCGCTGGTATTGCTTGACCAGAGCGTTCTTGGGCTTGGTCAGAATAGTGACCAGAGCTTCCGCATCCAGATCTTCCAACGTCGCGATCACAGGCAAACGGCCCACAAATTCCGGGATCAAACCGAATTTCAACAGGTCTTCCGGCTCAAGTTCCTGAAACAGTTCGCCCACGCCGCGGTCATCATTTTCACGAACGTCAGCACCAAAGCCCATGGCCGAGCCCTTGCCGCGCTGCGCGATGATCTTGTCGAGACCCGCAAATGCCCCACCACAGATGAACAGGATGTTGGTCGTGTCAACTTGCAGGAATTCTTGCTGCGGATGTTTGCGCCCACCTTGCGGCGGCACAGAGGCAACAGTGCCTTCCATAATCTTCAACAACGCCTGTTGCACACCCTCGCCCGACACGTCGCGGGTGATGGACGGATTGTCCGACTTGCGGGTGATCTTGTCGACCTCGTCGATATAGACAATGCCGCGCTGTGCGCGTTCGACGTTGTATTCCGACGCCTGAAGCAGTTTCAGGATGATGTTTTCCACATCCTCGCCGACATATCCGGCCTCGGTCAGTGTGGTCGCATCGGCCATGGTAAAAGGCACATCCAGAATGCGCGCCAGCGTTTGCGCAAGCAATGTCTTGCCGCACCCCGTCGGGCCAATCAGCATGATGTTGGATTTCGCCAGCTCAATCTCGTCGCCCGACGCGGCAGCGTGGTTCAGTCGTTTATAGTGGTTGTGAACCGCAACCGACAACACGCGTTTGGCATGGGCCTGCCCGATCACATAGTCGTCAAGCACGTTGCAAATGTCGATCGGGGTTGGCACCCCGTCCGAGGTCTTCAGCCCCGTCGACTTGGTTTCTTCGCGAATGATGTCCATGCACAGCTCGACACACTCGTCGCAGATGAACACGGTCGGCCCCGCGATCAGCTTCCGCACTTCATGTTGGCTTTTGCCGCAGAACGAACAATAGAGAGTGTTCTTGCTGTCGCCAGAGGAGTTATTCGCCATCAGTTCGTCCTATTGGGTCCGCGCTGGGATCCGGTTTGCGCCCGTTCGAGCGGCATTTTCTTCCATCACCGCAAGTCTAGGGCAGTGTCCGGGCAGGCACAATCCGGTTTTTCCCGCGCCTTGCCCGGTGTGGCAATGCCCGGTTTCAAGCCGGGCATTGCGTTATTCTTCGTCGTCGCCCTTGCCACGATTCTCGACAATCTCGTCGATATGACCCCAATCCTTGGCCTCTTGCGGCGACATGAAATTGTCCCGCTCCAGTGCTTTTTCAACTTCTTTCAGCGCGTTGCCGGTGTGTTTCACATAAATCTGGTTCAGCGTGTCCTTGACCTTCTGGGTCTCGGCCGCGTGGATCATGATGTCCGTGGCCTGCCCCTGGAACCCGCCGGACGGCTGGTGGACCATGATGCGCGAATGCGGCAGTGAGAACCGCATCCCCTTTTCACCCGCCACCGACAGAACCGACCCCATCGACGCCGCCTGTCCGATGACCAGCGTGGATACGGCAGGCTTGATGTATTGCATCGTATCATAGATCGACAGGCCCGACGTCACCACGCCACCGGGCGAGTTGATATACATTGATATCTCTTTTTTCGGGTTCTCGGCTTCCAGGTGCAGCAGTTGCGCCACAACAAGGCTGGACATGCCGTCATGAACGGCGCCGTTCACGAAGATGATCCGTTCTTTCAGCAAGCGGGAAAAGATGTCATAGGCCCGTTCGCCCCGCGATGTCTGCTCCACAACCATGGGCACAAGGGTGTTGTTATAAATTTCAAGAGGATCGTGCATTTCAGCCTGCTTTCATGTTCACGCCAGCGCCGTTGGGTCGGCCCCTGACGCATGATGTTAGTGCCGCTGGAAAGGGGCTGCAAGGGGGGGTGGCAACCGGTCCTATACCCATCGGCACATTCGCGACACGGATGCCTGAATTTGGTTAACAAATCCCTGATCTGAAGGGGGCGGGGCGCCCGTCAACGAAAACGGCACCCCAAAGGGTGCCGCTGTTCGTTAGAAGCCGTGTGCGCGATCAACCGGGGCTCATCCCACGCAACCGTTCCGACCGACGGCGCAGAAGCTCGACAATTGTCAGCAAAACAATCGACACGGCCACCAGGATCGTGGCAACCGCCAGAATGGTGGGGCTGATCTGTTCGCGCAGGCCGGTGAACATCTGCCAAGGCAGCGTTTGCTGCTTGGCCGAGCCGACGAAAATCACCACCACAACCTCGTCAAACGAAGTAATGAACGCAAACAGTGCGCCAGAAATGACACCGGGCAGGATCAGCGGCATCTGCACGCGGAAAAAGGTCGTCACCGGATCGGCTCCCATATTGGCGGCCGCCCGCGTCAAGGATCGGTCAAACCCGACGAGAGTCGCCGTCACCGTGATGATCACGAAGGGAATGCCCAACGCCGCGTGGGCCAGAACGACGCCCCAATAGGTGCCGGCAAGATTGATCTTGGAATAGAAGAAATACATGCCAGCCGCCGAAATGATCAGCGGCACAATCATCGGTGAAATCAGGATCGCCATAATGGCCCGACGGGCAGGCACATGTGGTTGGCTTAGCCCGATGGCCGCCAATGTGCCAAGGCTCACCGAAATCACAGTCGCCACGGGCGCAATCTTGATCGAGTTCCACATGGCATTCTGCCAATCCGGATTCGAGAAGAAGTCGCGATAGTGCTTCAGTGAATACCCTTCGGGATCGAAACGCAGCATTTCAGGTGTGAAGGTGAAGAAGTTCTCGGCGTTGAAGCTGAGCGGGATCACCACGGCAATCGGCGCAATCAGGAAAAAGAAGATCAATCCGCAGATCACAAGAAACGTATAGTGCCAAATCCGCTGGCCGGTCGTTGTATAAGGAGGAAGTTTGCTCATATCCGTTATCCCAGCTTCACGTTGTCGATGCCGACGATCTTGTCATAGGCCCAATAGAGCACCAGAACGACCGCCAGAAGTATGGCACCCAGCGCCGAGGCAAGACCCCAGTTGAGTGATGTCGAGATGTGGAACGCGATCTGGTTCGAGATGAACGTCCCCTTCGTGCCCCCGACCAGAGCCGGCGTGATATAGTAGCCAATGGCCAGAATGAAGACGAGGATCGAGCCGGCGCCAATGCCCGGTATGGTCTGCGGGAAATACACTCGCCAGAACGCTGTCCAATCTGTTGCCCCAAGGCTTTTCGCGGCCCGAAGATATGTCGGCGGGATGGTCTGCATCACGGAATACATCGGCAGGATCATGAACGGCAGCAGAATGTGCGTCATTGCCACGATCGTGCCAAACTGGTTGTTGATGATGATCAGGCGCGCGTTGTCATCCACCAACCCGATCCAAACAAGGATGTCATTGATCACCCCCTGTTGTTGCAGCAGGATTTTCCACGCCGAGGTGCGCACCAGTAGCGATGTCCAGAACGGCAATAGCACCAGGATCATCAGCAGGTTCGCCTGACGGGTCGGCAGGTTCGCCAACAGCCACGCAACCGGATAGGCCAGAACGATGCAGGAGAAGGTGATGAACAGCGACATCCAAAGGGTGCGCTTGAGCAAGTTCATATAGATCCGCTCGTTTTCAGGCCGCATTTCGGCCCCGTCTGCCCCCACGCGCATGTCAACGGCATTCAGGAAATAACCGGCTGTGACAGGTGGTGAATAGGTCTGAATGGTGCGCCAGATTTCTGGATCAGCCCAGTCTTCGTTCTGGTCGATCAGTTCTTCTTTCCAGGGCCCGCCATTTTCGATGTCAAACTTCTTGGCATTCCGACCTGTCTTTCGAAACACCGATGAAATACCCGGATATTCATAGTTCAGCCGCGAGCCAACTTTCGTATGTGTTTTGGCCTCGGCGGCGTCTTTCAGGTCAGCCGCCATCGCGGCAAACGCAGCTTCATCGGGCAATTCACCAGAATTGGCATCCCAGGAAGACAGCGCTTTCACGGTCCGTGGCAGGGTTTCGGTGACAATCCTGTTTTCAACCGAGCGATACAGCATATCCGCAATCGGAAGAATGAAGCTGACCATGATGAACAACAACAAAGGCGCGATCAGTAGCAGAGCGCGCATCTTTTGACGCCTGAGTGCCCTGTTCAGGCTGCGTTTCAGCGGTGTTCCATCTGCGGCCAGAACGGGGCCGCTCGTATCGGTCATGTCGCTCATGTCATCCCTGTCAGCGTCAGCTTCTTTTCAGTTTCGATGTGGTCAAATTCATAAACAATTCGTGCCGAAACTAATGTTTTTATTGGGGTGGGAAGGGCCAGACGGCCCCTCCCGAAAGCCAGAATTACTTGGCCAGCCAAGCTTCGAACTTGGCATTCAGATCGTCGCGGTTGTCGGCCCACCATTCATAGTCATAGACGTGAACGTTACCGGAATTCGCGGGATCGGTTGGCATGTGCGGCGCCATGTCGATACCCAGTTCGGCATGCTTGCCGACCAGCGGGGCCGACGATTTGCGGGCCGGACCATACGAGATATAGGCTGCCTGATCCGCCAGACGCTGGGTGTCCGTAGCGAATTTCAGGAAGTCCATCACGCGGGCTTTGCGATCCGCAGGCAGACCGGCAGGAACAACCCAACCATCAAGGTCAAAGGATTGCATATCCCACAGCATACCAATCGGCTGGTTCTGTTCGGCAATCGCCGAGAACAGGCGACCGTTGAAGGTCGAACCCATCACAACTTCGCCGTCTGCCAGAAGCTGCGGCGTTTCCGCACCAGCAGTCCACCAGACAACCTGGTCTTTGATGGTATCCAGCTTGGCCAGCGCACGGGCCACGCCTTCATCGGTCCCCAGGGTGTCATAAAGCTCGTCCTTGGCCACGCCGTCGCAATACAGCGCCCACTCCATATTGTCGATCGGACGCTTTTGCAGCGCGCGTTTACCCGGATACTTCGCAAGGTCAAACACATCGCAAACCGAAGTCGGTGGTTCGTCGCCCACCATGTCGGTGCGATAGCCGAATGTGGTCGAATAAACGATCTGCGGCACGAAGCAGTCAGAGACAAGCAGGTCGCCGAAATCTTCCGACGCCGATGTGCCGTCGGGCGCAGCGGCCAGAACTTCATCATGGTTCAGTTCTTCCGCCAAACCTTCGTCGCACAGACGCATGGCATCAGATGCCACGGCATCAACCAAATCCCAGGTTACGTTGCCGGCTTCGTTCATCGCGCGCAGCTTGGCCACGGCTTCCGCCGAGCTTTCGTCCCACGTTACGCTGACCTCGGGGTTCATTTCCAGATAAGGCTCTACATAAGCCTTCACCTGGCTGGCTTGATATGCGCCACCCCAAGAAACGAGAGTCAGCTCGTTGGCCATATCCTGCGCCGCAACCGCACCCGCGGTGACGGCCAGGGCAGAGCTGGCCAAAAGAGTCTTCACAAGTTTCATACTTTATTCTCCCTAGTTATCCCCGTTCGATTGGTCGGGCCTGCATGAACGGGTACATGGCAAACCCCTGGCTAATATGCCCGGAGCCATCACAGGCCCCGAAGCAATGGGTATCAGGCGTCGAGCGCGCGACAGTCGGATGGCAACCATCCGATTTCGATCTGCTGACCGGGCGTCAGTCGGTCAACATCCGGGGCATTCCGGGTTTTGATGATGAACTCATCATTGCCCGCCACCCGCAATCGCGTGCGGAAGATGTCGCCCATATAGATGAACTCGAGCACCTCGGCTTTCAGGGTGTGAACCCCCTTCTTCAGACGCTCTTTGTTATATTCAACACGTTCGGGACGGATCGACACGATGGTCCGGTCCCCGACCTTGTCGACGTTGATCGGCGTCGCGTCGATGACCTCGCCATCGTCCAGTTTGACGATGCAGGTATCCCCTTTGATTTCCGTCACCACGCCTTCCAAGGTGTTGTTTTCGCCGATGAACTGCGCAACGAAGCTGTTTTCCGGCCGCTCGTAAAGCTGATCGGGCGGTGCAAGTTGCTGGATGCGCCCGTCGTCGAACACCGCCACGTTGTCAGACATGGTCAAAGCCTCGGTCTGGTCGTGGGTCACATACACGGTGGTGATACCCAACTGGTGCGCAAGGTGCGTGATCTCGAACTGCATCTTTTCGCGCAACTGCTTGTCCAGCGCACCCAAGGGTTCATCCATCAGCACCAGTTCAGGTTCAAACACCAGCGCGCGCGCCAAAGCAACACGCTGCTGCTGACCACCTGACAATTGTGCCGGGCGACGCCCGCCGAAGGCGCCCATTTCAACCATGTCCAAGGCGCGTTTGATCTTCGCTTCTCGGTCAGACTTGCCAATCTTGCGCACCTCCAACGGGAAGGACAGGTTTTCAGCAATCGTCATATGAGGGAAAAGCGCGTAGTTCTGGAACACCATCCCGATGCCGCGCTTGTGGGGCGGGATATTGTTGATCGGCTGACCGCCAAGCCGGATGTCACCGTGCGTCGCGGTTTCAAACCCGGCCAGCATCATCAGACATGTTGTTTTGCCAGACCCCGACGGCCCGAGCATCGTAAGGAATTCGCCCTTGGCCACGGATAGGTTCAGGTCTTTTACAACCAGTGTTTCCCCATCATAGCTTTTCTGGACACGATCAAAAACGACGAACCCGTCGTTGGAAGCTGCATCAGCCAAGTGACCCCCCTGGTCTATGTTTTTCTTTTCGTTTGTTGGGCATAAGCCAACACGAACCTAACGTGAATATCAACAGCAAATCCACAAGTTGTCGCGAAGTTTATCTTCGCGACAACCTTAGCCTCTAATTAAACATGACGGTTTCGCGGTTCGATCCCGACACTTTTTGCGAATTTCGCGTCATACCGGCACGATGTTATGCTCAGGGCCGTAAGGAAAGCCGGTAATGTTCTCGGCATCCGTTTCACCCACAACAAGAATATCGTGTTCGCGATAGCCCCCGGCACCGGGCGTGCCTTCCGGCAGGAACAACATCGGCTCCATCGACACGACCATTCCCGGCTCCAGCGCCGTGTCGATATCTTCGCGCAGTTCCAGCCCGGCTTCGCGACCATAATAGTGAGACAACACCCCAAAGCTGTGCCCATATCCGAACGAGCGGTATTGAAGCAATCCTTCGCTTTCGAAGAACTTGTTGATCTCGGCGGTGATTCCTGAGCAGGTCGCGCCGGGTTTGATCAGTGAAATGCCCAACTCGTGCGCGGCAACGTTGGCTTCCCAGATACGAAGGCTGTTCTTGTCCGGTTCGCCGATGAACAACGTGCGCTCCAGTGCGGTATAATAGCCCGAGATCATCGGGAACGTGTTCAGCGACAGGATGTCTCCTGCTTCCAGCTTGCGTGTGGTGACCGGGTTGTGGGCACCGTCAGTGTTGATGCCGGACTGGAACCACACCCAACTGTCGCGAATTTCGCTGTCGGGATGGGCGCGAGCGATCTCTTCTTCCATTGCATCGCGACCTGCCATGGCGATATCAATCTCGCGCGCACCGATACGGATGGCATCGCGAATGGCCGCTCCGCCGTGGTCGGCCACACGCGCCCCTTCACGGATCAACGCAATCTCTTCAGCCGATTTCACCATGCGCGCTTTCATTGCGTCCGGGGCGATGTCGGTGAAGCTGACACCGGTCAGAAACTCTTCGGCCAAGGCGCGTTGGGCCAGCGTCAAGTGATCGCCCTCGATCCCGACGGATTTGGCACCACCCATCACGTCTTTTACCGCGCGCCAGTAGTTGTTCCGCTCCCAGTCGGTGTAGATGACGTTGTCACCAAAGCTGCGCCGCCACGGCTGGCCCGCGTCAATATTGGCCGACACGGTCGTGCAGCGATCCGCTGTCACAACGCAGCCATAGGGGCGACCGAACGAGCAGTACAGGAAGCCCGAATAGTAAGCGATATTGTGCATCGAGGTGAACAGAACCGCTTCTACCCCGCGATTGGCCATGATTCCGCGCAAGGTTTTCAACCGCCGCTCATATTCGGCCTTCGAAAAGGGCAGCGGTGCTTTTTCACCGTTCTCACAAACAAAAAACTGGGTGCGTGACATTTCTCAAGTCTCCGTATTCCGAGGCCGAGAATAGATGTGCCCGGCCAACCAAACCCCCCGGCGTGCAGGGCAGTTGATCTCCGGACCTTGCGCGGGCAACTAGGCCAGCACGCAGGGCAGCGACGCCATCGCTGCGGATGGCGCGATCTTTGGCGATCATGCGCCGTTCTGTCAATTTCAAAGTTGGGTTTCTGCCTTAAAGCGTGGCGCGATCCACCACCAGAACGCCGTCGGCGACCCGGTCACCTGGATGGGTGACAACCTGATCCCCTTCGGCAAGACCATCCAGCGCCACGGCCTCTTCGCTGTTGCGATGCCCCAGTTCGACCTTTCGCAACGCGACATAGTCTCCGTCGACAACGAAGACGGCCCAGTCCCCACCGTCGCGAAAAAGCGCAGATAACGGGACGATCACCCCCTCACCCTGCCATTCGACAATGCGCAGAAAGACACGAAACCCATGGCCAAGCGCAGCGCGATTTTCTTTCGGGGTCAACAAGTCCAGCACAACCCGCACGCGCTGTTCCTCGATCCCCAGCGCCGACACTTTGGTAAATCCCGCCGGCTCGATCACCCGAACGCGCGCCTCCAGCGATGCATCGCCGCCCCATCTGTCAACGTAAGCCGCAGCACCGGGCGTCAGGCGCACGGCATCGGTCGACAGGATCTCGGCAGTGATCTCAAGATCATCGGTTTCGCCGATGGACAGAATCGGGGCACCGGGCAGAACCGGCCGCGCGCTTTCGCTGACGACGGTCAGAACCTTGCCCGACACCGGCGCTTTTACGTCGATGCAGCAAGCATCCCCCTCAGCCGGGTCATCCTGATCGCGTGGTTCGATCAATGTGGCCCGCTGGGCGGCCAGTTCGGCCACGCGCATGTCGTACGCTGCATGGGCGCTGTCCAGTTTGGCCGCTGCCACATCGACACCCAACTCGGCGTCGTCTAACTGCGCCTGCGGGATGGTGCCGCGTGAATACAGATCGTGCAGACGGTTCAGGATCGTTTGCGCATGGGCAAGGTCCGCCTCGGCCAACGATATCTGCGCTTCGGCCACAGACACAGCCGCCATGGCTTGCGCCACCGCCGCTTCGGCCTGCGCACGCGACCGCACATCCAGAAACGCGGGATCACCGGGCGCGATCCGGGCCACAATTGTTTCACCCGCCTTCACCATATCTCCGATAGAAACCGGACTGCGCGCCAGCTGACCCGCGACAGGGGCTGATACGTCATACACATCGCGCACCCGCGTTCGGCCTTCGGCGTTGACGGTCACTTCAATTGGACCACGCGCGATGGCGGCGATGTCAACCGGCACGGGTTCCGGTTTGGTCGCGATATAGGCAAAGCCCGCCACGGCGACCGTTGCCGCCCCTGCCAGTATCGTCTTGCGCATGTTCCAGCTCATCGGGTTACTCCCTTGTTTTCATAACGGCGACCAGATCCATCCGATCAATCCGCCGCCGCACGATCATCGCCGATGCGACTGACGCCACAGCCACCACACCCGCCGCCCACATATATGTTCCACGCGACACAACCAGAGGTATGGAATAGAGGTCGCTGTCAAAGCTTGCCACCATCGCCCCAGCCAAAAGCCGGCCAATCACCAGACCCAGAGGGATCGCCGCCGCGGTCAGCAAAAAAAGCTCGCCCAGCAGGATATAGCTGACCTCGCCCTTGGTGAAGCCAAGGATGCGCAGACTGGCCAGCTCGCGGGCACGTTCAGAAAGCTGGATGCGCGCGGAGTTATAGACAACACCGATGGCTATCAGCGCGGCGAGGAACGAGTTGATCGTGGTGGTCATCCCCGCGTTCTGCGCGATGGTATCGGTGAAGGACTGCCGCACCTGTGCAAGCAGCGTCAGCCCCGCGACAGCCGGGGCCGCCTTGATCGCCTGAAACAATGCATCCTCTTGCCCCGCATCTATCAGAAGGTTGGCTTGCGTGACCTGCACCGGCTGATCCAACAGCCGCGCCAAGGTGTCAGCATTCATATAGGCGCCAAGCCCGAAATACTGCCCGGCCAGCCCTGTCACCGTCAGTTTGTGCTGACTGTCCGGGATTGTCAGAAACTCGACCATCAACGCGTCCCCCACCCCGACATTCAGATGATCGGCCAATCGGCGCGCCAGCACGATACCGTGTTCGGGCCGCACCAGAACGCGTGTTTCGGTGTCAAATACTTGCGACAGGTTGTCTTCGGGCCGCCGACCTTCAATCGCGATGCGGCGGGCTAAATGACCGTTGGTCAGTCGCGCAGGCATTGACCATACGCCCTCGGCCGCCAGCACGCCGGGAAGGTTGGCGACGTCGTCCAGCACATTTTCGGATCGTTGCAGGGCAAATTGCACGATGGCATCCTGCCGGTTGATCTGAACGAAACTCACATCCAGCAATTCGTCCATCGCATCAAACATGAACAGAGCAGCAATCATGACCGAGGCAGAGGTTGCGATCCCCAGCGTGGTCATCGCAGCCCGAAGCGGCCAACGACCGATAGCGCGCAGAATCATCATCGTGGGCTGGCGTGGTTTAAGCCAAACGATCAGGTGATCCAAAAGCCCGCGTCGAAAGCGCGTGGGTGCAGGTGGAGCCATCGCGACCGCCGGACTTAACCCGACGACCCGCCGCACTGCGCTGATCGCGCCCAGCCCGGCAGCCAGAAGCCCCGCTGCGGCTGACACCGCATAAATCGACGGATACTGCACGAAGACAAGATAGGGGAAATGGAAGAATTCGGCGTACAGCTGTGCCATGCCGCGACTGGCCAGCATCCCGAACCCCCAGCCCAGCGCCACACCCACGCAACCGATCACCAGCGCCAGCTTGATATAATGCCAACTGATTTCGAACCGTTGATAGCCCAGCGCCTTCAACAGCCCAATCTGTTCACGTTCCAGCGCAATCAAACGCCCCAAAACCATGTTCACCAGAAACGCCGAGATCACCAGAAAGATCGGTGGCACCACTTCGGCCATCACGCCAAGCTGCGTCAGCTCTCCATCCAGAAAGGCGTTCGAGATTTGATCCTTGCGCGGATAGGCACCGGTGCCACCATAGGGTTTCAACAGGTCATCCAGAGCGTCGGTCACAACGTCCGGGGCCGCGTTGCGACCCAGTTGGACCGAGACCGCGTTGAACGCGCCGGTCAGGTTGAAGGCAGCCCCCAGCACATCTTCGGCCATCCACAAGATGCCGAAACGTCGATCATCCGGCATGATCGAGTTCGGACCAATGGTATAGATGAACTCGGGGCTAAGCGCGGTGCCGGTGATCATCAAGTCGCGCTTCTGCCCGTTCAACGTAACGCCAAACCGATCCCCCGGCGCAAAGCCATGCGCATCGGCAAAGTTCTGATTTACCAACACCTCATCGCGCCGTCCCGGCTCGGGCATACGCCCCTTGGTAAGCGTTGGAATATTCAGGGCCGGAAGGCCCGAAGCAGGCAATGATAACACCTGTCCCATCGCAGGTTCGGACATATCCGCGATGTCCAGAATGGCAAATTCCGAAATCCGCGTGTCGACGCGCATGACGCCATCAATCGACACAATGTCAGCCGCCAAAGCGTCCGGTGCGCGCGACGCGCTTGCAAATAAATCGCCGAACCGGTTGCGCTCATAGAACGTATCGCGGGTTTCACGCAGGCTGCGTTCGGCACCGTTGGACATGACCATGATCATCACGCCAACTGCCAATACTGCGGAAATGGCCAGGCTTTGGGTCCAGAGCCGACGAAGGTCGCGAAGCAATTTCCTGTCCAGAACCCGCATGGCTACCACACGATCTCGTTGGGTTCGATCCGATCGGCGTTTTCACGAATTTCCGTGATGCTGCCGTCGGCGAAAAACACAACCCGATGTGCCATCGCCTGAATCCCCGCGTTATGGGTAATCACAAGCGTTGATGTGCCAAGCTCGGTGTTGATCTTGTGCAGGGCTTCCAGAACCTGAACACCGGTTTTGCTGTCCAGCGCACCGGTGGGTTCGTCGCATAAAAGCACCTCGGGTCGTTTGGCGATTGCGCGCGCAATCGCAACACGCTGCTGTTCGCCCCCTGACATCTCGGCCGGGAAATGGTCCATGCGGTGGCCAAGTCCCACACGCTCCAACGCCTCTTCCGGCGGCATCGGGTGGCCCGAAATCTCGGTCACGAGCGCCACATTTTCACGCGCAGTCAGTGATGGAACGAGGTTATAGAACTGAAAGACAAACCCCACATGGTCACGCCGGTAACGCGTCAATTCGCGGTCGGATTTGGTTGTCAGGTCCTGATCGCGAAACCACGCCTTGCCCGATGTTGCCGTATCCAGCCCGCCCAGAATATTCAGAAGCGTGGATTTGCCCGATCCTGATGCACCCAACAACACGACAATCTCGCCCGCCGGAAGCTCGGCGGTGACACCGCGCAAAGCATGAACGTCAACCGCTTCTGTCCGGTAGGTTTTGGTCAAATCCTGCATCCGATAAATCGGCGTGCGGCTGGCATTACTGTTGTCAGAGCTCATGGTTTCCACCGCTCTTCAGCTTGGGTGTTAAACCCCTATTGCGTCACAACCGGATGTTGTCACACCTGCCACACGCATCAACCCGTATTCGGCCTCAAAAGGCGGAAAAATCGTCGCAACCCTGTGCGGAGATCAATCCAGCACCTCAATCCCGTCATTTGATATGTGGACGACCGACAACTGTCCGGTCCGATACGCGCCTGTATCAACCGCGATCCGCCCGTCACGGCGGCGGACCTCGGGCACTATCGTATGGCCGTGCACAACCCACTGATCGTCAGACCGGGGCAGCTTGCGAAAATCCGGATGGCCCCACAACAGCGCCATGCGATCCTGCCGATCTATATCGACAACAGGGTCAGCGCCGGCATGTGTCACCCAAACATTGCCCGAGCGCCAGACCAAAGGCAGACCCTGCAACCATGCTATCAATTCGTTCCCCATGACCTCTTGCATTTCAGAACGGATCTGCTCGACATCATCCTTGGACGGTGTTTTGTCTGGCAGGCTTATCCCGAAACTTTGCAGGGTCGCGTTCCCTCCGTTCTGAAACCAGATGCGGTGATCGTGCAACGTGCCGTCCAGAAAGCCCATCAGCATATCTTCGTGGTTCCCCATAAGGCAGATGATCCGATCAAGGCTGGCGGATTGCAGAGTGAACAGATGGCGCAGCACCTCGGCGCTGTTTGGCCCGCGGTCGACGTAATCGCCGACAAACACCACCGGCTGGTCCGGCCAACGCGCGGCGGTCCGATCCAGCGCTTCTGACAGTAGATCCATGCAACCATGGATGTCGCCAACCACACAAAATGGAGCGTCCGGCAGAAGTGGCGCATCGAAACGGGCCGTAACAACGGCTTGTTTGGGTCTGCTTCGACGTGTGAACCAACGCATCGGCACCTGTGCCTTCTCTGTCTCAAATACAGTCGCTTGACCATCGCACAGCGACCAGGGTGCCACGACCATATGACGACCCCCGCATCAAAGACCAGTGCCCTGGGCACGCACCATCGCAGAGGCCCGGTCTGAATGGGCGTTGGGCGGACTTGTGGTGGTGGCGGTCAAAGACCTGACCGGCGACTCACCTCGCCTCGACGGAACCGAAGACTCACGCTCAGGGAGCAATCGGCACTTTCGCACCGTTTTTGGCGTTGAGAGTGGGCGGAATCCCGACCCTCCGCCGCCCAAAGGTCCTGATTGGCGCAAGATCGCCGATATTCTTCGCGAAAACAGGCGTTGGATCGCCTAACAAGCTCAACCCAGCGGAGAAGACTCCCCATCCATCGGATTTCGCCCTTTTTAGCCACGACCACTCACGGAGACAAAACGACCACTCAGGGTCTGCTGATCAGGCGAAGCCTTCAGCACCCGACGTCAAATCGTTTCTAACCGTATCCACGGCGTGTCGCCTGATCAAAGCGGCACACCTGCTGCCATGACTGACCAGAACGGAGCGGAAATGACCGATCCAACACAACAATCGCGCGAACTCAGCCGCACTTTGGCGGGGTTTCGCTATGAACTTATCGGCGTTGCCGTCTTCAGCGCGGCAGTTAATTTGCTGATGCTGACCGGACCGCTGTTCATGCTGCAAGTCTATGACCGCGTGTTGTCCAGTCGATCCTCGGCAACATTGGTCGCCCTGTTTGGACTTGTCGTGTTCCTTTATACCTTGATGGGGTTTCTGGATCACGTGCGAGGGCGTGTTCTGGCGCGGGTTGGCGCAGGGTTCCAGTCGGCGCTTGACCGGCGCGTCTTCGACGCCGTGTTGCGGCAAGCTGAGAATGCCGATCAACGTGCGCGTCCGGCAACCGGCCTGCGTGACCTGACCAGCATTCAGTCTTTGCTTGCCTCTCCTGCCCTGACAGCACTGATTGATCTTCCATGGGCTCCTGCGTTTCTTGCGCTATTGTTCATCTTCCATCCGATGATGGGTTGGTTTGCGCTGGCCGGCGGGATGGTTCTGTTCATTCTGGCCTTTGCCAATCAACGCGTCAGCAATGCTGCCCAGTCCAAGGCAAACCAACTGTCGGCCCAAGCCGATGGCCGCACCGACTACATACGCAAATCCATCGAGACGGTTCAGGGTCTGGGCATGAAAGAACCGTTGGCCGATGACTGGAGCACGGTGCGGCGCGATGCCCTGAGCAGCCGCATCTTTGCCGCCGACAAACGCGGACGGCTGACCGCAGCCACCAAAGCCTTCCGGCTACTGTTGCAGTCCGGTATCCTCGCCTTGGGGGCATGGCTCGTGCTGCGCGGTGAATTGACCCCCGGTGCGATGATTGCAGGTTCAATTCTACTGGGCCGCGCATTGGCCCCCGTCGAACAAACGGTCGCACAATGGGGTTTGTTTCAGGCGGCCGCACAAGGATGGAGATCGCTGCGCACCGTCTTGACCTCGACCCCGCCCCGCCCTGCACTGATGCCGCTGCCCGCACCCGAAAGCCGGATGCAGGTCAAAGGGCTTGCCGTGGTGCCTGTGGGTGCCACGAAACCCCTGTTGATGGGTGTCAGTTTTGACATACAGCCCGGCGAAGCAGTGGCCGTCATCGGACCAAGTGCCGCCGGAAAGTCGACATTGGCCAAGGCACTGACCGGAGTTTGGCCGCCCCGCGCCGGGGAAATCCGGCTGGGCGGTGCGGATCTTCATCAATACGCGCCTGATCGGCTTGGCCGTCTTTTGGGATATCTGCCGCAAGACGTGGTGCTGTTCCCCGGAACGATTGCGCAGAATGTAGCGCGGTTTGACCCCGACGCCGACCCAAAAGACATCGTCAAGGCCGCCCGCGCTGCTGGGGCGCACGACCTGATCCTAGGTCTTCCCAATGGCTATGACACGGTTATTTCCGACGGCGGCAGTCGTCTGTCCGGCGGGCAGCGCCAGCGGGTTGGCCTGGCCCGTGCGCTGTTCGGAGACCCTGCGGTTCTGATCCTTGACGAACCCAATTCCAGTTTGGATGACAGCGGGGTTCGATCACTTAATCAGGCGATCTCGGACGCAAAAGAGGCTGGTCAGGCGGTCCTGATCATTTCACACCGGCCCTCGGCGCTGGCGCAATGCGAACGGGTGCTTCTCATCGACAGTGGCAAGATGCGTGCCTTTGGCCCGCGCCAGGAGGTTCTGGACAAATTCGTCAGAAAAAGCCCGGCCGTGGTGCCGGCACAGCAAGGTCGGAGGCTTGAACATGCCCAGTGATTGGAACGCAAAAACTTATGTAAAACAGGGCTTTTGGGCGCTTGTCATCGGGTTGGGCGGACTGGTGGCTTGGGGTGCCTATTCGACCATCAACGCGGCGGTTGTGGCATCGGGCTACGTCGAAGTGGATCAGCGCAAACAAGTGGTGCAACACCCGGATGGCGGTGTGGTCGCGGAAATCCTTGTGCGCAACGGCGATACCATCAAAGCGGGGGAAACCATTATCCTGCTTGATGACGCCGAACTGCGGTCTGAACAAAACATCATCCGTCACGCCCTGTTTGAAGTGCAGGCCAATATCGACCGGCTGTCCGCAGAAGCGGTTGAAGCCGAAGAAATCACGTTCCGCCCGGCGCTTCTGTCGGGTGCCAAGGACGATGCCGACCTGCAAAGCATCCTGGACACGCAACAAACTCTGTTCGAAACTCGCGCCACGACGCTCAGTCAGACAGACGATCAGTTGCGCGAACGGCGCGCGCAGTCTGAAGCGACGATTGTCGGTCTGGAAAAGCAACTGACCGCCAACCGCGAGCAAGCCGCGCTGATGAACAACAACCTGAAAACCTTTCAGGACTTGTTGGAAAAAAACCTGACCGAACGATCACAGGTTCTGGATTTGCAAAAACAGCTTGCCCAGATCAATGGCCTGTCCGGAGAGACCGAGGCACAGATTGCGGCCACCCGGAACGCCATCGCTGGTTACGAGATCGAGCGGTTGAAGGCACGGTCAGAACGGCAAGAAAGCGCACAGGAAGAACTGCGCAACCTGCAACCACGAGAGGCAGAGTTGCAGGAAAAACTGCGCGCCGTTGAAACCCGACTGTCCCGGTTGAACCTGAAGGCCCCGGTGGATGGTGTGGTCTATGGCATGAACGTATTCACCGTCGGTTCGGTTGTGCCTGCGGGTGGCGAAGTGGCCGCGATCGTGCCGGACAACAGCCCGCTGATCGTGTCTGTGCAACTGGCCCCGGCGGAAATTGACCGTGTAACGGTCGGGCAGGAAGCCGTGCTGAAATTCCCGGCCTTCAATGCCCGCACCACGCCAGAGTTGTTCGGGCAAATCAGCCTGATTTCGGCAGATGCGATGACGGATGAGCAAACTGGACAGCGCTACTTCGCAGGCGAGGTCGAAATCGATCCCGCCGCCTTTGATCTTCTGGGCGAGGACGAGATTATACCCGGTATGCCCGTCGAAGCCTTCATCCAGACCGGTGCGCAAAGCCCCGCGTCCTATCTGTTGAAGCCTTTCACGGATTACCTTGATCTGGCGTTTCGCGAAGAATGAACGCGGGCGCGGTCGGAACGTCGGCCGCGCCTGTCCTGACGCGGGGGCAGCCATGTTCCCGCCCTCAAATCTCAACTTCATCTGGACAGTCAAGATCGGCCCGCCCTAAAGTTACGGGCGCCATCCATTTGGAGATTCCCGATGAAACCGATTTTCACAACCGCCCTGATGTTCAGCCTGCTGGGCGCAACTTCTGCTCTTGCCGACACCCATTGCGCCGCCGGTAAAACCCTGTCCCCCGAGGTTCTGACCATCGCGACAGGCAACCCCGCCTATTACCCATGGGTCATGGATGACGACCCGACCAGTGGCGCAGGTTTTGAATCCGCCGTCGCCTATGAAGTCGCCAAGCGTATGGGATTTGAAAAGGACGCCGTTGTCTGGACCCGCGCGACCTTTGACCAGTCGATCCAACCGGGCGCGAAAGAATTTGACGTGAACCTGCAACAATTCTCGATCACCGAAGACCGCGAGAAAGTGGTCGATTTTTCCGAACCGTATTATTCCGCAGCCATGGCCGTTCTGGTGCGCCAGCCCACTATCGACGGCGGTGCCACTGCCGAACTTGCGTCGCTGAAAGACCTGAAATGGGGCGTCATGGCGGGCACCACGGCGCTTGAAACCGTTAATTCGGCGATCGCACCCGCGGACACGCCGCTTCTGTATGATGACAACGTGAACGTCGTCGAGGCGATGAAGGCAAACCAGATCGACGCGGCCTTGTTTGACCTTCCGACCGCACTTTATCTCAGCGCCGTGGTCTTGGATGACGGTGCCCTTCTGGGTCAGTTCGCCGCCGACCGCAGCGAGAACCCCGACCAATTCGGCATCCTGATGGAAGAAGGAAGCCCGCTGAAGGCCTGCGTGGATGAAGCCTTGTCAGCCATGAAGGATGACGGAACCCTCGCCGCCATCGAGGCCGAGTGGCTGCAAGAAACCACCGGCGTTCCGCTGATCAAGTAACGACACGTTCCATGAAAACCACAAGCGCGGGCCTTACGGCCCGCCAAATCTATGAACAGAAGGCGCGGCGCAAATCGGTGGCGGTGGCGACGCTTAGCACTGTTGTTGTGATGGTCCTGATCGTCATCCTTCTGCCGATGACACCGGGCTGGGATCGTGTGCGCAGCAGCTTCTTTGATTGGGACATTCTTGCAAAGACTTTCCCATCGCTGTTGTCCGCCTTTCGCTGGGATGTTGCCATTTTCCTGTGGTGCACGCCCGCCATCGCCTTTCTTGGTCTGTTCATCGCGCTGTGCCGCGACGCACGCGCACCTGCGCTGTTTCCGCTGCGGGTGTTCGGCGTGCTCTACACCGACATTTTTCGCGGCGTCCCTGTTATCCTGATCGTGTTTCTGATCGGCTTCGGCGTGCCCGGCCTTGGCCTGCAACGTCCATGGAACAGCCCTTATATCTGGGGCTCGCTTGCGTTGATCCTGACCTATTCTGCCTATGTGGCCGAGATCTTCCGCGCCGGCATCGAAAGCGTTCATGAAAGCCAGCGGGCCGCGGCCAAATCGCTGGGCCTGTCGCATTCCGACATCATGCGCTTTGTGGTTCTGCCGCAGGCAATCCGCCGTGTCGTGCCCGCCAACATGAACATGCTGGTAGCGTTGCAGAAAGACGTGGCGCTTCTGTCCTTCATCGGCCCGGTAGAGCTGTTGCGCCAAGCCGGTGTGCACAAATCGCTTCTGGCGAATTTCACGCCCTATGTGGGGGCTGCAATCATCTTCCTTGCCGTGACCATTCCCGTCACGCGATTTGCCGACTATCTGATCGCGAAACAGAACAAGGCGCGCAGTTGATGTCCATTCTTCGCCTGTCAAACGTCACCAAATCTTTCGGCCCGACAGAGGTGCTGCGCGGTATTGATCTGGACGTCAATGAAGGCGAGATGATCTGCCTGATCGGCGCGTCCGGGTCGGGCAAGTCCACGCTGTTGCGCACAATCAACCTGCTTGAGCCGATTGACGAGGGCGAGATCTGGTTTGACGGCCACGACATCTCACTGCCGGGTGTCGCCCCGCAACCCATTCGCCGCAAGATCGGTCTGGTTTTTCAAAGTTTCAACCTGTTTCCGCATATGACCGCAGTCGAAAACGTGCTGCTTGCGCCATCCCGTGTATTCAAACGGTCAAGGAAAGATCTGTTGCCGGACGTGACACAGCTGTTTGAACGGTTCAACCTGAGGGACCGCATGAATGCCTATCCGGATCAATTGTCGGGTGGTCAGCAACAGCGTGTCGCCATTGTCCGTGCACTGGCGATGCTGCCCAAAATCATGCTGTTTGACGAAGTTACCTCGGCCCTGGACCCGGAATTGGTCAGCGAGGTGTTGGAAACGCTGTTGAAGCTGAAAGCCCAGAATATGACGATGATCCTTGCCACCCATGAAATGGGATTTGCCAGGGAAGCTGCCGACAGGGTCTGTGTTCTGGATGGCGGCAAAATCATCGAGACCGGCACACCGGATCAGATTTTCAACGCCCCGCGAACGAAACGCGCGAAAGAGTTTCTGGCGTCGGTCTTGTGAAACGCGCCAGCAGACGGCTTGTCACCTTTCATTCGCGCCTTTGCCCAGTATGATATTGTCGCGAAACCGGTCAATACGTGCAAGTCGTGTTGCGGATTGTTTCGCAGCGCCGAGGTTGATCACATAGCTTCGCTGCCGTCCTGGCGTCAGCGCATCAAATGCGGCGGCAAGTTCGGGATCGGCCGCCAGAACCTCAATCAGTTCGTCCGGCAACTCAAATGTCGTATCTGTTCTGGGGGGATTAACGCCCGCATCCGCGTAGGATACCGCCTCGGCCAGATATGAACGAATAACAGCATTCATCTTGGCAACCTGCGCGGTGGCGGTGAACCTGATAAGGCAGGGATTCTGAGTATTTGGCCCCGGTTTCTCAAGCACATGTTGCGGATCTTTCATCAGCGCAGCGTTGAAGAAGGTCAGGCGGAAATCGCTTCGAAAGGCGCCGATGATGGCGATGTTGCGATCACCCCTAAGATAGCATGGATGGCCCCATTTCACGCGCTCGGTCAGGCCAACATCACGACACAGGCGGCGCAGGTCGCGCAAGCCGTTGGCCCAAACCTGTGTTGAACAGTCAAGCGTCTCAAAACGTTTGCAACGCCCGCATCCTTTCGCGAAGTAGTCTTCGATATCTGTGATCATGCTCGCCGACCCGATGCCAGTCCGTGCTGCGGTTCAGGCTACAGTGAAAGGTCCCAAGGACGCAATTCCTGACATGGGACATAAGAGACGCCCTGAACCACCGCCGCCGAGTGCGGGAGGTTCAAAAAGATCATCAGGGCCAGGATGATCGACAACACGGCAGATGCGACCATGATCGAGCGGAACGGATGACATTCGGACCGGAAAGCCAAGATCATGCGCGCCGCCCGGCCACCATCAACAAGATTGCAATCGTATAGGCCAGGGTCAGCGCCTTGACATAGGGCGTTTTAGCAGGCGGGTGTAGCCACAGGCTTTCTGCCATTTCTCCACATGGCGCTCACATCAAGTGCTCAACCTCGGGAGCTGCCACGAAGCGCCAATTTCGGCGCGGTCCTGCCATGACGTTAAGATAGTACATCTCGAAGCCGTGAGGCGCGCCGCACGGGTGGTGTCCTTTGGGAACGCAGACGACCTCGTGGTCATGGACGGCCATGGTTTCATCAAGCCCTAGATCATCGGTATAAACGCGCTGGACACCAAAGCCATTGGCGGGGTTGAGCCGGTGGTAGTAGGTCTCTTCCAAATAGGTGATGCGCGGGAAGTCGTCCTCGTCATGCCGATGGCTTGGATAGGAGGACCAGTGGCCGGCGGGCGTAAACACTTCTGTGACCAGCAGACTGTCGCAGTAATCTTCAGCTTCCATGGCTATGTTGTTGATGAAGCGAGTATTGGTACCCTCACCTCGTTTGGTCAGGGTAATGCCGTCGGGGCCGATGCGCCGTGCCTTGTGGCCCGAGTTGCCGGGTGCCTTGCAGATGGCGATGGTGGCGTCGGTGGTGCATTCCAATGCCCAGTCGCTGTCATTGGGCACATAAAGGCAATGCGGCGCGGTTTTTTCAAAAACATTCATGCGCGTGCCCAGCTCCCCCCAATCGGTGCCTGCGGCGGTGAACTTTGCCTTGCCTTCGATCATCACCAAGATCACCTCGGTTGATCCGGTGGCCTCGGCCGCAGTCTCACCCGCGCGCAGGCGATAAAGGTCGAACCCCACATAACGCCAACCCGCGCTTTCAGGGGTAATCTGGTGCACCTTGCCATGGGTGCCGAAGGGGCGTTTCAACAGGTCAGGCATTTCTGTCTTCATTTTCTGCTGTCTGGGTCCAGCGAATAAAGAACTGGTGTGCCGTATAAAGTCCGGCCGCCCCGAAAATCACGGCGAAACCGACAGAACCGAACGCAAGCTCCACCAGCGCCCATCCCAGGCAGATCGCAACGACGACAACACGCCGCCACAACGGGTTGAAGAATGGCACGTGTAGATCGAACATGTGCTCCCTTTCGATCACTCTGGTCTCGCGGGCCAACATTTACACGCGGCCAGACAGAGCGTTTGACAGAGTCGCGGGTTACACAGATGGGGTCCGGTTCGGCCGCGCTTGTATCCGACTGGTATTGCCGGGACTCTTGGTGCTCAAAGATTGTGTACTCTTTTCGACAGCAACACAACGCTGCGTTCTGGGACGATAAGAACCAGTCTGGTCGCACGCCTCGTATCCTACATATCCAGCCGTAAAAACGTTCATTCGTCAGGGTGATCAAGCGCTTTCGACATCTCTAAATTGAACTGATGGCGCGACCCAGAACAGAGAATATTTTTCCGATCTCTTCTTTGTTGATCACGAGAGGTGGGGAGAGGATGATTTTATCTCCGACCGGTCGCACGATAACACCTTCATTAACACAATTCTTGAACACGTTCGCGCCTGCCTGTTTGGTGATCGGAAAGGCTTTTTTGCTTGCTTTGTCTTCCACCAATTCGATTGCCAGCATCAGCCCATGCCCCCGAACATCTCCGATATGATCAAGCGATTTCAACCTTTGGGCAGAAGACTGGAAATGGTCGCCCATCATGCGCGCATGGCCCAACAGGCCCTCGCGCTCGATGATCTCGACATTTGTCAGGGCGGCGCGGCACGCCAATGGGTGCCCGAAATAGGTCAGACCCATCGAGAAAACACCGCCTTCGCATTGCGGACGGCTGATTACGTCGTAGATCTCGTCCGAAATCAGCGTCACCCCCAACGGGACATACCCTGATGTGATCCCTTTGGCACTGACCAGAATATCCGGCTGATAATCGAACACATCCTCCGATGCGAACCAGTGGCCCAAACGACCGAACGCAGTCACGACCTCGTCTGCAATATAAAGAATGTCGTGGCGTTTGCAGACCTCCCACATGCGGCGATGATAGCCGTTGGGTGCGATCAATACGCCCCCTGCTCCCATAACCGGCTCTGCAATGAAGGCCGCGACATTGTCCGGACCCAACTGCTCGATCCGGTTTTCGAATTCCCGCACCAGATAATCACAATATGCCTCTTCACTCACGTCATCAGGCTTGGCATACATGTTGGCTGCCGAGACGTGGTTGATAAAGTGCTCGCCCACTTTGTCGAAGCTCATCTTGGTGGCGTGGATGCCGGTCAACTCCGCCGCGACATAGGTCGCCCCGTGATAGGCATCATTCCGCGAGATGATCTTCTTCTTTCGATGCTGCCCTTTCATGGTGAAATAGTAATGCACCAACCGAATGGCCGCGTCGTTGGCGGTGGACCCGCCCGTCGTGTAGTAAACGTGGTTCAGATCGCCTGGCGCGTGCGAGGCCAACCATGCGCCCAACTCCGCAGCCGGTTCATTGGTCGAGTGGCCAAACGGGTTGTAATACTGCATCTGCATGACTTGATCCGAAATCGCATCCGCCATCTCGCGTCGTCCATGTCCGATATTCACACACCATAGCCCGGCAATGGCATCCAGAAGTCGGTTGCCGTCACTGTCAGTGACATACATGCCCTTCGCGCCCGTGATGACCTGACTGCCCTCGTCCTTGAAGCTCGCAAAATCGGTGTAGGGATGCAGCACATGTGCCTTGTCCTTTGCCCATGCTGAATTTGCATCTTGTGTGGCCATGGCGAGGGTTCCTTTGCCTGAAACGGTTCTCGTTAAATTACAGCAGCCTGCCACTGCGGGTCAGTCACCCCTAGGGGGTACTGGCAATGGCGTCAGGTCTGCGTGGCGTCGAGATAGGCCAGCGGATCACCCGTCGCCGTCGCGGGCATCCGCCGCAAAGCTGTCAAAAACAGCGACAAAAGCTCGCCCTGGCTGGCAACGCCCAGCTTGGCATAGATGCGCTTACGATGAACCTTGATGGTTTCCGGGCTGTTGTCGAAGCTGATCGCGATGGATTTCGAGGAATGGCCTTGCAGGATCATCCGCGCAATCTGGCCCTCGCGCGGGGACAGGGTCGAACTGCCAAACGCTTCGAACGCGCGATCCAGGTGGGCGGCCAGTCGACCGGTGCCGTCAACGCGATCAGGCGTCAGAACGGTCCAATGGCGCCGTGCCAAGGCACCGATTGCGGGCAGACAGGCACGAAGCCGCACCACTTGCAAACGCGACGTGCCGCGAACGCCCAAGGACAGAAACAGCGCGGCCTGATCCGTCAGGTGCAGCATCACCCCGCATTCGTCGCGCAGCTTTACCGCACGAAAGAACTTCGCATAATATTCCGAGCGTCGAAAATCGTCCGGGGCAATATCGCCAAGCCCATCGACACGGTCCCCCGTTTTCGCCTGAAACAGCTTGTAGAACGGGTCGAGCACGAAGGCGACGTCCAGGTAAAGCGCAAGAGCCTCAAGTGTATCGGGATCGCTGCGGGTCGAATAAATCTCGGCCGGTCCGTCCGCATCGAAAAACGCAGTAAGATATGCTGCATCTGCACCAGCAAGGCCCGCGCAGAAGGCACAGAAATGTGCTGGAAATTCCGCCGTCCCGACATGCTTGATCGCAGCGGTCAGCCGGATAATGTTGTCTGGTGTCAGTTTCACGTTTTGGGTCACAGGCGGCAGCTTGCCGGATTATGCCCCGTCTTCAAACCCCTGAAGCACATTCACTGCGTTTATCCCGATCTCAGCAATGTCATAGCCGCCTTCCATCACAAAAAGTGTGGGCAAGCCTAGCCCCGCAATATCGCCGCCATAGGCCATAAAATCATCCGAGGTCAGTTTGAAAAAGCTGATCGGATCGGTTTCAAACGTATCGACGCCAAGCGAGATGATCAGAACGTCGGGTGCATAATCTTTGACCCGCGCCAGCGCATCCGCCAGCCTTGCGCGCCACGTCGCGAAATCAGTGCCAGGCGGCAAAGGATAGTTCACGGTGAAACCTTCGCCCCTGCCACTGCCAACCTCGTCCGCGTGGCCCAGAAAATGGGGGAACGCATCCATCGGGTCGCCATGGATCGACAGAAACAACACATCGTTGCGCGTGTCAAAAATGTCCTGCGTGCCGTTCCCGTGGTGAAAATCCACGTCCAGGATCGCGATGCGCTTGGCACCTTTGTCCAGCAGATGCTGCGCCGCAATCGCGGCGTTGTTCAGGAAGCAGTAGCCGCCGAACATGTCAATGGCTGCGTGATGACCCGGCGGGCGGCACAGCGCAAAGACCGAGGTCGCGCCTTGGCGGATACGCTCTGCCCCGGTCAGCGCCACCTGAGCCGAGGCATAGGCCGCGTCCCAAGTCCCGTCCGAAATCGAGGTCTCGCACGCCAGGGCATAGTATCCCATCCGGCCTTCGATATGTGTGGGGATACGGGTGGACATGCGGCGGGCGGGCCAGACGGTGGTCATCGCTTCGCCCTGAAACCCTTCGGCCACCCACTCCGTCCACGCGGTTTGAAGAAAGTCAACGAAACCCGCTTCATGAACGGCAAGGATCGGGTTCATCCCGAAGTCATCGGGGTCGGACACCGGACCCAGATCAACCTTGCGCACGCGCTCAATGATATATTCCGCCCGCGAGGGGCGTTCGAACGGTTCGACAAGTTGACCACCAAAAAGCTCGGTCTTTGAGTTTCTAAGGCGGTGCTTTTCCGTAAAAATCGTTTCCATGTTTACCCCCTTCAAGCAAAAGGGCGGCCCTGCCGGCCGCCCTCAATCCAGACGATCAAGCTTACTTTTTCACGTTGGTCCAGATCTGGTCATAGACTGCTTGCGTGGCTTCGTCACAGACCTCGATGAAGACCCCCGGGCCGGCTTCTGAGGGTGGGTTGGCCTCGGGCAACGTGGCCAATTCCGGGTCAAGGAACTCACCCACGCCACTGACGCCTGCGCCATAACGCGCATAGTTCGACACCGCAGCGATGTTTTCAGGTTGAAGCAGGAAATCCATGAATTTCAGTGCGTTGTCGCGGTTTGGCGCATCTTTCAAAAGCACAACATTGTCCATCCAGACCACATAGCCCTGGCTCGGGAACGCATATTTCAGCGATGCTTTTTCCGCCCGCGCCTTGGCCCCGAATCCGTCATAGATCATGCCCACGGCCACGTCGCCCGACACCATCACTTCCTTCGCGGTATCCGAGTTGAACGAGGCCCAGTTTTCCTTGGCACTCATCAACATCTCGTTCAGCGCCTTCAACTGCTCGCGGTCGGACGAGCATTGCGGAATGCCCATGTGAAGCGATGCCAGCGCCATCACCTCGCCCTGGCTGTCCAGCATGTTGATCTTGCCTGCAAGCTCTGCCGGTGGGTTGAACAGAATATCGGTTGTGTTGATGTCACCACCATAGACCTCGGTATCCACCGAAAACGCGGTCGAGCCCCACTGATATGGAATCGAATGGGTGCGGCCGGGGTCAAAGCTGGGGTCGGCCCATTCAGGTGCTATGTTGCCCTTGTTGGCAAGCTCGCCGTCCGCAATGGTGTCCAGAAGCCCCTCGCCCGCCATGATCGCAACCATGTAATCGCCGGGCACCGCCACGTCATAGGTGCCCATGCCACCAGCCTTGAGCGAGGCCAACATCGCCTCGTTGCTGTCGTAGGTGTCCATGGTGACGTTGATACCGGTTTCCGCCGTGAACTTGTCCAAAAGCTCCTGCGGCATGTATTCGAACCAGTGATAGACGACCAACTCGCCTTCCGCGGTGGCGGCATTGGCCATCAAGGCCAGCGCCATGGCAGATTGTGTCAGAAGTTTCATATTGTTAGCTCCCTGCTAAGTTATTTTGTGTTGTCCGATTTCGATACGAAATAGGAAATCGTCACCATCACGATCGAGACGCTGAGCAGCATTGTCGAAATCGCCATGATGTTGGGCTTGAGCCCTTGTTTCACCGATCCAAAAATCGCCGTGGGCAGGGTTTCGACCCCCGCGCCCTTGACGAAATTGGTGATGATGAAATCGTCGAGGCTGACGATGAACGCCAGAAGGAACCCCGAGATGATGCCGGGCATCATCAACGGCAGCAGCACCCGGCGGAACGCCTGCGCCTTCGAGGCATAAAGATCCATCGCTGCCTGTTCATAGGTATCCTCGATCCCCTGCATCCGGGCCTGAATGGGCAGGTAGGCGAAGGGGATACAGAAGGCGATATGTGCCACAAGAATGGTCAGGTATCCGCGGGTGAACCCGACCGAGTTATAGAAGATCAACAAGGCGACCGCGGTCACGATCTCGGGCACCATAAGGGGCAAGCTGATCAAACCCAGCGAGGCTGTGCGCAAGCGGAACTTGCCGCCGCGCACAATGGCTGTCGCCGCAGATGTTGCAATCGTGGTCGATATGGTTGCCGCCACGATCGCGATGGTGAACGAATTGATCGCCGCCTGTTTGAACTTGCCACTTTCCGGCCCGACAAACACATCCGCATACCAGCGCAGCGATAGCCCCTCCCAAACCGTGATGGATTTCGACGCGTTAAAGGAATAGACCGTCACGACGACCAGCGGGGCATAGAGGATGACCAGACACAGCAAAGTCATGAGCTTGAAACCGGGATAGGTTTTCACGTCAGTCTTGGCGCTCATGATATTGCCTCCGCCTTGCGTTGCTGACGGGCGAAGATCAAAAGAATGATCAGAACCATGGTCAGCAAGATCATCGAGGCGGCGGCACCGAAGGGCCAATTGCCTGCGTTGCCCTTGAACTGCTCTTCAATCAGCGAGCCGATCATGAAGTTCTTGGCGCCGCCCAGAAGATCCGGCGCAAGAAAAGCACCCAGCGAAGGGACGAAGACCAGGATACAACCTGCGATCACGCCGGGTTTCACCGCTGGCAGAAGGACGCGGCGCAGCGTGACCCATCTGGTGGCGTAAAGGTCCGCCGCCGCTTCGCTGAGGGCGAAGTTATAGCGTTCGACCGAGGCATAGATCGGCAGCACCATGAACGGCAGATAGCTGTAGAACAGGCCAAGCTGCACAGCGAGATTGGTGTTGATGATATGCAGTGGGTTGTCGATCAGGCCGATATTGATCAGAAAATCGTTCAGCGGCCCCTGATCGCGCAGAAGAAACTTCATCGACACGGTGCGAATGAGCAGATTCACCCAATAGGGAATGGTGATCAGAAACACCCACATTGCGCGTGACTTTTCAGGCCGGGTTGCGATGAAATACGCGGTCGGGAAGCCGATCAGAAGCGATAGAACGGTCGCAAGGCCTGCCTGCCAGATCGAGCGCCAGAAGATCACGATATAGGTCCATTCTAGTTTCGGGGCATCATCCCCAAACAACCCCCGATCAAAGAAGAACTGGTCATAGGCGGACAGCGAAAACTCCCAAATCACGCCGCCCCTGAATTCCTTGGTCAGGAACGAATAGACCAGCATCATGATGACCGGGACCAGCACGAAAATGCCAATGACGACCCAGCTGGGCAGCAGAAGCCAATTGCGCGCCTCGGCATATGTGTCCGAGGCGGCGGAACCGCCAGATGCAGCACCGGCAGCCACTAGTCCACCAACAGGCGCGCCGAGCCTGCCTCCATGTTGACATAGACCTCGGCGCCCGGATCAAAAATGCGCTTTATGCCGCGATCCGAGTTAGACGTGCGAACGGTGAAATCCGGCCCTTCATGCAGGTCGATCATCGTGGTGATGTCGGTGCCAATAAAAATGTTTTCGACAACCGTGCCTTTCAGGCTTTCCGATTCAGTGGGCTCCTCGGACAGAAACAAGCGCTCCGGGCGCACCGACATATGCACTCTAGAGCCGACGCTTACCTCGTCGACCGCGTTACAGGTCAGCTCGTGACCGCCGCCCAGATGACAGATGGCGCGCCCATTGTTGATGGCGTCCACCGACACTTCCAGCAGATTGGTTTCACCGATGAAGTCGGCCACGAACATATTGCGCGGGCGTTCATAGATGTCCTTGGGGTCGCCCAATTGCTGCATGCTGCCGGCTGACATCACCGCGATGCGATCCGACATGGTCAGTGCTTCTTCCTGATCGTGGGTGACGAAAATGAAGGTGATGCCGGTTTCGCGCTGTATGTGCTTCAACTCGATCTGCATGGATTTGCGCAGTTTCAGGTCAAGCGCCGACAGCGGCTCGTCCAAAAGCAGCACTTTCGGCGATGGCGCAAGCGCGCGGGCAAGAGCCACGCGTTGTTGCTGGCCGCCGGACAGTTGCGACGGTTTGCGCGCTGCAAACTGCGTCAGCTGCACAAGCTCCAGCATCTCGCCAGCTTTACTGCGGGCATCAGATTTGGACGCGCCGCGCATCTCAAGCCCGAACCCGACATTGTCCAGCACGGTCATATGTGGAAACAGCGCATAGTTCTGGAAAACAGTGTTCACGGGTCGATGGTGCGGCGGCAGGGAGACGATCTCGTCTCCGTAAAGGAAAATGGCGCCCTCGGTCACATCCTCGAACCCTGCGATCATCCGCAGAAGCGTTGTCTTGCCGCAGCCTGATGGTCCAAGCAGTGTGAAAAACTCGTTGTCACGGATACCGAGTGATATTTTTTGCAAGGCTGTAAACTCGCCATAGCGCTTCACCGCGTCGCGGACATCCACTGCGATCTGGGTGCCGTCATTCATTTTGAGCTCTCCGTGCTTCCGGAAAACCCTAGCGTTCGCAATGGTATCATGTCGTGTCCCCCGGATGGGGGATGGCAATGTTCGCGCATTGTGACCTCCGAGTCTCTGCTTCAAGGTAGAGGCACAGACCCCGCACAAAAATTCGTATCTTGCGAAGTTTGGCTTAGGCACAACCTTTTCAATATCTGCGATGATTAGTCGTGGCCTAATCAAAGCTGATGGAGATCGTTCTTTTCCATACAGCACCTCATGTCAAAGTAGAGCGAACGCCGAACATGGTGCGACGCTGTCCACACCTGCGCGCCCATCTGCACAGATTGAGAGGATTTATTATGCCTGTTGAGACGATAGACACGCTTGTTGTTGGCGGCGGTCAGGCCGGTATCGCCCTGAGCGAACACCTGGGAAACAGCGGTGTCCCTCATCTGGTGCTTGAGAAAAACCGGATCGCCGAGGCGTGGAGGTCGGGCCGCTGGGACGCCTTGGTTGCCAATGGCCCCGCGTGGCACGACCGGTTTCCCAGTCTTGAGTTCAAAGGCTGTGATCCGGACGAGTTCGTGACCAAAGATCGGGTTGCGGACTATCTGGAAGAATACGCGCAGATGGTAAATGCCCCGATCCGCACCGGGGTCGAGGTGTTGCAGGCCGAACGTCTTGGCGACCGTGCAGGCTTTCGGGTCGAAACCTCGGACGGTGTGATCGAAGCCAAACGGATCGTTGCCGCCACCGGCGCGTTTCAACATCCGGTGATCCCACCGATCGTGCCCAAACAGGCCGGGGTCGATCAGATTCATTCGTTTTATTACAGGAACCCCTCGCGGCTCTCGGACGGAGCGGTGTTGGTGGTCGGTGCGGGATCATCGGGGGCGCAGATCGCAGACGAGCTGAACCGCGCTGGCCGCAAGGTGTTCCTGTCTGTCGGGCCGCATGACCGCCCGCCGCGCCGCTATCGCGGGCGCGACTTCGTTTGGTGGCTGGGCGTTCTTGGTCTGTGGGACATGTCTGCGCAAAAGCCTGGGACGGAACATGTGACGATCTCGGTCAGTGGAGCTTACGGTGGCCTGACCATGGATTTCCGCCGACTGGCGAGCGAAGGCGTCACCCTTCTGGGCCTGACCGATCGTTTTGAGAACGGGACATTGAGCTTTCGTGATGATCTGCAACGCAATATCGCAGCCGGTGACGCCAATTATGACGAGATGCTGGACGCCGCAGACGCTTACGTGGCGCGCACGGGCCTTGAGCTTCCCGAAGAACCGGAAGCGCGCGAGATGTGGCCCGACCCCGATTGCCTGACCAACCCGATTCGGTCGATTGACCTTGCAAAAGAAAGTATCACCACGATCATCTGGGCCACTGGCTTTCGGCAGGATTTCAGCTGGATGAAGTTTGACGCGTTTGATGACAAAGGCGCGCCGATCCACCAGCGTGGAGTCTCGGTTGTGCCGGACGTCTATTTCCTGGGCCTTCCGTGGCAGTCGCGTCGCGGATCCACCTTCCTGTGGGGGGTCTGGCATGACGCAAAACACATCGCCGATCAGATCGCCACACAACAGGCCTATCTGGACTATGACGGCATGGCCGCGCCGATACAGTCAGCCGCGCAATAAAGTGAAGCAATCGGGATCAGAAATGGTCAAGGATTACATCGTCCACTACGCCCGCCCGACATTGACACCTGACAGGAGCCCCCATGGCCCATACCCGCATTCGTAAATTCAACACGTCGGACACCTATCCGGAACAGAACCTCGACAACGATCTGTGTCAGGCCGTCGTCACCCACGGCGGCAAGACAGTCTGGCTGCGCGGGCAGTGCCCGCAGAACCTTGATGACGCTGTGAGCATCGACAGTCACGACCCGGTCGAGCAGACCCGCAAGGTCATGCAAAACATCAAACAACTGATCGAAGAAGCGGGCGGAACGATGGAGCATCTTGTGAAAGTGGTCGTCTATATCACCGATGTGCGCCACCGCGAGGATGTCTATCGCACCATGGGCGAATATATCAAAGGCGTGCATCCCGTCTCGACCGGGTTGGTGGTGCAGGCCCTGGCACGGCCCGAATGGCTTGTGGAAATCGACGGCACCGCCGTCATACCGGAGTGACCGCATGACCTTTTCCCTTGTCGCCCGCTGCGCTGATACCGGCATGTTTGGCGTGGCCATCTCGTCTTCCTCGCCCGCCGTCGCCGCGCGCTGCGCGTATGCGCGGGCAGGCGTTGGTGCGGTGGCCTCACAGAACGTGACCGACCCGACACTTGGCCCCTTGGCGCTTGACCTGATGCAAGGCGGCATGAGCGCGGGCGAAGCGATTGCGGGGGTCAAAGACCTTGGTAAACATATCGAATACCGGCAGGTTCTGGCAGTAGACAAACAGGGCGCAACGGCGATCCATTCGGGCCCGAACAGCCTTGGCATCTGGACACAAGCGCAAGGGCAGGATGTCGCCTCGGGTGGCAATCTTCTTGCCAATGACGGCGTGCCGCAGGCCATCGTGGACGGATTTCTATCCAGCACGGGTCATCTGGGTGATCGCTTGATTGCCGCGATGCGCGCAGGTCTGGCCGCGGGTGGCGAAGCCGGCCCGGTGCATTCGGCGGGCATGATGCTGGTTGACAAGGTGGCGTGGCCGGTGGCCGACCTGCGCTGCGACTGGACCGAGGACTGCCCGATCGAGGCGGTCGCCACCGCCTGGGACATCTACAAGCCGCAATTGGACGCCTATGTCCAACGCGCGCTCGACCCGCGCGAGGCGCCATCTTACGGCGTGCCGGGCGACGATTAATCAAGGGGTGACATGATGTTGGACTATAGCTTTGAAGATTGGAAATCCCGCGCCGCGGCGCTGAGCTTTCGCAATCAGGCCTTCATTGACGGCAAATTCGTCGATGCGGTGTCAGGCAAGACCTTTGACAGCATCAACCCGGCAACGGGCGAGGTGCTGACCCCGGTCGCCGAATGCGATGCGGCAGATGTGGATCTGGCCGTCGCCGCCGCGCGCAAATCTTTCGAGGCCGGATCATGGTCCCGCACGGCCGCCGGGGATCGCAAGGCAGTGTTGTTGAAACTGGCCGATCTGATCCGGGAAAACCTTGAAGAAATGGCGCTTTTGGACAGTCTGGACATGGGCAAACTGGTCACGGATGCCGCAACCATTGACGCGCCGGGGTCTGCGCATTTCTTCCAATGGTATGCCGAAGCAATTGACAAGATTTATGATGAGGTCGCCCCCACCGGCCCCGGTGATCTGGCACTGGTGTCGCGCGTGCCCCTTGGTGTGGTTGGTGCGGTGACACCGTGGAACTTCCCTTTGGACATGGCCACCTGGAAGTCGGCAGCAGCACTTGCGGCAGGTAACTCGGTGGTTCTGAAACCCGCCGAGCAATCGCCGCTTTCCGCCCTGCGTCTGGCTGAACTTGCGTCCGAGGCGGGGTTGCCTGACGGGGTTCTGAACGTTGTGCCGGGCTTTGGCCACACCGCCGGGCAGGCGCTTGGCTTGCATATGGATGTGGACTGTCTGGCCTTCACCGGGTCAACCGCCATTGGCAAGAAATTCATGGAGTATTCGGGCCAGTCGAACCTGAAACAGGTCTGGCCCGAAACTGGTGGCAAAAGCCCCAACCTGATCTTTGCCGATTGCGAAAATCTGGACACGGCGGCGGACATGGCGGCCTTCGGCATTTTCTTCAATCAGGGCGAGGTGTGCTCGGCCAACTCGCGGCTTTATGTCGAACGTGGGGTCAAGGACGCCTTTGTCGAAAAAATGATTGCGCGGGCCGAAGCGATGCAACCGGGCGACCCCTTGGACCCTGCCGCCAAAATGGGCGCCATCGTGGACGAGAAGCAGACCGAGAACATCATGCGCTTTGTCGAAGGTGGCAAGAAGACCGCAAATCTCGTGGCTGGTGGCGCGCGTGCCTATGTCGATGGCAAGGGGTGCTTTGTGCCGCCCACGATTTTTGACGATGTGCGCCACGACGATCCTCTGGCGCGCGACGAAATATTCGGCCCTGTCCTGTCGATCATCCCGTTCGATACGGAAGACGAGGCGGTCACGATGGCCAATGACAGCGTCTATGGTCTGGCCGCATCGGTCTGGACCGACAATTTAAGCCGCGCGCTCAGGGTGTCTGACAAGCTTTTTGCTGGGACCGTATCGGTCAATACGGTGGATGCGCTTTCCGCGCAGACGCCCTTTGGCGGGATGAAGCAATCGGGTTTCGGGCGTGATTTGTCGCTGCACAGCTTTGACAAATATACCGCGCTCAAGACCACGTGGATCAAGTATAAAGCTTGAACCCCTTGAACCGTCGGGCATAATCGCACGATGGCTTTGCGGTTCACTCTTCGTCAGTTGGAATATTTCGTCGCCGTGGGCGAGGAAGGCTCGATCTCGCAGGCCAGCGAACGGGTGAACGTCTCATCGCCCTCGATCTCGGCTGCAATCTCGCAGTTGGAAGACGAGTTTGGCCTGCCCCTTTTCGTGCGCAAACACGCCCATGGGCTAAGCCTGACGCAAGCCGGGCGCCAGTTCATGGTGCAGGCCAAGAAAGTGCTGGTCGAGGCCGAGGCGTTGAACCGCCTGGCGGGGGATATTTCCGGCAATGTTCAGGGTCCGCTGAACATCGGCTGTCTGGTGACGTTCGCGCAGATGCTTTTGCCTGCAATCCGACGCCAATTCGAACTGACCTATCCGGACACCCGCGTCAGCCAGATTGAAACCGACCAACTGAACTTGATCGAACGGCTTCGCCGCGCGCAGATCGACGTGGCATTGTCCTATGATCTCGAGATACCGCCTGACCTTGAATTCGTACCCCTACGCACATTGCCACCCTATGCCATGGTGCCCGAAGGCCACCCCCTCGCGCGGCAAAACGAGGTCGATATCGAAGAGCTTCTGGACTATCCGATGGTGCTGCTCGACCTGCCGCTGAGCAGCGATTATTTCCTGAGCTTCTTCGATCAGACCGGGCGCAAACCCAAGATTGTCGAACGCACCCGTGATATGGCGGTGATGCGGTCGCTGGTGGCCAACGGGTTTGGTTATGCGATTGCCAATATCCGCCCCTTCTCTGACCTTTCCCCCGATGGGCGGCGGCTGGTGTTCATTCCGTTGAAAGGTGAACAGCGCCCCATGCGACTGGGCCTGATCATCCCCGAAGGCGCGCGCAATGTGTTGACCGTCAACGCCTTCATCACCCATGCCTCCGAGGTGATCTGCGGTTGGAATTACCCGGGTCAGGCCATCGACGCCGGGGCTTAACCCCAACCTAACCCACGCTTTCGCAACCTCGACTTTTACCTAACCCGATCATCTGTCACGCTGGCCGGACAACGCGATCCTGACAGGAGAATGAAACGTGCGCGACAAACGCTATGACGTCCTTTTCGAGCCCATGCAGATCGGGCCGGTGACCGCCAAGAACCGGTTCTATCAGGTGCCCCATTGCAATGGCGGCGGGTATCGCGATCCGTCTGCGGCGGCCGAGATGCGGCGCTCCAAGGCCGAAGGCGGCTGGGGCGTGATTTTCACCGAACAGACCGAGATGCACCACACCTCGGAAATCACCCCGTTCATCGAACTGCGCCTGTGGGAAGACAAAGATATCCCAATGCTGCGCAAGATGTCCGAGCGGATGAAGGAATATGGCGCGCTTGCGGGGATCCAATTGGCCTATTCGGGCGTCAATGGACCGAACCTTTATACGAAAGAGGTGCCGCTGGCGGTATCCGCCCAACCCATCCGCACCTTTACCAACGACCCTGTGCAGGCGCGCGCGCTGGACAAAAGCGATATCCGCGATCTGCGCCGCTGGTTCGTGAACGCAGCGAAACGGTCGCAAGACGCGGGCTTTGACCTGATCTGCCTTTACGGCGCGCATGGGTTCGGCATCTTCCAACACTTCCTGAGCCGCGCAACCAATCACCGTACGGATGAGTATGGTGGCAGTCTTGAAAACCGGTCGCGCTTCGTGAACGAGGTGATCGCCGACATCAAGGACGCTGTTGGCGACTCGATGGGCATCACACTGCGCGTGTCGCTGGACGAAACCATCGGAGAGCTTGGCTTTTCAAACGCCGAAGTGCGCGAGTTCGTCGAAATGAACCGCAACCTGCCTGACCTTTGGGATCTGGCGCAAGGCACGTGGGAAGATTGCTCGGGTCCGTCCCGCTTCAAGGAAGAGGCCGCACAGGAACAACTGGTCAAGGGCATTCACGAGCTGACGGACAAGCCCATCGTCGGTGTCGGGCGCTTCACCAGCCCCGACGTCATGGCCAAGATGGTGCGCACCGGCACGCTGGATTTCATCGGTTGCGCCCGCCCTTCGATTGCAGACCCCTTCCTTCCGAAGAAAATCGAGGAAGGCCGGGTCGAAGACATCCGCGAATGTATCGGCTGCAACATCTGCATCACTGGCGACATGACCATGTCGATCAGCCGCTGCACCCAGAACCCCACCTTCATGGAGGAATGGCGCAAGGGCTGGCACCCGGAACGAATGAACGCCAAGGGCGACAGCTCGAACGTGCTGGTCGTCGGCGCGGGTCCTGCCGGGCTTGAGGCAACGCGCGCCTTGGCCGCGCGTGGCTATGACGTGGCCCTGGCCGAATCCGGCACCGCCATCGGGGGGCGTGTCTCCCGCGAACGGTTGCTGCCCGGCCTGTCGGCCTGGGGCCGCGTGGTGGACTACCGCGAATATCAGATCGGACAAAAACCCAATGTCGAAACCTATTTCGACAGTGAATTGGATGCCGAGAGCATTTTGGAGTTCGGGTTCGAAAATGTCTGCATCGCGACCGGGGCCAAGTGGCGCCGCGACGGGGTTGCGCGGCAGCATGTGATCCCCTTTCCGACGGACGCGGCCATGCCGCTCTATTCCCCCGACGACCTGATGGATGGGGCAGCCCCCTCAGGTCACGTGGTGATCTATGATGATGACCACTACTATATGGGTGGCGTGATGGCCGAGCTATTGATCCAGAAAGGTTGCACGGTGACACTGGTGACACCCGCCGCCTATGTCAGCGAATGGACACTGAACACGTTGGAGCAGCACGAAATCCACCGTCGTCTGGTTGGAATGGGCGTTGTAATCGAACTGAACCGCGGCGTCATGTCCATCGGCAAGGATCATGTCGAAACCAATTGTATGTTCACTGACCAGCGGCGGGCGATTGAATGTGATGGCGTGTTGCTCGTTTCGTCCAAACTCGAAAACAACAGCGTTTACAACGACCTGAAGGCACGCGAGGCCGAGTGGGCAGATGCGGGCATCAAGTCAGTCAAACTGATCGGTGACGCCAATGCACCCGGCCCAATTGCATGGGCCACCTATGCGGGCCACCGCTATGCACGTGAACTGGACAGCGAGGATATTGGCGACGCGCTGCCCTTCCGCCGCGAAATTACCGCGCTGGCCGTGGATTGAACGCGCCTGTTCCTTTCCCCGCAGATCGGTCAGGATACAGGTGCCGAAGAAAGAGGCGATATGGACCGCACACTCGACATTCTTGAGCGGCTGGTTGGGTTTCCGACTGTCAGCGCCGACAGCAATCTGGACCTGATCGACTATGTTCAGAACCTTCTGCACATGGCCGGGTTCGCGGTAACGCGCATCCCGTCACCCTGCGGCAAGAAGGCCGGGCTGTTTGCCCGGATCGGACCCGGCGATGGTGGCATTTGTCTGTCGGCGCATACCGATGTTGTCCCGGTGGCAGGGCAGGACTGGTCCAGCCCGCCTTTTGCGCTGACCCGGCGGGCAGACCGGCTTGTCGGGCGGGGCACCACGGATATGAAAGGGTTTCTGGCCTCGGCCCTTGCGCTGGCCGAGCAGGCGCAACACACCCCACTTTCGGCACCCCTGACCCTGTCGATTTCCTATGATGAAGAGGTCGGCTGCGTCGGTATTCGCGACATGATGTCCACCCTCGCGCCACTCCTGGGCAGGCCGCGCATGGTGATTGTTGGCGAACCGACCTCAATGCAGGTGGCGACGGGGCACAAGGGCAAGGTCGCGCTGCGCGTCGATTGCCTCGGCCAGTCGGGCCATAGCGCTCTGGCGCCGAACTTCGTGAACGCAATCCACGTGGCCGCAAGTTTTGTTGACGAGATGCGCGCCCTTCAGGAGGAATTGGCCAAGGGGCCAACGGACGACGCCTATGACATCCCCTGTTCGACCGTGCATGTCGGGCGGATCACCGGGGGCAAGGCGTTGAACATCGTGCCAGACCTTGCGCAGATCGAAATGGAGTTTCGCCATCTGGCCAACCTTCCTGTGCAAAGCATTCGCGCCCAAATTCAACAATCGGCTGATAAAGTCGGCAAGATGTTTGGTAATGCAAACGCGGTCAGGATTACCGAGGGACCTGCCTATTTCGGGTTGGATACGTCGCGTGATGCCCCCGCAGTTGATCGTGCTTTGTCCTTCGCCGCGACCGATCAAGTCACAAAGGTTGCTTTTGGTACCGAGGCCGGTTTTTTCGCGGAACTGGGTTTGGATACTGTGGTTGTCGGCCCGGGTAATATGGCGGCCGACGGGCACAAACCCGACGAGGGTTTAGCTCTTTCCGAGCTTCAGGCCTGCGATGCCATGATGACTCGCGTGTTGCTGGATCTTGGTTGAACAGTATCGAACGTGTGGACGATGAAATGACGTTGCGCGGATGCCCTCATCGGACGACGTGGCAGATTGCTTTACAGGTGACAACCCCTTGCATCGCACCGTCGAAACAGACCAAGGACCGCAAATCACCCGCAAAACCGCGGTTGATGAGAGATCTGGTGAATGATGGTGCAACTATCTTCCGCCCGCAGCTCATTGTGCTGAAGTCGCACAATCACCGGACGGTAAAGTTCAAGCGCATCTTTGGTGCCTTGTCGCCGCCCTCTTTCCTCTCCGTTCCTCGAAACATTCGCTGCGAATGATGGATCGTGTGAGATCAATCGGAATGACTCTCTGTTCAACACAGACAAAGAAGGCGACCCGGTCGGTCACCTATGACTCCAACTATTGTGTGCGCTTCGGCCACGAGACCAACCTATTGATCCGGGCGGTGTTTCGCAGGAACTTTACCCCGATTTCGAGACAGCTTTGACCCGATTCACAGTGTCAGTGGGTCCAGGGGCCGCGACGATTGGTGGCAAAATTGTCCCCATAGCCGCCGGAACGGATGTTCGGCCGACGCTTGTGCGGTTCTTGAACAATGGCTTCGATACCGCGTTCACGGGCATAGTTCAGAGCAGCCTCTTTCGTATCAAATTTCAGCCGCACCTGGCTTTGTGTATCCGACGAACTGGTCCAACCCATCAATGGATCCACGTCTCGCGCCTCATCCGCAGCATATTCCAGCAGCCAAACCTTTGTTTTAGCCTGCCCTGAAGTCATGGCGTTACGAGCGGGTTGATAGATACGTGCGCGCATCTGGGATCTCCTTGAAAGCCTGAGCGGTTTATCAGGGATGCGTGGATGTAATTCAAGCAAAATTGGAATTCGATGCCGGCAGCAGCACCAGTGGCTTCCAGCCCAACTGCGGGCCGGAAGCGCATCGTGAGTGGTGGTTTTGAGAAATCAGAGTGGCTGCCGGTAGCTCCGAGGGAGCGAGGGGTGGGGTGGGTGTATCGTCGCCACCGGCAGTCCGTTCTGCTGCTTGCAAGACAAACCTAGCGTGATGTCCAAGCGCGAGCAAGAGCTAAAAACACTTTTAGTTGCATATTTTGAAGAAAAAATAGCCGATTATATATTTTTTCTTCTTTATTTTCTGATGTTTAGATAGCCGAGATCAAAAAGGGGCCTTACGCTCCTCTTTTCACTGGTGCAACCTATGGTTGCCTACTGGTAAATGCCTTCACATATCCGAAGGCCACTATCTGAACCCTATAGTCCGAAATGCAGGCATTTCGCTCAATTCGCTAATTATGGGGAGGGAAAGGTAAAGTAATCCTTACCTCTTGAAGAAGAACAAAATGTGACCATTCTAATGCGCGGAAGGATTCGCATGACCCACAGCCCGCTGACCAACCCGACGCTTGCCCCAACCGCCCGTCCCAAACTTGAGGGCGGCAAGCGCTTTGTCATGCATACCCCCTTCAAAACCGCGGGCGATCAGCCCACGGCCATCGCTGAACTGGTGGGCGGTATAAAATCTGGTGAACGCGATCAGGTGCTGTTGGGCGCGACCGGCACCGGCAAGACCTTCACCATGGCCAAGATCATTGAAGAAACCCAGCGCCCCGCGATCATCCTTGCCCCCAACAAGACCCTTGCCGCCCAGCTTTATGGTGAGATGAAAGGGTATTTCCCCGACAATTCGGTCGAATATTTCGTCAGTTACTATGATTATTATCAGCCCGAAGCTTATGTCGCGCGATCTGACACCTTTATCGAGAAAGAAAGCCAGATCAATGAACAAATCGACCGGATGCGCCATTCGGCCACGCGGGCACTTCTCGAACGTGATGATGTGATTATCGTGGCTTCGGTCAGCTGCATCTACGGCATCGGCTCACCCGAAACCTACACCGCCATGACGCAGGACATCACGGTCGGCAAAGACTATGACCAACGATCGGTCATGCGTGATCTGGTGGCCCAGCAATATAAACGCAATGACAACGCGTTTCAGCGTGGATCGTTTCGGGTGCGTGGCGACAGTCTGGAAATCTGGCCCAGCCATTTGGAAGACCGCGGCTGGCGGCTATCCTTCTTTGGGGAAGAGCTTGAAGCCATCACCGAATTCGATACATTGACCGGAGCGAAGACGGACACACTTGAGAAAGTGCGCGTCTACGCAAACTCACACTACGTCACGCCCACGCCGACGCTGAAACAAGCGATCCAGAACATCAAGCAAGAGCTTGCCGTGCGGCTGATCCAGTTCGAAGAAGAAGGCAAGCTGCTGGAAGCCCAACGCCTTGAACAGCGGACCAAGTTTGATCTTGAAATGCTAGAGGCCGCCGGCTTCTGTAACGGCATCGAAAACTATTCGCGTTACCTGACAGGCCGCGCGCCGGGTGAACCGCCCCCTACGCTGTTTGAATATATCCCAGACAATGCCATCGTCTTTGCCGATGAAAGCCATGTCTCCGTGCCACAGATCGGCGGCATGTATCGGGGCGACTATCGCCGAAAATTCACGCTGGCCGAACATGGCTTCCGCTTGCCATCTTGCATGGACAACCGTCCGTTAAAATTCGAAGAATGGGATGCGATGCGCCCGCAATCTATCTTCGTGTCCGCCACGCCGTCCAGTTGGGAGCTGGAACAAACTGGAGGGGTCTTTGCCGAACAAGTGATCCGTCCCACCGGCCTTGTGGATCCTGAAGTCGAAATTCGCCCCGTGGACATGCAAGTCGATGACCTGCTCGACGAGGTGCGCAAGGTCGCCGCGCGCGGCATGCGAATATTGGTCACAACCCTGACCAAACGCATGGCCGAAGACCTGACCGAATACCTGCACGAACAGGGGATCCGCGTGCGCTACATGCACTCGGATATCGACACGATCGAACGCATTGAAATCCTGCGCGACCTGCGCCTTGGCGCCTTTGACGTGCTGGTCGGTATCAACCTGCTGCGCGAAGGTCTCGACATCCCGGAATGCGGTCTGGTCGCCATTCTGGACGCGGATAAAGAAGGGTTCCTGCGCTCGGAAACCTCACTCGTGCAAACCATCGGCCGCGCCGCGCGCAATGCCGAAGGCCGCGTCATCATGTATGCGGATCGCATCACCGGCTCGATGGAGCGTGCGCTGAACGAAACCAACCGGCGGCGTGAGAAACAGAAAGCCTATAACAAGCTGCACGGCATCACGCCGGAGACCGTGAAAAAGAATGTCGATGACGTGTTGTCCGGTCTGTACGACGGCGACACCGACATGTCACGCGTCACCGCCACCATCGACAAACCGATGATCGGGGACAACCTGATTGCGCATCTTGAGGGCCTGAAAGCCAAAATGCGCAAGGCCGCCGAAAACCTCGAATTCGAAGAAGCCGCCCGCCTGCGCGACGAGGTTCACCGCCTGGAAGCCGTCGAACTCGCCATCGCCGATGACCCCCTCGCCCGCCAATCCGCGATCGAGGCGGCAGGCGACGCCGCCCAGAAAGCAAAAGGGCGTTCAACCGCGGGGAAACCGGGCCAGCGGGCGGGGCGCAACCGGCGCGGTCGCTAGGTCCGACACGCCAACTCGGAGTTCTCCAAACCTTCTTCTGGCCCAAAATATCCTGGGGTGAATGCGCGCAAGCGCAGAGGGGCAACGCCCCTGTTTGCTGACCCCACCACCAAATTCGAACGCGCCCGCCGTTGCCGGCGAGCGCGCTGTTGTCTGACCCCGTGAGTGATGGAGGGTTGGTCAGACGAATGTGAATCTGTTGGCAAACGGCATCTCGGTCGGGCGCTCTCCGGTGGCTTGAAAGATCGCCTCGGCCAAGGCGGGGGCGGCTGGTGGCACCGGGGGTTCGCCGATCCCCGTGACATAATCGCGGTTCTCCAATCCTCGCACGAAAATCTCGGGCGCTTGATAGTTGCGCAATCCTTCGAAATCGAAAAAGTTTTCCTGCTCGGCCCCGCCATCGGCATAGGTGATCTGGCTATTGATCGCATGACCCAGCCCCCAGACTACGCCGCCTTGAACGAGGTTCTCAAAGTTTGTCGGATCGACGACACGCCCCACCTCGGCAGCGACCCAAACCTTGTCCAGTGTGATGCCGTTTTCCGTGTTGCTGATCTCGATCACCTCGGCGACGGGTGTGCCAAAGGACAAGCTGAACGCCACGCCACGCGCCTTGTTTGCACCAGACGATCCGCCCCAGTCCGACATTTCGGCCACGGCTTCCAATACCTTGCGCGAGGGTAGGTCCGTCATCAAGCGCAGGCGCTCCTCGACCGGGTCAGCGCCCGCGGAATGGATCAAAGCGTTCAAAAAGTTCTCGTGAAAAAACGCATTCTGCGACGCGCCAACGGACCGCCACGAACTGACCGGCGCCAATTTTGGCGCGCGATAGCCTGTTATACGGTAATGCGGAATGGCATAGGGCTGGTCCCACAAGGCCTGCGTGATCGTGCTGTCAGGACCGGGCAAGCCCAGCCCTTGCCGTTCGCCCATCTGGCTATCCAGCACAGAGGGGCTGGCAACCCGGATTTCCATCGCAGCAACTTTGCCGTCTTCAACAGCGCCACGCCCGCGCATCAATGCAATCGGGCGGGTGTAATCCTGCGCCGTATCCTCTTCCCGCTTATAGGTCAGCTTGACCGGCGTGCCCGGAAGTGCCATCGCCAGTTCGGTGCAGCGCTTCACCACTTCGTCTTCCAGACGGTGTCCAAAACTGCCGCCCATCATCAGGATATGCACATGCACATCTTCAACCGAAACGCCCGTCATCTTGGCCACGCTGGCCTGTGACATTCGCGGGATCTGGTTCCCGGTCCAGACATCCACGCGGGCAGCTGTCACCAGCACCGTGGCGTTCAATGGCTCCAGCGGGGCATGGGCCAGATAGGGCGCGCGATATTCGGCCTCGATCGTGGCCGTGACGGCATCCATATCTCCATCGTCGCGGGGCTGACCATCAGGATTGGCCGTGTCCAGCGTATCGGCCAACGCCTGCCAGTGTTCGTCCTGCGCGGCGGGGTATGGGGCCGGACCCCACTCGATATCGATGGCATCCACCGCCTGAAAAGCCCGCCAGGTATTGTCCGCAATCACGCCGACACCACCGGTTACTGGAATAACATGTTCAACGCCGCGCATGGTTTCAGCGGTCGTGGCGTCATAACTGACGACCTCGCCCCCTTTGCGCGGGTTCAGACGGATGGCCGCATGGACCATCCCCTCCATCCGCTGGTCAATCCCGTAGCTTTGGCTGCCAGTGGATTTCCTTACCATATCAACCCGCTGCATGGGTTTACCCACGAGGCGCCACTGGGTCGATGGGCGCAAGGTGACATCAGTGACAGGATCAATCTGGGCAGCTGCTGCGGCCAGCGCCCGATACGGAATGCGTTCGCCATCGGGCAACACCACCGCTCCGCGTTCCGTTTTCAACTGTGAAACGGCCAACCTGCTTTGTTGGGCTGCCGCAGCCTTGAGCGTTTCGCGGGCGACCGCTCCGGCCACGCGCAGCTTCTCGTATCCATCGGGCACAGTGGTTGATCCACCTGTCAACTGCATTCCCATGAATTTCATGATCGCATCAACGGTCCCGCGCATCGCATTGGCGGCCATGCTTTGATCGGTGCTTGGAAACGGGACCGCGTCATTCGCCAGCGCGGTATTGTAATAGGCTTTCGAGGGCGGGCCGGGGTCGACCCTGATCTGGTCAAGTTCGACATCCAGCTCTTCGGCGATCAACGCCGCCTGAACCGAGTAGCTTCCCTGCCCCATATCTGCGCGCGGTGTGATCAGCGTGATACCTTCGGCGTTGATCAAAACATAAGGCGTCAGCGCAGCCTCACCATCCGCCAGCCTGTCCAGCAGCGGGTTCTTCGCTGGTCGTTTGTATTGATAATAGCCGAACGCGACACCGCCCAGAATGGCGACGGATCCGACAACGAATGTGCGGCGGGCGATGGTTCCGGCACGTCCCAAGATCAAGCGCCCTGCAATTTCTTGGCAGCCGTTTTTACGGCAGCACGGATGCGGGGATAGGTGCCGCACCGGCACAGGTTGCCGGACATTGCTTCATCAATATCTGTATCAGACGGGTCGGATATATAGGACAGCAACTCGGCGGCTTGCATCATCTGACCGCCCTGGCAATAACCGCATTGCGCGACCTGATGTTCCAACCACGCCGCTTGAACAGCATGCATGTGATCGGGCGTTCCCAGCCCTTCTATCGTCATCACGGGACCGTCCACATCTGAAACAAGCGTCTGGCATGATCGAACGGCAACTCCGTCCACATGCACGGTGCAGGCCCCGCAGGCCGCAACACCGCAGCCATATTTCGGCCCGTTCAGGCCGATTTCGTCACGCAACACCCACAGCAGCGGCATGTCGTCTTCGACATCCACGTCATGCACAACGCCATTCACTGTGATTTGCAACGATCAGCCCCCTAATCGCAGTTTCTGTTGTTATCGCCGTCCGTCTTGCCAACACTTAAATGACCGCCGGTCATGTAATAATGACCATATAATAGCGTGTTAAGCAACCAGGATCTGATCTGGTTGTCCTGACCGCATCGCGAAAGGCCGTCGGGCGAGCGGTGTTCGGGCTCGATCCGGTCAAGCCCTGACATGCCGAACCGCGCCAGAGCTTCGCGCGACGGCTTGGAACGGTCGCAGAACGGCACAGCGTGGCAGCCATCCATTGTCAACGGATGCAGAGGGGCGACGCTCGGGGTGATGGAAAACAGGAATTGCAAGACCCGCTGAGGCTTGATCGAAAGTCGCATTATATATTTTTTACCATCTGGTAAAATTCTTGAATATGTGCCTTCATGGAAAGATCAAAACAAGAATGGGAATCAGAAAATGCCCCAAACCAACAGAGAGAACGGAGTTTCTCCGGCCCGATTGGCGCCAGCCGAAGTGCAAGCCAATTTTTCGGACCTCCATCCAGCTTATGACGAACACGAGGCTCTTGTGGCCGCGGATCGGTGCTATTTTTGCCATGATGCGCCCTGCATGACGGCCTGTCCGACCTCCATCGATATCCCGCTTTTCATCCGCCAGATCGCAACCGGCACGCCCGAAGCGGCGGCCAAGACGATCCTGAACCAGAACATTCTGGGCGGGATGTGTGCACGGGTCTGCCCGACCGAGACACTGTGCGAAGAGGTTTGCGTGCGCGAGATCGCCGAAGGCAAGCCCGTCGAAATCGGCCGTCTGCAACGCTATGCCACCGACACGTTGATGGCCAAAGGCGTGCACCCGTTCGTGCGTGCGCCTGAAACTGGTAAGCAAATCGCCGTTGTGGGCGCTGGTCCCGCTGGTCTTGCCTGTGCACACCGCTTGGCAATGCTGGGGCACAATGTCGTGGTCTTTGAAGCCCGGGCCAAAGGTGGCGGTCTGAACGAATTCGGCATCGCCGCCTATAAATCCACCAACGATTTCGCACAGAAGGAACTGGATTGGCTCTTGGCCATTGGCGGGATCGACATCCGCTATGACCAGGCTTTGGGCCAATCCATTACCCTGGACGGTTTGCAAAGTGATTTTGACGCCGTGTTCCTGGGCATGGGTCTGACCGCCGTCAACGCGCTGCGGCTTGAGGGCGAGGATAAGGACAATGTCTCGGCAGCGGTCGATTTCATCGCCGATCTGCGTCAGGCTGACGATCTTGCCGCCTTGCCCGTTGGCCGACGTGTCGTCGTCATCGGCGGCGGCATGACCGCGATTGATGCAGGCGTGCAAGCCAAGCTGCTGGGCGCCGAGGACGTCACCATCGTCTATCGACGCGGCCAAGAGGCCATGGCAGCGTCAAAGTTCGAACAGGACCTGGCCCGGCAAAAAGGCGTGAGGCTGATCTGCAATGCGACCCCGGTAGGGATCGAGGGGAACGGATCGCTGAGTGCCGTGACCCTCGCCTATACCGAAACGCGTAACGGCAAGTTGGAGACATTGGACGAGACCTTCACCCTGCCCGCCGACCAACTTTTCAAGGCAATCGGCCAAAAGCTGGGCGAAACACCCGACCTGCTGGCGCTGGACGGCGGAAAGATCGCCGTCGATGACGCGCAGAAAACCAACCTGGCGAAGGTCTGGGCCGGGGGCGATTGCGCCTCGGGCGGGGACGATCTGACCGTCACCGCCGTTGCCGAAGGTCGCGATGCGGCCATGGACATCCACGCCACTCTGACAGGAGCAAGCTAATGGCCGACCTGACATCGAACTTTCTTGGAATTTCGTCACCCAACCCGTTCTGGCTGGCCTCGGCCCCGCCCACCGACAAGGAATACAACGTGCGCCGCGCGTTCGAAGCCGGTTGGGGCGGAGTGGTCTGGAAAACGCTCGGCGCTGAAGGGCCACCTGTCGTCAACGTGAACGGCCCCCGCTATGGCGCGATCCACGGATCTGATCGCCGCCTATTGGGCCTCAACAACATCGAACTGATCACGGATCGCCCGCTTGAGGTGAACCTAGAGGAAATGGCACGGGTCAAGAAGGACTATCCCGATCACGCGCTGATCGCCTCGGTCATGGTGCCCTGCGAAGAGGATGAATGGAAACGCATCATCCCGCGCATTGCCGAAACTGGTTGCGACGGGTTTGAGCTGAACTTCGGCTGCCCGCACGGCATGGCCGAACGCGGCATGGGGTCGGCCGTCGGTCAGGTGCCGGAGTATATCGAGATGGTCACGCGCTGGTGCAAGGAAGCCACCGACCTGCCCGTCATCGTGAAACTGACGCCCAATATCACCAACATCCTTTTGCCGGCGCAGGCCGCGAAGGATGGCGGCGCGGATGCGGTCAGCCTGATCAACACGATCAACTCGATCACCAATGTCAATCTGGACGTGATGGCACCCGAGCCGATGATCGACGGCAAGGGCACCCATGGCGGTTATTGCGGTCCAGCGGTGAAACCCATCGCCCTGAACATGGTCGCCGAGATCGCGCGCAACCCGGGCACGCGCGGTCTGCCGATTTCGGGCATTGGCGGTGTGACCACGTGGCGCGATGCAGCCGAATTCATGGCGCTTGGCGCGGGCAACGTGCAGGTCTGCACGGCGGCGATGACCTACGGGTTCAAGGTGGTGCAGGAAATGATTTCGGGCCTGAGCCAGTGGATGGACGAAAAGGGTTACACCTCGATCGACGAGATCGTCGGCCGTGCCGTGCCCAACGTCACCGACTGGCAATATCTGAACCTGAACCACGTCACCAAGGCGCGGATCGACCAGGAGGCTTGCATCAAATGTGGGCGCTGCTATGCCGCGTGCGAAGACACCTCGCACCAAGCGATCAGCATGTCCGAGGATCGTGTTTTCGACGTGAAGGACGACGAATGCGTGGCGTGCAACCTGTGCGTCAATGTCTGCCCGGTCGAGGGCTGTATCACCATGGAAACCATCGCCCCCGGTGCGATGGATGAACGAACGGGAACGGTTGTGAAGGAAGACTATGCCAACTGGACGACCCACCCCAACAACCCAAGCGCCGCCGCTGCCGAGTAAGGTTGGAATGGCCCTGCCCCCCGCCCGGCAGGGCCATCTGGCGATGTTGTCGTTCTCGGCGCTGGTGTCGTTGTCGTTCAGCTTTGGCCACATCGTCGCAAAGGACATCGCGCCTGCGGCGCTGAACACGGTGCGATTTGCGCTGGCCGCACTGGTCCTGTTTGGACTGGCACGGGTGTTGCGTATTCCGCTGCGCCCGGTCTTCACGGGTTTTTGGCGCTTCGGGCTGATGGGCGGCCTGATGGCCGTCTATTTCATCACCATGTTCGAGGCGTTGCGCATCACCACCGCCGTATCGACGGCAGCAGTCTTCACCCTGACACCCTTGATGGCGGCAGGATGCGGGCTGCTGATCGCGGGGCAGCGGTCGGGGCGCTGGACGCTGATTGCCCTGACCATTGGGGCCATCGGGGCCGTCTGGGTGATCTTTCGTGCAGATATCAACGCGCTATTGCGGTTTGAGCTTGGGCGTGGCGAGGCGCTGTTCGCCGTCGGCGCGTTGGGTCACGCGCTGGTTCCAGCGCTCGCGCGGAAACTGGCAAGCGATGTAAAACCGTTGCAAACGTCGATCGGGACGGTGTTGGGGTCGCTGATCGTGACCGGTATCTACGGGGCTGGCGACCTGATGAACACCGACTTTTCGTCCCTTCGCCCGGCTGTCTGGATGGTCATCGGCTATCTTGCCGTTGTCACAACCGCCGGCACATTCTTTCTGGTCCAATATGCCAGCCAACGCCTGCCCGCCAGCAAGGTCATGGCCTATACCTATCTGGTGCCAAGCTGGGTGGTTCTGTGGGATTTCCTGTTCTACGGCACCACACCCCCTGCCCTTTTGATGGCCGGAGTAGCGGCCACCCTGCTTGCCCTTGCGATGTTGCTTAAGGGTGAAGCGTTCTGACGAGCATGTGCTTGATGAATGCCTCGGCATCTTCGAACCGAGTGTCGCTGCGCACTGGCCCCAACACCGCCTGCACCTGAAGATCGAAATCGGCGTAATGCTGAGTCATTGCCCAGATCGAGAAGATCAGGTGATGCGGGTCTATTGTGGCCAACCGCCCCTCGACCATCCAATTGGCGATCACGGCGGCCTTTTCATCCACCAGCGTCTTCAGGTCATCGGTCAGCATGTTGCCCAAACGCGGCGCGCCATGCAGGATCTCGGTCGCGAACAGGCGGCTTTCACGCGGCATCTCGCGCGACATTTCCATCTTCCGGCTCACATAGATCAGGATTTCTTCCAGCGGGTCGCCATCTTCAGACAGGTCGCGCAGGGGGCTGACCCATTCTTCCAGAAGGCTTTCCAGAAGTTCGGAGTAAATCGCTTCTTTGCCGGTGAAATAATAGACGATGTTCTGCTTTGAAATCCCGGCCGCATCGGCAATCTGATCCAAAGTCGCTCCGCGCAATCCCTTTTCGGAAAACACGTCCAGCGCGGCCTCAAAGATGGTCTTCCGCTTTTCGCGCTGGATGCGGGTGGGACCGGATGTGGATCCTGCTTTCGCCATTTGTCTCGCTCCTAGCCCCGGTCGCGGTTCGGCAGGGCCACGCCACGCAGCAGCAGGTCTTTCACCGCGGTCTTGGTGTCCTTCCACTGCGCGTCAGACAGTTCGACCCCGTCGTTCAACGTCGTGATCTGGTGGGTGAAGTCTGCGTAGTGTTGCGTCGTGGCCCAAATGGCATAGAGCAAATGGCGCGCGCTGATCGGGCGGATCTGGCCGTTTTCAATCCAAGCCTCGATCACCGTAATCCGGTTTTCGGTCCATGACCGCAGTTCATCTTCCAGATAGTCCTGCACGATGGGCGCGCGTTGAATGATCTCGTTTGCCCAAACCTTCGAACCATAGGGGCGCGTGCGGGCCAGATCGAGCTTTGTGTCGATATATTCGCCCAGCGCCTGGATCGGATTATTATCCACGGTGATGCTGTCTGCTGCCGCACGCCAGATATCAAAGATTTCGCCCACGACACGACGATAGAGCGCCTCTTTGGTTTCAAAGTAGTAGACGACATTGGATTTCGGTATTCCGGCGGATGCAGCGATCCGGCTGATCGACGCGCCAGCATAGCCAAACTCGGCAAAAACCTTTTCGGCGGCAACCAATATTCGGGCTGTCACCTCTTCGCGATTGCGGCTTTGTATGCCTTGAGTCGTCCTGTTCACGTCGCTTTTCACATTCACTGTTCCCATGCAAAACCCGCACAGGGTTTCATCTTGTGCCACGAGTTTTGCACGAAAAACAGGTGTTTCTGCACGATCGGTCAGAAAAAGATTGACCGATCGTGCAGAAATCCGTCAGCCTGTCGTCAAGACGGAATCCAAACTCCGCGCCGCCGCAAGCAAATCCAATTGGGAGACTGATATGAGCCACGGAAGCAATTTGCGCATTGATCCTGACCGCCTATGGGACAGCCTGATGGAGATGGCCAAGATCGGGCCGGGTGTCGCGGCTGGCAACAACCGACAGACCCTGACCGACGAAGACGCCGAAGGCCGCGCCTTGTTCCAGAAATGGTGCGAAGAAGCTGGCTGCACCATGGGAGTGGACACGATGGGCAACATGTTTGCCACCCGCCCCGGCGAAGACCCGGACGCCCTGCCCGTCTATATGGGCTCGCACTTGGACACGCAGCCGACCGGCGGAAAATATGACGGGGTGCTGGGTGTGCTGGGTGGTCTTGAAGCGATCCGCACACTGAATGACATGGGCGTCAAGACCAAACACCCGATTGTCCTGACCAACTGGACCAACGAGGAAGGCACGCGGTTTGCCCCCGCGATGCTTGCCTCGGGCGTGTTTGCGGGCAAGCACACGCAAGACTGGGCCTATGCGCGCGAAGATGCCGAAGGCAAGAAATTCGGGGACGAGTTGAAACGCATCGGCTGGGTCGGTGACGAAGAAGTCGGTGCGCGCAAGATGCACGCCATGTTCGAGCTTCATATCGAACAAGGTCCCATTCTGGAAGCCGAAGGCAAGGATATCGGTGTCGTCACTCATGGCCAGGGGTTGCGCTGGATCGAATGCACGGTGACGGGCAAAGAGAGCCACACCGGATCCACCCCCATGGCGATGCGCAAGAATGCCGGGCGTGGCTTGGCACTGGTGACAGAATTGGTGCACGAGATTGCGATGGCGAACCAGCCAAATGCTGTGGGTGCAATCGGGCATATCGACGTCTATCCCAACAGCCGGAACATCATTCCGGGCAAGGTGGTCTTTACCGTCGATATGCGCACTCATCTTCTGGACAAGCTGAACGCAATGGTCGCCGAATTCATGGAACGTGCGCCGAAACTGTGCGAAGATATCGGCGTCAACTTCTCGTGCGAGATCGTGGGCCAGTTCGACCCGCCCGCCTTTGACGAAAAATGCGTGGATGCAGTGCGGGGCGCCGCGAAAGATCTGGGCTATAGCCATATGGACATCGTCTCGGGTGCCGGTCACGACGCCTGCTGGATCAATGACGTGGCACCGACTGCGATGATCATGTGCCCTTGCGTGGATGGGCTGAGCCATAACGAGGCTGAGGACATCTCGAAACAATGGGCGCAGGCGGGGGCGGATGTGCTGCTGCACGCGGTGCTGGAAACCGCCGAGATCGTCGAGTGATGTGACAGGGGAGCCGGGGCGCTGCCCCGGACCCCGGGATATTTTTCGCCAGAAGAAGCAGGAAAACTGCGCCTGGCCATCAGGGAGAAAAAAATGGGAACCAAAGTCATCAAGGGTGGCACAGTCTGCACCGCTGACCGCACATGGAAAGCCGATGTTCTGATCGAAGGAGAAATCATCAAGCAGATCGGTGAGGATCTGAAGGGGGACACGTATGTTGATGCCGAAGGCGCTTATGTGATCCCTGGCGGTATCGACCCACATACGCATCTGGAAATGCCCTTCATGGGCACGACGGCGGCCGAAACATTCGAAAGCGGCACCTGGGCGGCGGCGGCTGGCGGCACCACGATGTTGGTGGATTTCTGCCTGCCCGGTGAAGACGGTTCGATCAAGAACGCGATCAACGAATGGCACCGCAAGTCGGCACCGCAGATATGTTCCGACATCGGTTATCACATGGCGATCACCGGTTGGAACGAAAACGTCTTCGACGAAATGAAAGACGCGGTCGATATGGGGGTCAACTCGTTCAAGCATTTCATGGCCTACAAGGGCGCGTTGATGATCGAGGATGACGAGATGTTCGCCTCGTTCAAGCGGTGCAAGGAGTTGGGCGCGCTGCCGATGGTGCATGCCGAAAACGGCGATTTGGTGGCGGATATGCAGGCCGAGATGCTGGCCAAGGGCATCACCGGGCCAGAAGGTCACGCCTATTCGCGCCCGCCGGAATTCGAGGGCGAAGCGGCCAATCGCGCGATCACCATTGCGGACGCGGCAGGCGTGCCGCTTTACATCGTGCATGTCAGTTGCGAGCAAGCGCATGAGGCCATTCGGCGCGCGCGTCAGAAGGGGATGCGCGTTTATGGTGAGCCGCTGATCCAGTTTCTGACACTGGATGAAAGCGAGTATTTCAAGGGTGACTGGATGCATTCGGCGCGCCGGGTTATGTCGCCGCCCTTCCGCAACAAGGAGCATCAGCAAAGTCTGTGGGCCGGGTTGCAGTCTGGATCGTTGCAGGTTGTTGCCACGGATCACGCAGCCTTCACCAGTGAGCAGAAGTTGATGGGCAAGGACAATTTTTGTCTGATTCCGAACGGGTCGAACGGACTTGAGGAACGTCTGGCGGTTTTGTGGACCCACGGGGTCGAAACCGGGCGGCTGACGCCGAACGAGTTTGTCGCGGCGACTTCGACCAATGTCGCCAAGATCCTGAACATCTATCCCAAGAAGGGGGCGCTTGTTGAAGGAGCGGATGCGGATATTGTCGTTTGGGATCCCAAGATCTCGAAAACAATCAGCGTGTCGAACCACCATTCGGTGCTGGATTACAATGTCTTTGAAGGATTCGAGGTGCAAGCACAGTCGCGTTACACGCTGAGCCGGGGTGAAGTCATCTGGGGTTGGGGACAGAACAACCAGCCGCAACCGGGACGTGGCCGTTTCGTCCCGCGCCCTGCCTTCCCATCCGCGAATATTGCCCTGTCGAAATGGAAAGAGCTGACCAGCCCGAAGATGGTCAAGCGCGATCCGATGAACATCCCTGCCGGCATCTAAGGAAAGCGAACATACATGACGGATACAGCGATCAGCGCTGACAACCTCTCGCTGACCTTTCAAACCAATGACGGCCCGGTGCACGCGCTGAAGGACGTGTCGCTTGATATCGACAAGGGCGATTTTGTCAGCTTCATCGGCCCGTCGGGCTGTGGCAAGACGACATTCCTGCGCTGCATGGCCGATCTGGAGCAACCTACCGGCGGTTCTATCACCGTGAACGGGGTGTCCGCGCGTGAGGCGCGCAAATCGCGCGCCTATGGCTATGTTTTTCAGCACGCAGGGCTTTATCCCTGGCGCACGATTGGACGGAATATCCGTCTGCCGCTGGAGATTATGGGCTATTCCAAAGCCGATCAGAATGCCCGCATCAAGCGCGTTCTGGAGCTGGTCGAGTTGGACGGGTTCGAAAAGAAGTTTCCGTGGCAATTGTCTGGCGGAATGCAACAGCGTGCCTCGATCGCGCGGGCGCTGGCATTTGACGCGGACATCCTGCTGATGGACGAACCCTTCGGTGCGCTGGACGAGATCGTGCGCGACCACTTGAACGAACAGCTCTTGAAGCTGTGGGCAAAGACAGAAAAGACAATAGCGTTCGTCACACACTCGATCCCCGAAGCGGTGTATCTGTCCACCAAGATCGTCGTCATGTCGCCCCGTCCGGGTCGGATATCCGACGTGATTGAAAACCCTTTGCCGGCGGATCGCCCGCTGGACATTCGCGACACACAGGCGTTTCTGGACGTGGCACATCGGGTGCGTGAAGGGCTGCGGGCGGGGCATTCCTATGACTAAAACCGCGCTTTCCGTTCTGACCGTGTTGGTCGCAATTGTGGTCATCTGGTATCTGGCGGTCGCGCCCATGAACATTCGCGTCGCGCTGGATCACGCCGAGCGGAATGGGGCCATGATTGATCCGCCGTCGGCGGTCGAACGGCGCGAGATGTCAAACTGGGTGTTGATGGTCAAGAACCGCGAGCATATCGCGGCCGGATACAGCCTGGAGCGTCCGCGCCTTCCGACGCCGGTACAGGTTGGCCAGGAACTTTGGAGAACCACCGGCGCTATGGTGCTGAAGGGCCGCACCTGGTCCAAGCGGTCCCTGATTTATCACGGCTGGATCACTCTACAGTCAACATTCTGGGGCTTCGTTCTTGGTACCACCATCGGAATTGCAGGCGCGGTTGCCATCGTGCAATCCCGCGTGATCGAGATGTCGGTAATGCCATGGGCGATCATTTCGCAGGCCATTCCCATCGTGGCCCTGGCCCCGATGATCATCGTCTTGTCATCACAAGTGGGGATCGAGGGACGGGGGTTCCCGAAAGCCTTGATCTCGTCCTATCTGTGTTTCTTCCCCGTGCTGGTCGGCATGGTCAAAGGGCTGCGGTCCCCAACCGCCGAGCAACTGGATCTGCTGAAAACCTACAGCGCCTCGGGCGTGCAGCGGTTCTTGAAACTGCGTGTGCCGGCGTCGCTGCCCTATCTGTTCACATCGCTCAAGATCGGCATTGCCGCCGCCTTGGTCGGTGCGATCGTGGGCGAGTTGCCAACCGGTGCGATCAGCGGACTTGGCGCGCGTATCCTGATCGGCGATCAGTTCGGCACGCCGCTGGCCATCTGGGCGGCGCTGTTTGCAGCTGCCATCCTGGCCGGAGTGCTTGTCACCCTTATTGACCGCACGCAGCAGGTGCTTTTGCGGCGGATGGGGATGCGCTCATGAACTGGTTGATCATTGCCATCATCTTCTGGCTGGCCGCCTGGGCAGCAAATGTCGCGATGGTTCGCTCGAAATGGTCGGATACAACGCTCGTGCGCTTTGTGGTGCCGGTCATATTCGGGCTGACCCTCGTGGTCGCATGGGAAGCCCTGGTCCACACTTTCAATGTCTCGGCAGCCATTCTGCCTCCGCCTTCTGCGGTCGCGGATACATTTTCCAGATCGACCGGCATGTTGTGGGAAGATTTCACACAAACCGTCCTGAAAGGCGCATTGCGTGGATACTTCATCGGCGCTGCCGCCGCTTTCGTCGTGGCGATCCTGATTGATCGTTCCCCATTTCTGACCCGTGGTCTTTTGCCGATCGGGAATTTCGTTGCGGCCCTTCCGATCGTGGGGGTCGCACCCATTCTGGTCAGTTGGTTCGGTTTTGACTGGCAATCGAAAGCTGCTGTTGTCGTGGTGATGGTGTTTTTCCCGGTGCTGGTGAACACTGTGCAAGGGTTGCGCGAAACCGATGCAATGCTGCGCGACCTGATGAAAACCTATGCCGCGGGGTATTCCAGAACCCTATGGAAACTGCGCATCCCAGCCGCGATGCCCTTCATCTTCAACGGTCTGAAAGTCGGCGCAACGCTCGCCCTGATCGGCGCGATCGTGGCCGAGTATTTCGGGTCGCCCACCCGCGGCATGGGGTTCCGCATCTCGACCGGCGTCGGCAGCTTGTCAATTGACCTTGTCTGGGCCGAGATTGTTGTCGCGGCATTGGCAGGCACGCTCTTCTATGGTGTGGTTGCATGGTTCGAAAAGAAGGTGACGTTCTGGCACCCATCCCAAAGAGGCTGAGCAAGAATAAAAACAATCTAAGTTCAACAAGGAGAAAAAGATGAAATTCAATTCAGTGATCGGGGCCTTGGCCCTGGCCGTCACATCAGGCACTGCAATGGCAGCGGATGATGTGACCTTACAGCTTAAATGGGTCACGCAATCCCAGTTCGCGGGCTATTACGTTGCCTTGGATCAGGGGTTCTATGCCGAAGAAGATCTGAACGTCACGGTCCTGCCGGGCGGGCCAGATATCGCACCCACACAGGTAATCGCCGGTGGCGGGGCTGATGTCATTGTTGAATGGATGCCCGCCGCCCTTGCCGCGCGCGAGAAAGGTCTGCCGCTGGTCAATATCGCACAGCCCTTCGCATCGTCCGGCATGATGCTGACCTGCTGGGGCGATGTGGGCATCGAAAGCCCGGATGATCTGACCAATCGCACGCTTGGGGTCTGGTTCTTCGGCAACGAGTTCCCGTTCATGAGCTGGATGTCCAAAATGGGTATCTCGACAGATGGAGCCAGTGAAAACGGAGTCGAGGTTCTGAAACAGGGATTCAACGTCGACCCGCTTCTGCAACGTCAAGCCGACTGCATTTCTACCATGACATATAATGAATACTGGCAGGTCATCGACGCGGGTGTGACACCGGACGAACTGATCACCTTCAAATACGAGGATCAGGGCGTCGCGACGCTGGAAGACGGTCTTTACGTATTGGAAGAAAACCTGAGCGACGAAGCCTTTGTCGACAAGATGGAACGCTTTGTGCGCGCGTCGATGAAAGGCTGGAAATGGGCCGAAGAGAACCCGGAAGACGCGGCGATGATCGTGCTTGAGTATGATGAAACCGGCGCACAGACCGAAAAGCATCAGGTTCGCATGATGGGCGAGATTGCCAAGCTGACCGCGGGGTCAAACGGCGCGCTTGACCCCGCCGCCTATGAGCGGACGGTCGAGACACTGTTGACCGGTGGCTCGGACCCGGTGATTACCATGGAGCCTGAAGGCGCATGGACCAGCGCCATTACCGATGCGGCGCTGAACTGATCTGGTGATCGAACAAAGGAACGGCGCGCTGAGATCAGCGCGCCGTTATCATTGTCGGATGCGTGCAAGTTGGTTCTGCGATTATTTCGATGACCCCGACGGATCGCCACTCAGATCCTCTTTGACGTCAGTCACAACGCGCCCGCTGGCAAGGTCAGATTACCCCCGACGGCAAGCTGGTCAGACACTGCCTCAAGCGCGCTTGCCAGTTGTCAGGCAATTCATGCGCGACACACTGGTGATTATTACCGATAGTTCCGAGCAAACCGCAATTCGTCCTGGTAGAACACGTCCGCCACGGCGATCCAACCAAACGCCATACAGTGACCCGTGTGGGAGCCGATCTTGCTGGACTGGAGCCCGATCGTCGTAAGCTTGGCGGCGGCGTTGGTCGTCAGAAGCCATCGGAGCGACGTCACGGACATTTTGCGGCTCCTTATTGATGATCGGTCGTCGAAGCAGCGGCGGGTTCACCGTCCAACCTTGGAAATGGTGGTAAGGAGGGGTGATGGTCGGGACACCGGCGATCTGGTGCATTTTCGTGATCTGGTCGGATGCAGGAATGTCTGGCGTGTCGTCGACGGTCGCGACAATGCGACCGTCTTAATGCGACCGTCTTAGCGGGTATGCACTTCGCCGCCTGCGGTAGTGTCGATGGCAGACATGTCCTGACCGGTCATGACCGGTATCGTGCGCCCAAGGCTGCCGCAGATACTCATTACGAGCGGGCGCCCGTTTCCGGTTTGATTTTCTTGAACGAGATGGCTCCGACGGGGCACGCCATCGAACAGCCCCCGCAGCCGTTGCACAGGTCTTCGTCCAGAACCGGCTGGGCGCGGCGACCGGTCTGCATCTGGAACCCTATGGCGCGTTGGTCACAGTGGTCTTCGCAGGCGCGACAGTTCACCCCGTTCATCGACAGACAGGATCTTTCAACCGCGCCGCGCCACAGCCATTCGTTCTCTGGCGACAGCGCCCCAAAGTCGCAGGCATCCGTGCACGCATGACAGAAAGTGCACGCGCCGGCATTGAAGTCGAGGAACGGCCGTTCGCCCGCATCTTTCAGGATGATCCCCTCGGGGCAGGCCGCCGCACATTCGCCGCATTGGGTGCAGGCGTCATGGAACTCAGCCTCAGGTCCGGCTCCGGGAGGCCGTTGACGCGGAATCCCCTGAACTTTACCTTTCAAAAAGGCGCGTCGGGTATGTGATGCTGACATAAGACTGGCTCGCGAATTGCTGGCTCGTACATCGTATCTAGACCCGACAATGGTGCGACATATTGACTTGGATCAAAGAATGCGCCGAATTGTCCAGAATACCGGTTCACAGGAAAAGTTCATTGATTTGAATGTGTTGCTTTGAAAGCAGAGTATATATCTGTTTTGAAACTAAGTTTTCAAAGATCTGCCAATTGGTCGGCTGCACCGCACTGATACTGAACGATGAAACTTTTTTCAGTTACCGCCCTGCATTGGTCGACCCCCTATCGGCTGAAAGCCCCACATACCCGATTTGCGGCAACGCATTTTTCATCACCCGCTCTGCCGTTGGCGCGGGGCCGTTCATGGGTCTGTCAGCGCTGCTCTGACCGCGCGATGAAGCGTGCTTCAAACCCCCTGTCCTTTCCACTGGGCGGTGATCTCAGCACCAGACGACCGCCCGAATGACGCGCGATCTTATCAGCGATATACAGGCCCAGCCCAAATCCGTCCGAACCTTTCATCCCGCGCTGAAAGCGACCTGGCAAACGCTCAAGCTCTGCCGGTGAAAGCGCCGGGCTATCATTCACGATCCGCAGAACACCAGACTGCGTCAGTTCGATATCAATCACGGTCTCCGGTGGGGCATGTTGAAATGCGTTGTCAATCAGGTTGCCTGCAATCATTGCAAACGCGTCGGGATCGAGTTTGCAAAGCACCGGCTGATCAGGACGCACGACCCTCAGACGTTCCCTGCGGCCGGGATCCCTTTGACTTTCACTCAGGACAATATCCAACAGTTTGCGAAGGTCATGGGAATCTTGTGACATTCCTATCCCGGCGTCGGCGCGGGCGACCTGCAACAGCCGCACCACCAGACGGCTCATCCGCTTCAGCGCCTCTTCGATTGCTGCAAGTCTGCCAGCGTTGTCATTCCCGGTTTCCTCGCGCATCCGCTGCACCTGCGCCAACGCGATGGCCACCGGCGTGCGCAATTCATGTGCCGCGTTGGTCGCAAAGGCGCGCTCACCGTCCAGTGCCTGTGACAGGCGGATCATGAACCCGTTCAAAGTGGCAGTGATCGCACGCAATTCGGCAGGCTGACCACCGGCGTCAATCGGATCAAGGCGCGCGTCGCTGCGCGCTTCGATCTCGTCGCGCATCTGATCCAGCGGTGACAATGCCCTTTGACCAATCCAAGCGACCATCAGATAAGCCAGCGGTAGAATCGCCAACATCGGGATCATCAGTGCCGTAAGGCTCTCAAGGTAAGCCTCGGATCGTTCTTGCCGTGGATCTCCCACCTGCATCAGAAAGCCTTCGCCGTTCGGAGATGTCGTATAGAAATTGTGGCTTTCGGTTTCTGTGAAACCCGTTACGCCGTAAGTTGGAAACGTAACATCCAACCCACCTGATGAAATCATCAGCACCGTCCCCGACCGGTCAAGCAGACGATAAACCAAAGCAGCGGCGTCGCTATCCGATCCTCCGCGCGCGCCGAATCTGGGATCGTCCCCGAATTCGAATGGCATGGTGGCACCGGTGTCCTGCGCGACCCGATAATCAGTCACGATGGCCGGAAGATATATCCGCGCGGTTTCCTGAAGAACCGTGTCCGCGAACTCCTGCTGCTCGTGCCGCAAAACCACCGCTGTGGCGACCAGCGCAAGCAGCCAGATCGCCGCAAAACCAAGGATCACGAAACGCGACAGGCGACGCGACAGACTGTTACGCACGCTCATCCCTGCCCCATCCGGTAGCCGAAACCGCGCACAGTCTCGATCGCGCCACGCCCCAGCTTTGAACGCAAGCGGCTGATGTGGGCTTCGATCGCGTTGCTTTCGACCTCGCTGCCAAACCCATAAAGGGCGTCTTCGAACTCGGCCTTCGCAACGGTGATGCCGGGCCGACGGCTGAGTCGGTCCAGAATTTCCCACTCCTTCGGTGTCAGCCCCACCGGCTGGCCATCCCGAAGCACGGTTTTCGTCGCAGGAACGACGCTGATCGAACCGAATTGGCGCAGGGCTGCGCGGCTGCTGTCAGCCCGACGCAGAATGGCGGCGATACGGGCGACCATTTCGTCCAGATCATAGGGTTTGACAAGATAATCGTCGGCACCTGCTTCCAACCCCTCGATCCTTTCCATGATCCTGTCACGCGCGGTGGCAATCATGACCGGTGTCCCCACTGACCTGTCGCGCAGATCACGCACCAGAGACAGCCCGTCCCCATCAGGCAAGTGCAGGTCAAGAAGCACCAGATCATAAGATGTGGCACGCACCGCAGCCAGCGCATCATGCAAAGTTCCGGCATTGTCGACGGCGTGGCCAACCGCTCGCAAATGATCGGCCACTGCACCTGCCAGATCTTGTTCATCTTCGACAACCAATAATCGCATTCAGGTCTTCATCCACTTTTTTCGCCACAATAGGGCATCCGTCAGCAATCGGTAAGGTGGTCGTGCGATGAGCCAGCCGCCGGCACAGCCCGCCGGTTGGCAAAGGTGGGATTTTCATGTCAGTCAGCACAATATGGCTCGGGATCGGCTTTTTGGGACAGGCGCTGTTTACATCCAGGTTCCTGGTTCAGTGGATCGTCAGCGAACGGCGGGGCGAAAGCGTCGTGCCACTGGCCTTTTGGTGGTTTAGCCTTGCCGGTGGTTTGACCCTGCTGTCCTATGCCATCTGGCGGCAAGATCCTGTGTTCATTCTTGGGCAAGCGACGGGTCTGGTTGTATATGTGCGCAACCTCATCTTGATCAAACGCCGTCGCGGGATGGCGTCATCATGAAACCAACAGTCGCCGCACTCTGGACCCTTGTTGCGTTTTTTCTGGTCGCGGTGGCCGGAACCTTGCTGCGCCCCCTGACCCCGATTGACGAGACACGTTATGTCGCCGTCGCGTGGGAGATGTGGCAAAGCGGCAATTACTTCGTCCCGACCAAAAATTATGACATCTACACACACAAACCCCCCCTTCTGTTCTGGGCAATCAATCTGATCTGGATGTTCACCGGTGTTTCCGAACTGTCGGCGCGACTGGTCGGGCCACTGTTTGCAGTGCTTGCGATATCACTGACAGGGCGGCTCGCTACCAAGCTGTGGCCCGACGATGCGACAATCGGATCGCGCGCCATCATGGTTCTTGCCGCAATGATCATTTTCGCCATATCGGGTGGCCTGACCATGTTCGACGCCCTGCTGGCGACAACCGCACTCGCCGGGTTTTTGGCGCTGGTCAACGCGGTCGACACCGGGGATCGCCGCTGGTGGGCCGCTGTTGGGACAGCGTTGGCGATGGGTGTGCTGGCGAAAGGGCCGGTGATCCTGGTTCATGTTGGACCCGCCATCCTTCTTGTGCCGCTCTGGGCGCGCTCAAGGCAGAATCGTAGCTGGCGGTGGACCCTGTCGGGCGTTGGCACCGCCCTGGCCACGGCGCTTGGCGTTGTTGCGCTCTGGCTGGTGCCCGCGATCCTGACCGGCGGTCCGGCCTACCGGGACGAGATCCTGTGGACGCAAAGCGCAGGGCGGATCAGCAGTTCATTTGCCCATGCCCGACCGTGGTGGTGGTTCACCGCCCTGCTTCCGCTGTTCCTGTTCCCGTGGTTCTTCGTGCCCGCCGTCTGGAAAGCCGCCTTCAAGGCCCGTTGGCGTGATGCCGGACTAAGCCTGGCTGCGATCTGGGCGCTCTCGGCACTGTTTCTGTTCAGCCTGATCAGCGGCAAACAGGTGCACTATCTTGTGCCCGACCTTCCAGCCGTTGCCTTGATCGTGGCACGTCTGCTGCCTCAGGGCACAACGATCCGTCCGGCAATGGCAGCTGCACCCTTGCTGCTGGCCGCCGTGGCGGCAATCCTGGCCGGAGCGGGGCTGATTGATCTGGGCTCGGACACGCGACTGTTGGAACCGACAACCAACCTGCTGGCATGGGGGCTATTCATGCTGGCCGTCTGCTGGATGGCGGTGCATCAAGGCGGATTGTCCGGCGCGCTTACTCTGACGCTGGGCACGGTCTTGTCGCTGAACGTCCTGATCGGTGTCAGCGCCATTCACGATGTTTTTGACACGAAGAAGATCGCAAGCATCATCGCTCCCTATCAAGAGGCGGGCATCGCCTATGTTGGTCGCCAGTATAATGCCGAGTTCAATTTTGCAGGTCGTCTGACATCCCCCGTCACCGAAATCATCGACCCGGCTGACTTGCCCGCCTGGCTGGCCAAACAGCCGGACGGCATCGTCGTCGGACGCCCGGACGAGCTTGGCCCCATGTGGCCACCCTATCGCCAAATCCTGTTCCGCAACGCACCGCATGCCATCTGGCGCGCCGCCGATGCCCCCAATTCGGAGCCTTCATCATGACCGACCCCACCCCGGACATCAGTGTCGTCATCCCGGCGCGAGACGAAGTTGTCGCAATCACCCCCCTTGTAGAGCAGGTCGGGCAGGTCCTAAAGGATCAGGCGTTCGAGGTTGTCGTGATTGACGATGGGTCGACCGACGGCACGCATCATGCCTTGATGCGGCTGGCCTCGGCCCACGATTGGTTCACCTGGCTGCAAAACGATCAAAGCGTCGGACAATCGGCCTCGATCCGGCGGGGAGTGCGCGCCGCACGTGGTGCGATCATCGTGACATTGGATGGTGACGGACAGAATCCGCCTGACCAGATTCCGATCTTGCTGGCCCCGTTTCTGGCCGAAGATTGCGAGGCATTGGGACTGGTGCAGGGGCAGCGTGTTGGCCGTCAGGACACATCGGCGAAACGCTGGGCGTCACGGGCTGCGAACGCAATCCGCGTGGCGCTGCTGAAGGATGGCGTGCGTGATTCCGGGTGCGGCCTGAAGGCGTTCCGCCGCGAGGCCTATTTCGATCTGCCATGGTTCGATCACATCCACCGGTTCATGCCAGCCATGATGCTGCGCGAAGGCTGGGAGGTGCAAACGGTATCGGTATCCCACCAGGCCCGCCAAGGCGGACAGTCAAAATATTCCAACTTCCGACGCGCATTGGTCGGCATCCCGGACCTGCTGGGGGCTGCCTGGCTGATCCGCCGTGCCGGTCCCCCACGCCATCCCGGAAAGCCCGTCAGCGATCAGACCACCAATACCTCAGAGTGAACCGGCAAGACGGACAGTTCTGAAATTTTCGTCTTGGCAAAAAAGTGTCGCTTCAGTTCACGGACAGAGGACGCCTGCCGATCGAACTTTGGCCCTGACCGGACAGATAGTGCAGCATGTAATCCCCCGGCTCGTTCGGCAGTTGCAAGGCTGCCGGGTTGCCGCTGGCGGTCGCGACCGAGGCTTCGACCGTATCGGACCCGATCTTCTTGATCGCGATCAGATCACCTTCATCGTCCGGCCCAACCCAGAACACGTCAATTTGCCCACCCGCCGCGGCGCTTTCGGCAGCCTCAAGAACGGCCTCCTCTACAACCGTCTCGCTTGCCTCGACAACTTTCAACATGCGGCGCGCAAGCACCTTTTTCGGATTTCCATGGGCAATATAACGGATCAGATAGGTGCCTGTTTCTACTGGGACTTTCAACCGAACCGGGTTGCCGCGCTGGGCATACTGATAATTCAGATGCTCGCCCGGCTCTGACCCGATGGCGGCAACTGAAACAAAATCGTTCTTATTGGCCGGCCCGACGAAGGAAACGTCAATCTCGGTTCCCGAGACCGCCGTTTCAGGGGCATCAAGAGCGGCGGTGGCCGCGACGATGCCGATGTCGCGCGTCGCCAGAATTCGCTGCGGGCTGCCATTGGCGATATAGCGCAACTGATAAGTTCCCGGTTCAAGCGGCAGCGTGATCTTCGATGGGTTGCCCCGGCTGGTATAGGCATAGGACGTGTATTTGTTGACCGGTTGGTCTGGTGCCGCCACCGCGACATAGTCGTTCTTGTTGTCCGGCCCCTGCCAAATGACATTGATAGAGGCCCCGGCTTCGGCGGTGTCGACGGCTTCGAGCGCGACCTGAGCCGCAACGATGGAAATCTCGCGCGTGGCAAGGACCTTCGCCGGATTACCATGTGCGATGTAACGCAACTGGTAGGTGCCCGGATCAAGCGGCATCTTGATCGCGGCTGGATTGCCCCGTTGCGTATAGACATAAGCCACGTATTTGTTCGGTGGCTGGTCGGCAGATGCAACCGAGATGTAATCGTTCTTGTTGTCTGGTCCATCCCACGTGACTTCAACATCAGACCCGGCGACAGCGCCCGACTGCGCCTCTATCGTGACCTGCGCCGCGACGACCGTGACTGGTCGGGTCGCGATGATCTTGGCGGGGTTTCCATGGGCGATGTAACGCAGCTCGTAGGTGCCTGGATCAAGTGGCATCGTCACCGACACCGGATTTCCGCGGTTCGCATAGGCATAGTTGACGTATTTGTTGGGCTCCTGATCGGACGCCGCGACCGAGATATAGTCGTTCTTGTTGTCCGGCCCCTCCCACTCGACATCAACAGCGGCCCCGGCAACCACTTGGTCAGGGGCAGTCAATGATGCGCTGACGGGCAGAACCGTGATGGGACGACGGGCCAGCACCCGCAGGGGATTGCCCTGAGCGACATAGCGAAGCTCGTAGGCTCCCGGTTCGATGGGGCTTGTGACTTCGGCGGGATTGCCGCGATTGGTATAGGCGTAGTTCTCGTATGTCCTGTCTTCCGCATCAGGCGCGGTGATCGCGATATAGTCGTTTTCATATCCCGGCCCATCCCAAGCGACTTCCAGAACCGCCCCGGCCCCAATTTCATCAGCGGCGTCCAATGTGACAGTCAGATCGGTGACAACAATGGAACGGGCTGCCGTGACGTCCTGCTTACCGCTGCCGCTTCGGATGTAACGCAGCTCATAGGTCCCGGGCGTCAATGGCATCGTCAGGGGCAAAGGATTGCCCTTCGAGATATAGGTATAATTGCGGTATGTGCCGGGCTTCGCTTCGGGTGGGACAATCGTCACATAGTCATTGTCGCCGATCTCGGCATCCCAAGTGACCTCGATCGTCGATCCGATGGGGGCAGTGTCAACTGCATCCAGTGACGCCCGATAAGCGATTTCAGGCAGTGCAATTGTAACCGTCTTGGCTTGTTCGGCCACTTTGAATACCGTCTCGGCAGTCAACTCATCCTCAAGCCGCAGAACTGAAACGGTATAATCACCCGGCAGCAGTTCAAGCCGGGTGGCACCGGTGGGTGCCGTCTGCTCACCCGTGCCATCAGGTGCAAAGGACCACACCAGCCCATCATCAATCTCGGGGCCACCTTTTCCCAAGGTCGCACGGAACGAAATGGTAACTGGTTCAGGCTCCGGCTCGGGGGCTGACGCGATTTCGACCAATGCCGCCCCAAGCTCGCCCGCATTGGCAGCCGACCGGAAGGTGCCACCGGTCTCCTCCGCCAGACATTGCATCTGCGCCATGGCCTCGGGGTCGTTGATATCAAACCCGATCACGTGGGCGGTGAAATCAACGCCCGCCTCCTCAAGCGCGCGGGCGGCGGCGCAGGGGTCCGGGTTACAGGTTTCGATCCCGTCCGACACAAGGATCACAGTCGCCTTTTCTTCTGTGTAACGAAGAGATTGCGCGGCAGCGATCACAGCGTCGGTCATCGGGGTCTTACCCTTGGGCTTTACTGCGTTCACCGCAGTTGAGATTGCAGTTTGGGTGCCAACCCCCGGTGCCACCAGTGTTTCAATGTCAGTGCAATCGCCCTTGCGGCGATGTCCATACACTGTCAGGCCAAGGGCCTGATCCGTCGGAAGTGTCTGCAACAAGTCATCAAGCACATCCTGTGCGATGGTGATCTTGGCCGTTCCGTCAATTTGTCCCCACATCGAACCAGAGGCATCCAGAACAAGCACCGTGGATGCACGATCCTGCGCTCTGGCTGGATTTGAAAGTGCAACAAGCAGGATTAAAGCAGCAAGATAACGCATGGCGGCCCCCCGATCAGCTATCTGACAGGATGCAGATTTTACGGAAAATTTCCAGTCTGGACCGAAATTGAAGATCAAATATCTCGAAATGACTATCCGGTTGGCCGTGCTTGGGAATACAAAAGAATTATCGAAAAGGGTGGGCGGGTCGCCCGATGTTCCGTTACGTTCAGTCCATCAAGCCGGTTTTCCGGGGCTTGCCAGTTCATCCATTTTTTAACCCTCCATAACGCCGTTTCAGGGATCGTCTGGGGGAAGGAAGTGTTGTAATCCTGTGGGTCGGAAAGGGAGGCAAGCATGGGGTCAAGAAAAGCCGTTTGGATGGATATGCGGTCAGGGGATGCTCGGTCGGCGCCTGAGGTCGAAAGCAGAATATCCTCTCGGGCAAGGTCTGTTCCTGTTCGGAGACCAAGCAATGAATTTCGCTGAATGGCTGTTACGCACCGCAGCACGGACACCTGACGCGCCAGCACTGATGAAGGGCGACAAGGTCGTTGCCAGTTATGCAGACTTCGCGCGGTCCGCCGCAGCAATCGGCGTTGCGTTGCAGCAGAGTGGTATCGAAAAGGGCGATCGTGTCGCACTTTTCATGACCAATCGCACCGAGTATCTGGAAACCCTTTACGGCATCTGGTTCGCCGGTGCGGTCGCCGTTCCGATCAACGCAAAGCTGCATCCGAAAGAGGCAGCATGGATCATGGCCGATTCAGGTTCGCGATCTGCGTTCGTCTCGGATGATGTTGCCGGTGAAATTAAAGCCGAAACGGTCACTGGCCTGACCGCCCGGATCTCGGTCGATGCCCCCGAATTCGACACAATGCGCGCCACGGCCCCGATGGCGGAACCGGTCGAGATGTCATCTGATGACCTTGCGTGGCTGTTTTACACATCCGGCACAACGGGCAAGCCCAAGGGTGTGATGATGTCCTGCGGGAACCTCATGGCCATGACGTTGAGCTATTTCGTCGATGTCGACACGGTCGAACCACAGGATGCCATCCTTTACGCTGCACCGATGTCACATGGCGCAGGCCTTTACAACTTCATGCACGTACTTCGGGGTGCGCGCCATGTGGTGCCGGACAGCGGCGGCTTCGATGCTGCCGAAATCCTTGACCTTGCGCCGCAGCTCAAAAATGTCTCGATGTTTGCGGCACCGACAATGGTACGGCGACTGGTTGATGCGGCAAAAAGCAGGGGTCGGTCTGGCGAGGGAATAAAGACAATCGTATATGCAGGCGGTCCGATGTATTTGGCAGACATCATCGAAGCGGTCGATGTCATCGGCCCGAAATTCGTTCAGATTTACGGTCAAGGTGAATGCCCAATGGCGATCACCGCCCTGACACGCACCGACGTTGCCGACCGCACCCACGACCGTTGGCGAGCGCGGCTTGCCTCGGTCGGGATGGCACAAAGCGTGGTCCGGGTTCGGATTGTCGATCGCGACGGGCGCGAACTGCCGCGTGGTGAAACCGGTGAAATAGTCGTGAAGGGCACGACCGTGATGCTTGGGTATTGGCAAAACACCGAGGCCACAGCAAACACAATTCGCGACGGCTGGCTGTGGACTGGCGATATGGGCCAGATGGACGACGACGGGTATGTCACCCTTCAGGACCGGTCCAAGGACATGATCGTTTCGGGCGGATCAAACATCTATCCACGCGAGGTCGAGGAAGTGTTGTTGACCCACCCAAACGTGCGCGAGGTTGCCGTCGTTGGTCGCCCGGATGCCGAGTGGGGCGAGGTCGTCGTGGCATTTGTTGCGCCCCACCCGAATGCAGCGGTTGACCCACAGGAACTGGATGCGCTTTGCCTTTCCCAGATCGCACGGTTCAAGCGACCCAAGGACTATGTGCTGGTCGCAAACCTTCCCAAGAACAACTATGGCAAAGTCTTGAAGACCGAGTTGCGCAAGCGCCTCGAAATACAAGGGTGTGAAGATGAATGACCTTGCGGGCAAGTCGTCATTGCTGACCGGGTCGATACAAGGGATCAGATTGGCGATCGCAATGCGCTGGCGGGATCAGGCCCTCTGGACCTGTCACGGAAATGTTCCACTCCTTTGACTTGGTATTTTACCACAAGGGAGAGACATTGATGGCACCTAAACCAAGCCCGGAATACCGCGCCGAAGCAGAGCGCGTGGCGTTAACGAGCGGGCTGCCGCGTAAACAAGTGGCAACTGATTTTGGGATCAGCTTCTCGACACAGAACCGCCGGATCCAGCAGGATCGGCGCAATCCTGAGAAGCCAACCGCCCAGTCCGATCTCGAACGCGAGGCCGCGGGGCTGCGGGACGAGAACCGTATGCTCCTGAAGGACATGGATGTTTTATAACGGCCACGGTGTTCTTTGCGGAGAGAAGCAAATGAGATTTGCCTTCGTTGAAGACCACCGACGCGTCATCCCGGTGAACCGCTTGTGCGCCTGCTGGGACTTGTCACCCAGGCCACGAATGCGCATATCCTCATTCATCCGCTCACGCAGCGATGTTGTTCTCTCCTCTGTCATCGGAACCTCCACTGTCGACTGGGAAAGTCCCATCGTCAGACAAGGTCGCAAGATCGCAAGATCGCAAAATACGCAGACCGATCAGCAGGAAATCAACACCTGCCACAAGCGCCATTGCCGCGCGAGCGGTTTCGTCCGAGCGCCGCTTCTGAGACATTGACCGTTTCACCCGGCAACAGCCGCTTTTCTAGATTGCTGACATTCGCAAGAGTAACGCTGGACGGCGGCTGCGCGGGACAATGCAGCCTTATGAGATTGCGGTGGATGCGGTCGCATAGGGTCTAAATCTTCTTTTGCGCACGCAGCAACAGATTTTCGGCAGCGCGGCATATCTCATCGATCCGGTCATTCAAAACCGCGCTGCGGAGCGGATTTCAGACCGACTGTTCGCTATAGTTTGGTCGAAGCAGCGAATGCGGACCTATCAGAACATTGCCGTTTCAACAAACGCCCGATCAGACGGGCCTAGCGTTGTTGTATGATATGATTTCACAGCCTCGCGCCGCAGCGAACGGTATTGGTTTGGTCGCGTAAGCACCTTTGTGCCATGTGACGAGCAGCACTGCGCAGCCCATGATGTCGTGATCTCTTTTGCAATCCGTCATCAATGCGACCGTAGCCCGGATTATCCGCGCGCCCTGTTTCGAGACGTTGGCACAAATGTCGACGGTTTGTATAGAAGTGTGCCCTGTTCGGTCAGTAAACGTGCGAGTCGCCCAGCTTGGCCCACGGACATACGAAGGGCGGTTGTCGTGCCGGGGCCGGACAAGCGTTTGCCGACGCGCGATGGATCCTCAGCACTGTCAGTGCTGACTTCCTCGACATGCGTTTCTGCGAACTCGTGCTCGGTCAGACTAGGGATCAGGATGGGCCCTGCGGCGCAGGCAGCGGTCACAACGGGCGCTATGATGACTGGATCTCCGACGGCTTGGGTGGAACAGATTTGTTCAGATGCGCGGCCGAAAAATCCCGGTTCTCCGGATTTCAGCCGGAGCATGCGGCGACTGTGGCACACCCCGGCCACGATCATCGCGTCGATGCGATCCTGTGGCCATGAATGTACCGATATGCTTGCCGACGAAAAGTCGTTCGGCATCGCGGCGAGCACGTTCCAGAACTTCTTCATCAACCAGCTGATCGTAGAAGATCACGTTGGCCTCCTGCAAGCGCTCGATTGCGCGCAACGTCAACAGGTCGCGCGCGCCCGGACCTGCGCCAACAAACAAGCTCTGCCCGGTCTTTGCGCCGACCGGTCCCTCCGCGGCACACGGCGGCTGACGCTGGGCTGGAACCGGCGCGGTCCCATTGCTGCCGATGTCCACCACGACCGGATCCCGGTCTACGATTGCAGGCGTCGTAATGTCACGCCAATCGGGCTGATCAGCCACGTAGACCGGGCAACGCAGCGCCTTGGCCAGTGCCGACGAGCGCCATGGCAGCGCCGGCAGGTGGGCTTGCCCCGCACGCGCGAAACCGGCGATTTCTTCAGCGGTTTCACCCTTCATAGGCAACAGCATCAACAGTGCGCCCACGGCCTCGGGCGCTGCATCCCCGCGCAGCATCTATGACATGGCATCGAACGCTTCATCTTGCTTGAGAGACCGCGACAGCCCTCGCCCCCGCTCCAGAGTGCAGACATGACCTGCAAAACTCATTCTGCGGCCTCCTTCGCGCGAAGTTTGTGCAGCACCTCGGCAATCTCAGGCTTGCAAGATCCGCAGTTTGTCCCAGCCCCGAGCGCTTCACCAATGCTTTCGACAGATATCAGTCCCTTGGTTTCGACGGCGCTGACAATGGTATTGATCCCGATCCCGAAGCAGGAACACAGCACAGGTCCCGGATTGGGTGCATCTGCCGGGGGGCGACCAGACAGGATATCTGCCGAGGCAGAACCGGGCAGAGTTGCCAGATAATCGCGCATGACAGCCACGGGGGTCGGTGAAACGAACAGTGCGCCGATCAGTGCACCATCTTGATGCAAGGCAATGCGTGCCCTGCCGCGTTTCGCATCGATGATTGAGGTCAGGTGCGCATCGGGCGCATTGAACATTCGCCGGGTCTCGGCATCCCAATCTGGCACTGGCGCGGTGCCGGCGAGCTCTGCCCTGACGCCGCACGATGTTCTGGCCACGGCCCAATAGTCAGTGTCCAGTTTCATGTCGTCGCGAGAGATGGCAAAGCCGTACCACGCGGCCTTGAACCGACTGACCGCCGCCACGCCAGCCTTGCTTTCAGGCTGACCCGACACTGGATCGAAAGCGGCTGCGACAACTGCACCGATCCGGGCCGCGGGGGCGGTTTCGCCAGTCCAGTGCATTGGTGCAAAGACCTGTCCGAGCGGCACCGCATCGGTGATGCGCGCGCGCAGGATCGCCGTTCCCGTAGGGCTGGAAATCTGCACGAGATCGGCAGGTTTAATATCCAGACTGCGCGCATCCTCTGGATGGATATCGACGAAAGGTTCGGCAAGGTGGGCCGAAAGGCGCGCGCTTAGACCGGTGCGTGTCATCGTGTGCCACTGATCGCGCACGCGTCCAGTGTTGAGCCGGAAGGGAAAGCGCGGTGTCGTCTTTGCGGCTGGCGGCTTCCAAGACACGGGCAGCATCCGCGCTTTGCCATTGGGATGAAAGAACTGCCCGTTCGCAAAGAACCGCCCGCCCTTGCGTGTTGCACTTATCGGCCAACGCTGCGGGGTCAGATTGGCATATTCGGTATCGGTCAGGTCGGACAGCGCAGAGATATCGAAGTCGCGGACAAATTGTCCGGCAATGCCTGACAGAGCGGCATATTCCCTGAAGATTTCGACCTCGCTGCCATAGTCGAAAGCTTTGGCGAACCCCATCCGTCGTCCGACTTCGGCAAGGATATCCCAGTCGGGGCGCGCTTGACCGGGTGCCGGTAGGACGCTTCGCTGGCGGCTGATGGTGCGATCAGAATTTGTGACCGTGCCGTCTTTTTCGGCCCAGGCGGAGGCGGGCAATAGAACATCGGCAAGGCGTGCGGTGTCCGTCTGGTCGGTGATGTCACTGACCACAGTAAAGGGGCATGCCGCAATGGCATCGCGCACGGCGTCCGCCTCGGGCATGGACACGGCGGGGTTGGTGTGGATGATCCACAACGCCTTGATCCGTCCGTCGCCGACGCCACGGAACATATCGACCGCCTTCAGGCCGGGTTTATCGGGAATCGTCTTGGCCCCCCAGAACCCGCGCACGGCGGCGCGATGATCGGCGTTTTCCAGATCGAGGTGACAGGCAAGCATGTTGGCCAACCCGCCAACTTCACGCCCGCCCATCGCATTTGGCTGACCGGTGACGGAAAATGGTCCGCAACCCGGCTTGCCGATGCGACCGGTCGCAAGATGGCAATTCAGGATGGCATTGACCTTGTCCGAACCGGATGTGGACTGGTTCACGCCCTGCGAATAGATCGTCACAACCTTGTCGGTGCTCATCCACAGGCTACAGAAAGCCTGAATCTCGGCTTCAGACAGGCCGGTCGGTTTAGAGCTGTCATTCCATGCTGCCTTAAGTGCGGCGTCGAACCCGTCGGTGCGCGCGATATACGCCACGTCCAACACGCCGCCGTCATAGAGAGCAACAAGCAATCGATTGAACAGGGCGACGTCCGAGCCGGGTTGCAGGGCCAGATGCATATCTGCCCCGTCGCAACTGGCGGTGCGGCGTGGGTCGATCACGACGACCTTCGTGCCGCGTTTTTTGCGCGCGGCCAGCAGCCGTTGATACAAAACCGGATGGCACCATGCGAGGTTCGATCCGACAAGCACCACCAGATCGGCCTCGTCGATATCCTCGTAGGTGCCGGGCACCGTGTCGGTGCCAAAAGCCCGCTTGTGACCTGCCACCGAAGACGCCATGCACAGGCGCGAGTTTGTGTCGATATTGGCCGAGCCGACAAAACCTTTCATCAGCTTGTTGGCGACATAGTAATCTTCGGTCAGCAGTTGGCCAGAGACATAGAAGGCTGTGCTGTCAGGCCCGTGTTCGGCGATGGTCTGCGAAAATCGATCTGCTACCAGCTGCAACGCTGTATCCCAGCTTGTGTCACGTCCGTCCACGCGGGGGGCTAAAAGCCGCTGTTCCAGCCCGACGGTTTCGCCCAACGCGGTGCCTTTCGAGCACAGACGCCCGTAGTTTGCCGGATGGTCCGGATCGCCTCGCACGTTCAACCCGCCTTGACCATCGGGTTGCAAAAGCACACCGCAGCCAACCCCGCAATAAGGACAGGTGGAGCGGGTAACCGGCAGGCCGGAGCCGTCCATCACGCTGCGCTCCGGCTGTCAAGTTTTGCACCATCGATCAGAACGCGCCCGTCCTGCACCAGAACAAGGAAGGTCGTGATCGCGCCATCTTCGCCCGCAGCTTGCCCGGTGTTCAGATCGAACACCCAATTGTGCAGCGGGCAGGTCACGGACTGCCCGTGGACGATGCCTTCGGACAAGGGGCCGCCCTTGTGGGGGCAGCTATCGGTCGCGGCGAATACCTCGTTTTCTGCGGTGCGAAAGACCGCAACACATCCGAGGGGGGTCTTGATTTTACGCGCGCCACGGATGGGGATCTCGTCGATATGGCCTATGTCGATCCAGTTCATTCTGCGGCCTCCAGTGTCAGATCTGCCAGTGGTTGATAACGCTGCGCTTGGGTTGCGTGTTCCGCCCAAGGGTCTTTACGATAGATGGATTGCGACAGTTCGAAAGCCTCGATCAGGCGCTGGCGTTCGTCGGGATCGGCGATCCGGTCTTGCACCCAGTCAAGCCCGACCTTGTCCACCCACTTATACGCCCGGTCGAGGTATTTCGCGTTCTCGCGATAAAGCTGAACAAAGGCGATGGTCACGTCGATGGCCTCCTGCTCGGTTTCGACGTCGCACAGGCGTTCGGTTTCCCTGACGTCCATTCCCGCTGCCCCGGCAACGCTGACCTGATAACCGCTGTCGACGCAGATTATCCCGATGTCCTTACAGGTCGCTTCGGCGCAATTGCGCGGGCAACCCGAAACACCGAGTTTGACCTTATGCGGTGTCCAAGACCCCCAAAGCGCCTGTTCAAGCTGGATGCCCAGCCCGGTGCTGTCTTGCGTGCCAAAGCGGCAATGATCCGTGCCGACGCAGGTTTTCACCGTGCGCAGGCCCTTGGAATAGGCGTGACCGGACACCAGCCCCGCCTTGTTCAGATCGGCCCAGATGAAGGGCAGGTCTTCGCCCTTCACGCCCAACAGGTCAATGCGCTGGCCGCCGGTTACTTTGACGGTTGGAACATCATACTTGTCGGCTGCATCCGCGATGGCGCGCAGCTCGGCCGGGTTGGTGATCCCGCCCCACATGCGCGGCACGACGCTGAAGGTGCCGTCTTTCTGGATATTGGCGTGCTTGCGTTCGTTGACGAACCGGCTTTGCGGGTCGTCGCGGTATTCCAGCGGCCAATCAGCGAGCAGGTAGAAATTCACTGCGGGGCGGCAGACATGGCAACCGTTGCGCGTCTTCCAGCCCAGTTCCTGCCACACGGCTTCCTGACTTTTCAGTTCCTGACTTTTGATCAGCCGGCGCACATCTTCATGCGTCAAATCACAACAGCCGCAGATCGGTTGCGCTGTCGGTATCTGAAACTCATCACCCAGCGTGACCTGCAATAGTTGTTCGACCAGCCCCGTGCACGTCCCGCAAGAGGCGCTGGCCTTGGTCTGGGCTTTCACCGCACCCAGATCGGTGGCACCTTGCGCAATGGCGTCAACAATAGTGCCTTTGCATATGCCGTTGCAGCCGCAAATCTCCGCATCACGCGGCAATGCTGCAACGGCTGAGAGAGGGTCCGCAGAATCGCCCCCTTGAAAGGCCGGACCGAATATCAGCGTCTCACGCATGTCCTCGATCTCGGTGCCGTCTTTGATAAGCTGGAAGAACCAGTTGCCGTCGACGGTGTCGCCATACATCACCGCGCCGACCAGACGGTCGTCCTCTATTACCAGACGTTTGTAGATGCCACGCGACGGGTCGCGAAGCACGATGTCCTCGCGCCCCTCGCCCTCGGCAAAGTCGCCCGCACTGAACAGATCGCAGCCGGTGACTTTCAGCTTGGTCGCGGTGTCCTTGACCACGAAGGCCGCAGCTTTGTCCAACAGCGTGCCAGCCAGCACCTTGGCTTGATCATAGAGCGGCGCGACCAGCCCGAAGAGATGCCCGTCAAACTCCAGACACTCGCCCACGGCATAGATATCCGGATCCGAGGTTTGCATCTGTGCGTTTACTTCAACACCGCGCGCGACAGAAAGGCCGGCGTCGGTGGCAAGACGCGTTTCGGGGCGGATGCCCACGGCCATAACCACCAGATCGGCGGGCAGCGTCTCGTCGCCCTCCAGCAGCACCGCCTCGACATGACCATCGCCGATGATCGCTTTGGTCGAAGCCTGGGTGCGCACGGTGATGCCGCGACGTTCCAGATCCTTGCGCAGCAGATAGCCCGCCGCCTCGTCCAGTTGCCGTTCCATCAGGTGACCCATCAGGTGCACAACGGTGACATCCATGCCCCGCTCGGCCAGTCCGGCCGCGGCTTCAAGACCCAAAAGTCCGCCACCGATGACCACGGCCTTGCCGCCCTTGGCAGAGGCGTCGATCATGGCGTTGGTATCATCAAGATCACGGTAGGTGATCACACCGGGCAGGTCCTTGCCGGGCACCGGAATGATGAACGGCGCGGATCCTGTCGCGATGATCAACTTGTCATAGGGAACGTGATCATTCTGGCCTGCGACCACCTTCAATTCGGGATTGATGGCGGTAACATGTTCGCCGAAGCGGCAGGTCACACCATGCGCCGCATACCAATCGTCGTCATGGGTGACAATATCGGCATAGGCCTTTTCGCCCGACAACACAGGGCTCAGCATGATGCGGTTATAGTTGCCGCGTGGTTCGGCGTTGAACAAGGTAATATCGAACGCGTCTGGCGCGTCTTCCACCAGATGTTCAATGACACGGCCGGATGCCATACCGGCGCCGATGATGACTAGCTTCTGTTTCATGGGATCACTCCGCCGCAATAGTTTCGGGGGTTTTTGATTTTGGTTTGGGGTTTGCGCCGTGTTCATATTCCTCAAGGAAATCGAGCACTTGTTGGCGATACTTGTAGTAATCCTGATGCTCCAGCAGCGCCTTTCGGGTGCGTGGACGCGGAAGGTCCACATCGACGATCTTGCCAATGGTCGCTTGCGGCCCGTTGGTCATCATCACCACGCGATCGGCCAAAAGGATCGCTTCGTCCACATCATGGGTGACGCAGATCGCGGTGACTTGGGTGCGCGACCAGACCTCCATCAGCACTTCCTGCAATTCCCACCGTGTAAGGCTGTCGAGCATCCCGAACGGTTCATCGAGCAAAAGCAGTTTGGGTGACAATGCGAAAGCGCGGGCTATGCCGACGCGTTGCTGCATGCCGTTGGACATGTCGCATGCCGCCTTGTCCATCGCATCACCAAGCCCGACCCGTTCAAGATAGTATTCCACCACATCCTGGCGTTCAGCCTGAGAGGCGCGGGGATACACTTTGTCCACCCCGATCGCCACGTTCTCTTTCGCCGTCAACCACGGGAATAGGTTGGGTGATTGGAACACGACCGCCCGTTCGGGGTCGGCACCTTCGACATGAGTGCCATCCAGCACGATAGCGCCCTTGGAAATCTCGTTCAGCCCCGCAGCCATGGTCAGCACTGTGGATTTGCCGCAACCCGAATGACCAATCAGGGAAATGAACTCGCCGCGGTTGATGTCAAGCTCGAAATCTTCGACCACGGTCAGCGGGCCTTTTGGCGTCGGATAGACCTTGTGCAGTTGACTAAACTTCAAATAGCGGTTCTGGATTGTCCCTTTCTGAGCCTCGGCGACGACTGTCGGCAAACCGTGGATCGGGGTCACATCGGGCAACCGGCGCGTGCCTTCGACTTTGGCCTCGATCCCCACATCCATCAGGTATTTGGTCACGTCCGCGCGCAGGCTTTTGAAGGCGTCGTTGGTGTTCATCTCCATCCGGTCACGCGGGCGGGGAATGGTCACTGTGAACTCTTGCCCCAAGGTGCCATCGGGGTTTAGGGCGATGATCCGGTCGGCAAGGATGATCGCCTCGTCCACATCATTGGTGATCAGCACGCAGGTTTTCTTGTCAGCGTCCCAGATGTGTTCAATCTCGTCCGCCAGATTGGCGCGGGTCAGGGCATCAAGCGCCGACAATGGTTCGTCCAGCAGCAACATTTCGGGGTTCATCGCCAATGCACGGGCCACGTTGACCCGTTGGCGCATCCCACCCGACAGTTCCGCCGGGCGGCGCGTGGCGGCGTGGCCAAGACCAACCATGTTCACGTAATGCGCGACTTTCTCGGCCCGTTCTGCTTTATCCAGCCCGGGAAACACTGTGTCGACCGCCAGCCCAACATTGCCGTTCACAGTCAGCCACGGCATCAGGGAATAGCTTTGAAAAACCACCCCGCGTTCTGGGCCGGGACCGGTGACGGGTTTGCCTTTGAACGTCACCTTGCCCTTGGTCGGCTGTTCCAGCCCCGCCATCAAGTTGATGAGGGTCGTTTTGCCAGAGCCGGAAAAGCCCAAGAGGACAAGGAATTCCCCTTCTTGCACATCCAGGTCGATGTTCTTGAGCACATGGGTGGCATGTGTGCCGGCACCGAAGCTTTGCGAGACGTTTTCGAGTTTCAGAATGCTCATGGTGCTCACCGGTTGTTCGTGAAGGTAAAGAGCGATTGCAGGGCAAACATCACGCGATCCAGCAGGAAGCCGATGATGCCGATGGTCAGAACCGCAACCATGATCTTGGCCAGCGAACTGGACGACCCGTTCTGAAACTCGTCCCAGACGAACTTTCCAAGGCCCGGGTTTTGCGCCAGCATTTCAGCGGCAATCAGGACCATCCAGCCGACGCCAAGGCTTAGCCGAAGGCCGGTAAAGATCAGTGGAAGGGCAGATGGCAGGACAAGTTTGGTGATCTTGGTCCACGTGTTCATCTTCAACACTTTCGAGACATTGACCAAATCCTTGTCGATGCTGGCCACGCCAAGTGCGGTGTTGATCAGCGTCGGCCAAAGCGAACACAACGTCACTGTAATCGCCGAGGTCAGGAAGCTTTTCGCGAACATGCCATCCGAGGTCGTATAGACGGCGGACACCACCATGGTCACGATCGGCAACCATGCCAGCGGCGAGACCGGCTTGAAGATCTGGATGATAGGGTTCAGGGCGGCGTTTGCGATGGGTGACAGACCAGCGGCGATACCCAGCGGAATGGCCACGGCGCTGGCAATCAGGAAGCCAAAGAATACCGTTTTGATCGAGGTCCAGATCTGGCTGTAATAGCTTGGCGCACCTGTATAGGCGCGTTCGACCGGCTCTTTCCCCTGAGCGATGCGGCGCTCGTTCAGCGTTGCGACCTGCGCATCGAATTTAGTGCGCGAAACAGCCTTGGACTGCGCGTCTTCGTGCAGGTTGACTGCCTCGGTCCAGACCTGTGCCGGGCCGGGGATCGCCCCAAGCGAGGTTTGCACGGTCGGGGCCAGCGCAGACCAAAGCATCAAAAACCCCGCAATAGCCAGCAAAGGCACGCCCAGAAGACGCCAGATTTCACTTATCTGGGCTTTGGGGTTGTCGCCGGCGATGGCTTTCAGGATCGGGGTCAGCCAAGCAAGGCCGATAACCTGAAACCACTTGTCGGCGGTGTTGATCCGGGTAAAGCGACGTTCGCGTCGGGCTTCACGCGCGGTTTCAGCGTTGAAATTCGGGTCTGCGATGCTCATCGAATTGTCTCCTGCGGAATTGGAAAGGCGTGGGTGGGCGGCCACCCACGCGAATGTGGCTTAGCCCTCAACCCGGTCGCCGACGACCGTCTGAGCGCCCTTCAAGCCGATCGGCAAGCTTTCGAGGTAGGCATTTGGCGTGCGACCATCGAAGGGAATGCCGTCAATGATATCCGCTGCGGGGGTCGGCGCTTTGAAGCCGTCGCTGTCCCAAGGGAAATCCGCCTCGTTTGCCAGACCGTCATCCACAAGTGAACGCGCGGCTTCCAGATAGATGTCGGGACGATAAACGCTGGCCGCGACGTCCTTGAACCACGCGTCGGTTTGCGGATCAGCAATCTGACCCCAGCGGCGCATCTGCGTCAGGTACCAGACGGCATCGGAGTAATAAGGATAGGTCGCATTGTGGCGGAAGAAGACGTTGAAATCGGGGATGTCTCGCTTGTCGCCTTTTTCAAATTCGAAGAACCCGGTCATGGAGTTCGCGATCACGTCGTAATCGGCCCCCACATACTCTGGTCGGCTCAGGATTTCGACGGCTTCGGGACGATTGGCGTTGTCATTTTCGTCCAGCCACATGGCCGCGCGGATCAGCGCACGCACTACTGCTTTGGTGGTATTGGGGTTTTCGGTGACAAACTCGTCGGTCAGGCCAAACACCTTTTCCGGGTTGTTTTTCCAAAGCTGGTAGTCGGTGATGACCGGCACACCGATGCCCTTGAACACCGCCTGCTGATTCCACGGCTCGCCCACGGAGTAGCCGTGGATCGTTCCGGCCTCCATCGTGGCGGGCATTTGCGGCGGCGGGGTCACGGAGAGCAGCACATCGGCGTTGATCTGGCCCGAGATGTTATCGGGGCTGTAGTAGCCGGGATTGATACCGCCCGCGGCCAGCCAGTAACGCAGCTCGTAATTGTGGGTCGAGACAGGAAAGACCATCCCCATGTTGAATGGCTCGCCCTTGGTGTTGAATTCTTCGATGACGGGAACCAGCGCCTTGGCCGAGATCGGATGCTGCGGACGGCCATCCTCTAGCGACGGGATATGCGGGCGCATCATGTCCCACACATCGTTAGATACCGTGATGCCATTACCGTTCAGGTCCATCGAAAACGGCGTCACGATGTGGGCTTCGGTCCCATATCCGATGGTGGCGGCCAGTGGCTGACCCGCCAGCATATGCGCACCGTCCAACTGCCCGTCGATCACGCCGTCCAGCAGGACTTTCCAATTGGCCTGAGCCTCTAGCGTCACAAACAAGCCTTCATCAAGGAAATACCCTTGTTCATATGCCACGGCGAGCGGCGCCATATCCGTCAGCTTGATGAAACCAATGGTCAGTTCATCCTTTTCAACGTCCAGCAACTCGGCCAAGGCTGGGCTGATCATCGCAGTTGTGGCTGCAAGGCCAAGGAGGAGAGGTCTCATGTTTGATCCTTTCGAAGCACCCGATCCATCCAGTTGAAGGCCGGGCGAAAAACAGAAAAAAGGCCGATCACTGACCACCGAACCATCGGCGGAAAGCGAGCGACCTTGCTCAGAACGTCCCTGTCATTGGGAGTAAATTCGTTGCGATCCACCCCGTTGTGGATGCAATCTGACTATTGCTGCATTGCAGCGTGAACGCAAGATGACCGAGTGGACGAGTGCCGAAAACAGGATGCACACGACGTCCTGCACAAAATTTGGTCACTTAACGATCAGCAGGGTCAAATATGTGGCCATCGAAGAATTCGTTCGGCAGCAGAGTAAGCCCCCCACCCGCAGAGGCGACCGGCATGGCGTGACGAATCGCGCCTTCGACCTTCTCGGACGCGCCCGGCATGTCACATCCCGTTGTGCGCAGGTGTTTCCGGTGCAGATCCGAGCGGAATACCTTTGCGATCTTGTCCTTATCAAAAGGGGTGCCGCTGCCATGCGATTTGTGCAACTGTTCCGCAATCCACTTTGCCTGACTGCGCCATGGGAAACTGGCGGCACCTGAATGGAACTCAAGAAATCTTTCTACGTGGCGTTGCTCACCGCGCCCCGACACCGTCAAATGGCCCGACAACGCACGGTCGATCAATTCAGATGGGACATCAAGAAAGGCCTTGCGTGACAGAAGATCGCTGGCCGTGGCGTGTGTTTCCGGGTTGGCCAGCCAGCGGCCCGCTTTCCATACCGCTCGCATGAGACGCCCCAACAAGTCTGGTTCTGTCTCGGCCCAATGTGTGCGGACAGCCAAAACCTTTTCCGGTGCAAAGCTCCAGATCGACCTTCCCGGCAATAGCAATGCGCCAGCGCCCTGTTCAACCGCAACGGATCCCCATGGCTCACCGACGCAGTATGCATCCACGTCCCCGGCGGCCAGCGCATTTGCCATCAGGGGCGGAGGCACGGTGCGGATCACGATGCCTTCTGATCCAAGCGCCGAAGCGCGGCTCCAGTACCGTAACAATTCCACGTGCATCGAGAACGGAAATGGCACACCAAACACGATGGGTCCGTGACTAACCTGCGCCAGCGCGTCAGCGGCACGAACTGGATCAGCGAAATCGAACCCATATCCTGCGCTTCGCAACCGGTCTTCAAGCGGCTTGCCCACACCGATGACGTTGCCGTTTACCGACAGGACCGATACGGCCGACAAAGCTGTTGCGACCCCACCGAACCCCATCGCCATCGCGACCGGAAGTGGTGACAGCATATGCGCCGCATCCACGCTGCCAAAGGCCAACATGTCGCGAACCGAAGACCAAGATGGGGCGGCGATCAGGTCAAGCGAGATCCCCTCAGCCTCGGCAAAGCCCATTTCCTGCGCGATGATCAGCGGGGCCGCATCCACCAACGGCATATAGGCAACTGGTATCGAAACGGTCTTCATCCCAAAAGCCCCGATGCCGTTACCAATGCCTCGGCTACATCCGCAACACGCCGCCCCTGGTCCATCGCCGTCTTTCGCAGCAAAGCATATGCCGCGCCCTCGTCCAGACCCTTGGCTTTCATCAACAGACCTTTGGCGCGGTCAATCACCTTGCGTTCTTCCAGTGCCAGCCGTGTCTCGGCCAGTTCGCTGCGCATTTGACGTATCATCGTAAAGCGCGCAATCGCGGTGTCTATGACCGGCTTTATCCGCCCCGGCGAAAGGCCGTCGACCACATAGGCCGAGACGCCAGCCTCGATTGCTGCCTGCGCCAGACCGCCCGCCGCGCCGGACACGAACATGGCGACAGGGCGTTCCAACGGGCCAGATGCCAGTGTCAGTTCTTCCATCATGTCACGCGTGGGATTGTCGACATCGATCAGCACGATGTCCGGCAAATGGGCGGCGATCTTGCGGGCCAGACTGCTGGAATTGTTGATGACGAACACGTCGCACCCGCAAGCATCCTTAAGCGCGTCGACGATGGCAATGGCGCGGTCGCGGTCCTCTTCCACGACGACTATGGTAAGGTCTTTGGTCATGGGACTGCGGTTGCCTGAGGGCGTGGTGCGATGCCGTTGGCCGGTTGTTCGTTGGAGTTTCGAAACTCACAGACCAGAAAGTCGATGAAGGCACGGGGCTTTGGTGCAAGGTTTCGTTTTTTAGCAAACATTGCGACGTCGAATCTTTCGCCCTGTAAATCAACCTCTCTGTCTGTCGGGTCCAGGGACACGTCGACTCCGGGGTGTTCTTCCATGAATTTCGGAAGCGCGGGGGTCAGCTGCGATTTTCCGAATGCCACGGAGGGCGCGATTTTGAACCTACCGCGCGGGATGCCATCCAATTTCATTATAAGAGCTTCGGTCTCTTTGTATTTCTCGGCCATAGCTCTGCATTTTTGATAGAATTCCTGGCCTTCCCGGGTCGGAGAAACACCGGTTCTGGATCGGTTAAGCAGGCGGTCGTGGACATTATCTTCAAGCAAACCAATTTGCTTGCTGACCGCTGACGGGGTCTGTCCCATAGAACGCGCCGCGGCCGAAGTGCTTCCCTGCTCGACAACGGTCGCAAAAATCAACATCTGCGCGGGAATGTTCATATCACTTCAACCGCCTGTTCCAACCTGGCACGGGTCCTGTGCCGAATTGATAATTTGTTAGCGCTCAAGTTCACGCCTGCTTCTGCAGTGCAGCATAGGTACTGCATCGCAGAAACAGCAATAGACGAGGTGGTAGCATGACAATCGCACGCTCAAAGAGTGGACCAGAGTTCGTTTTGGAAGCTGGCCGCACATTTTTTCATCAATCGCGAAACAAAATGCTGGACGTGCTTGCAAGGCGCAGGGTCTATCACAGGCCGTATCGCGAGCTTTCCGAACTCAGCGACCGGGATCTGAATGATCTGGGGATGGGGACGTTCTACCGCTTGCGACATGAGTTAATCTTCGTGTTCAAGAAAGGCACTTCGGCGCACATAAACAATTTTGAACTTGGTCAACATGGGCGATACCGCACGAATGTCTGGGAATATCGCGGCGTCAACACCCGTCACGGTAATCGCATGGAAGAACCGGCCCTGCATCCGACAGTAAAACCTGTGCAGATGATTGCAGATGCAATCCGGCAATTCCAAGGGGCGGCCACGTGGGTCGAAAAACAAGCAACCTATGCTCAACGAGGAACGCCTCAAAGGTATAATACTCGACGAGGCTTACCGCGACTTCACAGTGCGCGACGGAGACCGGAATGTGACAGTTCCAATGGCGCAGGCAGTGATGCGTGCCCTGGCTATCAATGCAGTCACGGGTCAACACCGGTCTCAGCGTTTGTTCGCGGAACTCTTGGGGTCAACGGAACGCGAAAACAAGCAAATGTCAGATTAGTGGGCTCAGACAGCGATTGCCTAAAACGTCTGTTGGAATGAAGAATTACAACGCAGAGAAGCCTTGGGCATCACACATTTGCCTGCCCCCTGCCCCACCCCGATCAGGTCCGAATTAACTTCAAAACAGGCGAAGCCCGGATACAGGGGCCAATGATGAAAGAGGATGTGGTTGAGCTTGAAAAATGGCATGACAAACGAGACATGTGGGCTCAAGAGCTTGTCGAGATCGACAAGGATCTGGAAACAGAAGAGGATGAAGGGAATTGCAAGCTCCTGCTCGACGACAAGGCACATGCGCAAAAGATACTGGGCATGATCAATCAGGTGCTCGACGCAATCGGGTACTAGCGAGAAGGCCAATTCTCAGCCCGTTGCCGTCGATAAATACGGTCGGCAACGGGATGAATTATACAATTGCAGCAACGAAACCAACGACCGCTTTGGCTTGGCATGCGTTCCTTTATGTAAAACGCGGCGAATGGCTGAGTTGAGCCCACAGCGGAAGCGCCGAAAACCTGCTGCGTGCGCTCGCAGCAGGTTTTGTGCCGCGTCGGCAAAATATGTTGCTTTGCATTGCGGCGGAAATTGCAGTCGTTCAGGCAGGCCGCAGCAATTCTGAAACCGCGAGTTTACAAGTCGCGGGACAAAGCGTGAACTCGCTGCGAGTGCGCCAATGCCCGCTTCAGTGCGTTTTTGGATGAACGACTTCCGCGAAGCGTTGTCTCGGCTTGTGTCAGACTTTGGGCAGCTTCTTTGACAAGCGCATGGTCATGATCTGCAAGTATATCCATCTACAAAGTCTACAAAGCCGAAAGCGCTTTGGCGTTGATGCACGTCAATCGATATTCCTACCACTGCGTTTCGGGCGATGCTAAACCTGTCAGCGCGCGGCCAGGGAATTGAAACACCGCCTCGAATCCGTCCGTCCGACCCTGTACCGGGGAGTGCAGTTCCAGCGTTGCCTGCGCCCCATCGACAATCGCCTGCACGATGGACAGGCCCAGCCCACTACCGCCTGATACAGTTTGCCCACGTTCGAAACGCCCAGTCAGCCCCGCCAGGGTTTCGGCGGCAAGCGGCGGGCCGTCGTTGATCACACTAAGAGTGTCACTCGTCAGAGTGATCTGAACAGGGCTGCCATCAATTCCGTGACGCAGCGCGTTCTCGATCAGGTTTCGCACGACAATCGCGAAGGCGTCGGGATCAAGATCCGACAACACGGGGTCATTCGGAAGTGAGCTTTGAATGCGCTCCGGACCTGCGGCCTTATCGAAGTCCGCAAGCACCATACTCAAAACGGGTCGCAGGTCCGACACCGCATCACGTCGCAAGCGACCTCCCTCGGCGCGCGCCAGTTGCATGAGTTTCTCGGAAAGGCGGGTCAGCCGCTTGAGCGCAACCTCGATCTCTGCCGCCCGCCCGGCTGCATCGGCATCGGTGGTTTCGGCCATCAGCCTTTGGGTCTGCGCGAGTGCCGCCGCCACTGGAGTGCGCAGTTCATGCGCTGCGTTGGCGGTAAAGCTGCGCTCGGCCTCCAACGCGCGGCGCAAGCGGTCGAGAAGCTGGTTGACGGCCTCGGCCACCGGAATGATTTCGGCAGGCAGGTCGCCATCGCCCACAGCCGACAGGTCCCGCGCGCCACGGCTGGCGACGGTGTCGCCGAAACGGCGCACCGGGCGCAGGCTGTGGCGAACCATCAGCAGAGCCCCGATCAGGCCGAGCGGGACGACCACGATCAGCGGCAGTGCCAACCCCATCAGCGTTTCGCGTGCAACGTCGGCGCGATGGCTAAGTGGTTCGGCGACGGCGATGGTGATGGTGCCCTGAAGGGCTGCATCGTAATATAGTCGGTGCGTGGCCGTCTGTCGGAACCCCATCGCCTCGAACGCCGGAAAATCCGCGTCCTCAGCCGCGTGCGACCGTATCAGAACACGCCCCTGATTGTCGCGCACGATGTAGGTAAAGAACTCATCGTGTTCATGCAGGGTAGCTATGCGCTGGGTTATTCCTTCTTCTTCACGGCTGATGATATCCAAGGCAACCAACGGCAGGATACTCTGCGCGGTTTCCTCCAGCTTGGAATCGAACACCTCGTTCATTTCGTGGCGCAACAGGGTCGCGGTCGCCCATGCTGTGCCCAGCCAAAGCGCCGTCAGTCCGACACCAAGCGTCAAGGCCAGTCGTTCTTGCAGGGAACCGGGCCACCTCACGCAGCACCCAAGCGGTAGCCGAGTCCGCGCACGGTTTCGATCCGCTCCCGCCCCAGTTTCTTGCGCAACCGGCTGACATGCACCTCAATCGTGTTGCTCTCGATATCAGATTCAAAAGAATAGAGGCGCTCCTCCAACTGTGCCTTGGACAAAAGCTGCTGCGGACGTTGCACGAAAGCTTCGAACAGTACCCATTCACGTGCCGTCAGCGACACAGGTTTGCCAGCTCGGTGAACCGAGTGCGCGGCAAGATCGATCTCCAGATCGCCCAGAGTGACCAGCGGGTTCGGGTTGCCAGCATACCGTCGCGCCACGGCACCGACGCGCGCGGACAGCTCGGACAGATCGAAGGGTTTGACCATGTAATCGTCGGCACCGGCGTTCAGCCCCTCGATACGGTCGCTTATCTGGTCAAGCGCCGTCAGGATAATCACCGGCGTCACGTCGCCCCGTTTGCGAAGTGCGCGCAGGAACGGCTGCCCACGCCCATCGGGTAGCATCAGGTCAAGAAGGATCAGGTCATAGGCCGCGACATCCAGATATTCACCCCCCCTATCCAGCCGCGTGGCCCAGTCTATGGAATGCCCGTCAGCGGCAATCTGGTCGCGTACCGCGGCTCCAAGCACCGTATCGTCTTCGATCAGCAGCACACGCATATCTGATTCCTGTTCCGTTTGTACCTCTTCTATCACTGGCAAAGCTGACATGCACCTGAAGCACAATACCCGCGCGCTTCAGGTGGGCGTCAGGTCGGTGAGAGAAAAAGCCTCATGATCACGAGTTTCAGGAGATGGAACAATGAAAAAATATCTTATGGCAACAACCCTTTTGGTTGGTGTTGGAGCGGCAGGTGTCGCTCTTGCCGATGATGATTGTCGGGTGCCAATGACCGACTGGCAACCACGTGAGGCGGTGCAGGCAATGGCGGAGGCCCAAGGATGGACAGTGCGCCGGATCAAGACCGATGACGGCTGCTATGAAGTCAAGGGCCGCGATGCACAGGGTCGCAACATTGAAGTCAAGCTCGATCCCGCCACACTGGATGTGGTCGAGTGGGAGTATGACGACGATGATGACGATTATCGTGGCCGAGGCAAGAACGCTGCCCCAAGCGGGACCGTCGCGCCGCCGGACAATGGGTTGTTTACCCCCGGCGCACCACCGGTCGTTGAACAATGATCCGCGTTTGGGATCCTCTGGTGCGACTTTTTCACTGGTCGCTGGTCCTTGCTTTTGCAATCGCCTGGCTGACCGGTGATGAAAGCGAGGGCTGGCACATCTGGGCCGGTTATGCCGCTGCCAGTCTGATCGGCCTGCGGCTGGTCTGGGGGCTGATCGGCTCTCGATACGCCAGGTTTTCACAGTTCGTGCGCGGACCGGGGACCGTAACGCGTTACCTGCGCGACATGCTACGCGGCCGCGAGGCGCGGTATGTCGGCCACAACCCCGCCGGAGCGGTCATGGTTCTTGCGCTCCTCGTCACTCTGTCGGCCACTGCCTTCACCGGCTGGCTGATGGTCGAACCGGAGCGCATGGCTTACCTGCCCGATCTGTCCCAAGTTGTTACCCCGGCTTTTGCCGATGATGACACAGGCCGGGGAGGTGGCGGCGAAGCACTTGAAGAGGTGCATGAGGTGCTGGCCAATCTGACGCTGGTGCTTGCTTTGCTGCATATTGCAGGCGTCATTCTTGCGTCGCGCCGTCACCACGAAAACCTTCTTCGCGCTATGATCACCGGTCGCAAACGTGCTCCAGCTCCTAACGACATCGCCTGACCGCAAGGCGATACCCTGCAGACCACTTGTCCCGTTGGTTTTGCAGACTGGCCCCGCTGTCACCTCCAGTGCAGCGGGGCTTTTTTCTTGACCGACGGAACCTGACGTCAGGCTGAAGCAAATTTTCCGGTCCCGTCAGGCTGGCATCAGCCGTGTCCAGCAAACAGAACCTGAAACAAATCAAATAGGAGATTTCCCATGAGAACCCTGTTATCCGCCCTTGCACTGACCACCGCCCTGACCTCTCCGGCGCTGGCGATTGCCAAACCCGTCACATTGACCGCCAACATGAACCAATATGGCGGCGATGGCGCGTATCTCGCGCTTTATGTCACCGATGCGCAGGGCACCTATATGGGTAGCCTCTGGATGGCTGGTGGTAAGGCAAAATATTACGAACATCTCAGCGATTGGTATCGCGCCACCGCAGGCAATCCGGCCGAGATCAACGGCATCACCGGGGCCAGTGTCGGCGCCGGGCGGCAGTTGAAGATCACGCTTGATCTGGCCGATGCGCTGTTTGACGCAGGATATGAATTGCATATCGACGCCTCGGTCGAGGACATGCGCGACAGCCCGTCCGAAGTGGTCGTGCCACTGACCACTGAAGGCGCGGGACAACCGGTTACCGGGCGGCGGTACATCCGCGATTTCACCTACGACATGTAAGCCACCACGAAGGAGCCTTGCCATGCTGCGCGCGCTGCACAAATTCCCTGGCCTGATTGCGGCTCTGCTGATCGTCGTCATGACCCTCAGCGGTGCCGTCCTGTCGGTTCTTCCGGCGCTGGAGGCCGTGCAAGCCCCCGCACAGTCCGAGCCTGCCTTAAGTGTGGCCACATTGGCCGAACGCGTAGCCGCGACCTTTCCGGGGATTGAGCAAATCCGCCGCGCGCCGTCCGGGCGGATTACTGCCTTTTATTTCGAAGAAGGTCGCCCCGGATCGGTGTTGATCGACCCTGCGACAGGTGCAGGTCTGGCCGATTACGAGCCATCCGCGTTTCAACGCTGGATAACCAACCTGCACCGTTCGCTGTTTCTGGATGACGCAGGACGGCTGACCGCGGCGGCGGGGGCGGCATCGCTTCTGGTGCTGTCGATCTCGGGCCTGATGCTAACAGCGCGGCGGACAGGGGGCTGGCGACGTTTTGTCTCACGCCTGCGTGGCCCACTGATGGGACGGTTGCATGTCGAAGTGGCGCGGGTCACTGTCGCCGGGCTTGTCCTGTCTTCAGCCACCGCGCTGTTCATGACCGCCAGCACCTTTGATTTGCTCCCACAGGGCAGCGCCCCGGCGTTTCCCTCCAAGGTCAGTGAACAGACCGGTGCCGCGCCCGGCATGATGGCACTGCTGCGCGACACACCGGTGGACAGCTTGCGCGAACTGACCTTTCCCTACCCCGATGACCCTACTGATGTGTTCATGCTCAAGACCAACATGGGCGAGGGCTATATCGATCAGGGAACAGGGGCGGTTTTGGTCTGGGCCGATACAGGCGCGTGGCAACGCTTCAACGAGACGATCTATATGCTGCACACGGGACAAGGCATGGCCTGGCTGGGGATGATCCTGGGACTAATGGCGCTTGGTGCGCCGTTCATGGCCGCAACTGGCGTGGTCCTCTGGGTGCAGGCTCGCCGGGCACGACCCCGGATCAAAGGCAATGTTGCGGCCGGACAGGCAGACACAATCCTGCTGGTCGGCAGCGAAGGGGGCAGCACATGGGGCTTTGCCGCGACCTTGCATGATGCATTGACGCAAGCAGGCCATAAGGTTCACGCGGCACCGATGTCGAGGTTTACGCCAGATCGCTATAGCCGCGCCGACCGGGTGATCGTGCTGGCCGCCACTTATGGCGAGGGCACAGCCCCTGCCTCGGCCAAAGGTTTCCTTGATCGGCTGGCGGCCTTGCCAGGCGCCCCCGACATGCAGCTGGTTGTGCTGGGGTTCGGCGACAGCAAGTTCCCCGAGTTCTGCGCCTATGCCGCCGATGTAACCCGTTTGGCCGAGGAAAAAGGCTGGAAGCAATTGTTGCCGCTGGCAACGGTCGACCGCCAGTCGCCACAGGAGTTCGCCCGCTGGGGCCGTGATCTGGGCCGCTCACTTGGTCAGCCATTGGAACTGTCACACAATCCGGCGATCCCGCGCAGTCATGCGCTGACCCTGATCTCGCGCCGCGACTACGGGGCCGAGATGCAAACCCCCGCCGCGATCCTGCGCTTTGCCATTCCCAAGGTTGGATTTTGGACGCGAGTTGCCGGGCGAGCCTTCGGCCGATTCTTATCAGGTGACTTGTTGGGCATCGTTCCCGAGGGCTCGCATGTGCCACGGTTCTATTCTCTGGCTTCCGGACGCAGCGACGGATTTGTAGAGATCTGCGTCAGCCGCCATCCTGGTGGGCTTTGTTCAGGTCAGCTTATGGACCTGGCCGTTGGCGACAGCGTGCAAGGGTTCATCCGCCGCAACCCTGACTTCCAACCCGTTCGAGGGCGCAAGCCCGTGATCCTGATCGGTGCGGGAACCGGTATCGGCCCGCTGGCAGGGTTTGCACGCAGCAACCGTGCGGGCCGTCCCATGCATCTCTATTTTGGCGCAAGGCATCCCGACAGCGATCTTTTCTACGAGCGCGAAATGGAGGACTGGCAGAAAGACGGGCGGCTTACCTCAGTCACCAGTGCCTTTTCGCGGACCAGCGCCCGCGCTTACGTGCAGGATGCTCTGCGCAGCGATGCTGAACGGATTGCCAAGCTGATCAGCGACGGAGCGCAGGTTTTGGTTTGTGGTGGGCGTGACATGGCCGCTGGCGTCACCGATGCACTGACCGATATCCTGGCACCCGCTGGATTGACGCCTGCAACTTTGAAAGCAGAGGGACGTTATGACGAAGATACCTACTGATCTTGTGCGTCATGCCCTGAACGGCCCGACGATGGGCACCCGTTGGTCTGCGCTGTTCCATACCCCCGCAGGCGCTGACCTGGAACCAATCCGCGCTGCATTCACCGAAAGCGTGGACCTGGTTGACCGCCAGATGTCCACATGGAAACCCGAAAGCGATCTGATGCGTCTGAATGGCGCGCCGGTCGGAACATGGGTTTCCGTGCCACCTGAACTGATGGAGGTTCTGGCAAAAGGGCTGGAGATCGGGCGGCTTTCGAATGGTGCTTTCGATATCGGTATGGGCGATGTCGTCACTGCCTGGGGGTTCGGACCACAAAAGGCAAACCCCAAGGCGATACGCACCACTCTCGGCAAGGCGCGCTCCCCGACCCACGAGGTTCTTTTGCTTGATCCCGATACGATGAAAGCCCGTAAATTGGCCCCGCTCACGCTGGACCTGTCAGGTATCGCCAAAGGCTATGCCGTTGACCGCATGATCGCCGTGCTAGGCCGTTTCGAAATCACCAATGCCCTTGTAGGCCTCGACGGTGAAATGCGCGCTTCTGGTGAACGGCCAGATGGCCAAGCATGGACCGTTGCCATTGAGCGCCCCGACTATGAAACGCGGACACCATTGTCGATCATCGAGTTGACCGATGCTGCTGTCGCCACATCAGGCGATTACCGTCATTGGATCGAAGCAGGTAGGAAACGATTCTCACATACGATGGACCCGGCCCGCAGCGGCCCTCTGACGGGGGCACCTGCATCGGTGACCGTTCTTGCGAAAACCTGCATGGAAGCAGACGCGTGGGCCACGGCCCTTATGGTTTCAGGACAGCAGAAGAGCGAGATCTGGGCCAAGGAATTTGGACTGACCGCCGTGTTTGTCCACCGAGATGGTGACACGCTGCGACAGGCGCATGTCGGAGGATCACATAAAGGCGGCGCTGCGGAGGTTTGCCATACCCGGCAAGTTGGTTTGCGGTAGGGCAATTGCTTGGCTGACCGCGAGCCCAGCAAGGTGATGTGGCGGGCGTTTGCAAGCAGTTCCATCCAACCAACGCCCGATATCATCCGGACAAGCTCATGGAACGTCGGAACAGGGCAAGGCTTGCCACGAAAAACGCGAGACCCAGTCCTGCCATCAGCGACAGCTCCAGCCAGACCGTGCTGGCTCCGGCTCCGCGAAACACCACCGCCTTGGCGAAAGCCAGGAAATGGCGCGACGGCAGTGCCATGGTCAGGCGTTGCACGACATCGGGTTGGCTTTCAATTGCCCCCATACCGCCGGACAGCATGATTATGGGTATGATCACCATGATGACCAACAGCGCGAATTGCGCCATGCTGCGCGCCATCGTGCCCGGGAACATGCCGATTGCCGCCGCCGCCGCCAGATAGACCGCCGTTCCGGCGAGCAGCAGGGGCACCGATCCGGCCACCGGCACCTGCAACAGCTCTTGCACCACGAAGAACAGCGACAGCGTGAAGGCGGCCAGAACGACGACATTGGCAAACACCTTGGAAAGCGCGATTTCGAACGGCGTCAGCGGCATCACCATCAGATGCTCGATGGTGCCTTGTTCGCGCTCGCGCAGCATCGCCGCGCCGGTCAGTGCAATGGTCAGCAACGATAGCTGATTGAGCAGGGACGACATCGCCTTGAACAAAACCGGATTGCCATTCGGGTTGAACGCACGGCGCAGTTCCAGCAGCACGGCGGGTTCGGGTGCATCGGGGCTGCCCGTCAGATACACGCGGGTTTCAGAGGTCAGGATATTGGCGATATAGTCGGCGCCGAGCTGCGCCTGGCTGACCGCCGTCGCATCGACGTCAAGCTGTGCGGCAGGCGCAAGACCCGCGATCACGTCGGCCGCGAACCCCGGCGGAAAGCTGAGCACGAACATGATCCGTCCGGCATCCATTTCCGCGGCCATCCGGTCGGGTGCAATTATCACCGGCGGCTGGAACCATGGCGGCCCAAGGGCATCGGTCAACTGCCGTGTCAGGCCGGAATTATCCTCGTCCAGAATGGCGATCGCGGCGTTGTAAACCGCGTCGCCGGCGCCGCTTGCCTCCAGCATGACGGCGATAACAAAGGACCAAAGGATCAGGATCACCATCACCGGATCGCCCAGCACGCTTTTCAGCTCCTTGCCCGCAAGCCAGAAGATGTTTGTCAGCCGCCGCATGTTCAGCGCGCATGCTTGCGCAGGGACAGTGCCGCCAGCAAGGTCAGAACCGGGCCAAAGGCGGTCAGACGCAGCAGGTGGCCTGCAAACTCGGAAAGGCACATCACTACTTTGACTTGATCCGCGCAGGGAAAACCTATGCCGAGATTGCTGCATCCGAAGGCGTATCAAAACCCCGGGTTTACAAGCTGGTCGATCTGGCCTTCCTGGCGCCGGATGTTGTGCGTGATGTATTTGCCGGTTCTCAACCAACTGGCCTGACGACTGAATGGTTGCTGCGCCACGCTATCCCTGCGCTTTGGGATGAGCAAAGAGAAACGTTCCGCACCCTGTAAAATGCACGGGTTTTGTTTGGACCAGTGCCGCGCGATCCCGACAGCATCAAACACACCCAACCGTCGACCGAGCAAATGCCGTTTCCAGACTATTGGCAGAATCCCACCGATTTACGGCATGTTCCGGGTCTGGGATATCCGGACACCCCGAAAGGCCCCGGAATACACGGACAAAAATCCGAGAAACCGTACTGTTTTGAAATTGTTATGAGTGTTGGCTGGGGTGGTAGGATTCGAACCTACGGTACACTGTACCAAAAACAGTTGCCTTACCACTTGGCTACACCCCAGCAGTGCGCGCTTTCCTAGCCAAAGGCAAAGCAGGGCGCAACCCTAAAATGACCGATCAATACCAGAATCGGGATCAGACATTTGACCTTGGGACAAACGGTGGCCGCGCCCATCTGACAGGCAGACCAACTTGTGGGTTAGGGTTGTGTCAGCGCCGCAAAGGCCTGGTCATATACCCCGATCACAGGCTCTTGCCGCAGGATCCTGTCAAAATCGGTGAACACGGTATGAAGGTGCGCTTTGCTTGTGAAACTTTCGCAAACCACCACCAGGTTTGGCGTGTTCGAGGAGGCCCGAACCAACGCCCAAGAACCGCTTTCAAGTTGAACGCGCGCGCCGTTGGCGGTCAGTATGTCCACGATCTTCTGGCCTGCTATCGTATCACCGCGGAGCTGCATCTGCCGAAAGACGGCCGTTAGCCGTTCAACGACTGTGTATTTCTGATCATCGGGACATGCAGGTGACAGGGTGGGAGAGCACCAACTGGAAGGCAGTCCGGCGACTATGTCTGAAAGGCACAAGCCGGGTTGATGGTCCATCAAACGACACAGCGCGACCACCGCACGCAAAGCGCAATCATAGCCGCGCCCGACGGGCGGTCCGAAATAGATGTGACCAGATTTTTCAAATGCAGCCAGCGCGCCTGTAGATCGGAGTTTTTGCTTCACATGGCTGTGGCCTGTTTTGCAGTATTCAACCGTCGCGCCACATGATGACAGAACAGTGTCGATGGCGAACAAACCGGTGGATTTGACATCCACAAGAAAATGCGCATCCGGGTGTGCGACCGCTAGATCGCGCGCAAGCAAAAGCCCCAGCTTGTCCGCGAAAACCGCTTCTCCCGTCTCATCGACAATGCCGATCCGGTCTCCGTCACCGTCCAATCCAATGCCGAAATCCGAACGGCTTTCCCTGACGGCCTTCCCCATATCGTCGAGCATTTCCAATGCTTCCGGGTTCGGGTTGTAGTGGGGAAACCTATGATCCAACCGACAATGTCGTTCGACCACATCAACGCCCAAACGGCGCAACAGCGTCGGCGCGAAGGCACCGGCAGTTCCATTTCCGGTTGCGCAAACCACGCGCAGGGGGCGCGTGATCGTGTCATTTGCAACCAAGTCGTCAAGATAGGCGTCGCTTACACCGGAAACCGGCGTGATCTTCCCTCCGTCATTCGCGACAAAATCTCGACCAAGGATGATATCTCTCAATTCCGCCATCTCGTCCCCGCCATGGGTGCAGGGGCGGTCAAACCCGACCTTGATACCGGTCCAGCCATTTGGGTTGTGGCTGGCAGTCACCATGACGGCTGCGTCCACATCCAGATGGAATTGCGCGAAATAGGCCATAGGGGACAAACACATGCCAATGTCACATACTTGCGCTCCGGTCTGGACAAGACCATCACTCAGCGCTTGTTTCATGGCGGGCGAATAGCTTCGGTGGTCGTGGCCGACAATAATCTTGCGCCCGACGTTTCGGCGCGCCATTTGCGTGCCAAGCCCCATTCCGACGGCGGTCATTCCATCCAGATCGATATCCTCAGGATATCGCCAGCGGGCATCATATTCGCGGAAGCCGCTTGGACAAATGCGCATTAAACGCCCCTCAGCGGTCGATCTTTTGCAAGACCGTCAAAGGCGGCCAGATCCGCTATAAGCCGCGCCATCTGGTCAAGCGGGATCATGTTCGGTCCGTCCGACGGTGCGGTGTCCGGGTCTGGGTGGGTCTCGATGAACACCCCGGCAATCCCCAATGATACCGCCGCGCGGGCGAGCACCGGCGCAAATTCGCGCTGACCACCGGATGCGGCCCCCTGCCCGCCAGGCATCTGGACCGCGTGGGTGGCATCCATGATAACTGGATGGCCCAGCGCCGCCATCTGCGGCAGGCTGCGCATATCGGTGACGAGAGTGTTGTATCCGAAAGAGGTGCCGCGCTCTGTCAACATCACCTGCATGTTGCCTGAATTGACGATCTTGTCGACCACGTGTTCCATATCCCATGGTGCCAGAAACTGACCTTTCTTGACGTTGATGGGCTTCCCGGTCTGCGCGGCAGCAACCAGAAGATCTGTTTGACGGCACAGGAAGGCGGGGATTTGAATGGCATCGACGACCTCCGCCACCTCAACACACTGATCGGGCAGATGCACATCCGTCAGGACCGGCACATCCAGTTCATTCTTGACCGCCGCAAGCACCGCGAGCCCGTCAGCCATTCCCGGCCCCCGCACGCCGGAAAGGGAGGTACGGTTTGCCTTGTCAAACGATCCCTTGAAGATATAGCCAATCCCACAATCGCGGCAGACCCGTGCCATGTGTTCGGCGATCCGAAGCGCATCATCGCGCCCTTCCAACTGGCACGGGCCTGCAATAATGGTCAGTGGGCGAAAATTGCCCACATGCACGTCCCTGACGACGACATCCCCCATATCAGGACGACACCTGTTCCCGCAGGATCGACGCTGTGATCGACGCCATCAGATACAGGCCTGCAAAAATCAGAAACGCGAGGATCGTATTTTCAAAGGATCTCGGATATGTCGGCTCGTCCGGCGCAACCGGGCGCACGCCCAATTCCAGATAGCGAGTTTGCTTGTTCACCTCGATACGGGCAGTTTCTAACTGCTGCAATGATTGCTGCATCAAAGCGGTGCGCGTTTCCAGATTGATCTGTGCGATCCGCAACCGTCCGCTGACAGAAGCCAAGGATCCGTTCTCACCACCCGTTTCAGTTAGTCTGCCACGCAACTCCGAGATCAAGGCTTCCAGTCGCCCGATATCGCCGCGCAGCCCGTCAACCCGAGCTCTGTTGGGGCGTGTGTTATCCAGAAGCTGTTGCAGAGTCAGTCGTTTTTCCTGCAACTGGCTTTCAAATCCGGTGATCTGTGTCATCAGGGCCGAGGCATCTGACGTCGCATCGAAAACGCCCATTTCTTCCTGTAGGCGCAGGACTTCGGCCTGGGCTTCCAGCATGTCACGCTCTGCTTTTTCATAGCTTGAAACCGCGCCTTCCATTTGATCCTCGCGCAGTCGCTGCGTCATGTCATCGACGCGCTCTTCTGCGTAAGATATCAACACTTCGGAAAACTGCGCGCTCTGTTCAGGCGTGGGCGCAACAACCTCCATCTTGACGATGCCTTCGGTTGGGTCGAAGCCAATCTTTACGTTTTTCTTGTAAAGCTTATAGGCCTGTTCATTGGTAGCATCGGGGTCAAGGCGCTGGATCGGGTCAATGCGCGTATCCGCAAACACAGATTTGTAACCAATATCGCCGTCCAGTCTGAGCATCGCATCACGCGAGGTCAGATAACTCTGAACAGTGATACTGTCCTGCGAGGTTGCCAATCCCGATCCGGCAAACAGACTGCCCAGTCCACTGCCGCCCGCGCCATCCGCCTTTTGTATGACAAACTCTGTCTTCGTCGCATACATTGGCGTCGCATAGTTGTAATAATAGATTCCCGCGATGATGGTCGGCAGGAACACAAAAAACGCCAGACGAACAAACAGCAGACGAAGCTTTCGGCGACGCCGGCGGGCAATATCGACCTGGATTTCGCGAATGGATCTGGCGCGATCGGCGTCGTCATAGGCGTGGTTCGCCGGAAGGTGCGGCATGGGCCGGGTTTGCGGCAGGTTGTTGGACGCCCGACCGCCGAATTTTCCACCTCCATCGGCCCCGACCAGTTCCAGCATGTTGGACCGCTTGAAAGGATCTATGCCCGCCTGGCGAAGGCGATAGACCGCATCGAAATCGCTTTCGATCTCAACACCATGTTTTTGGGCAACGCGGCGCGCCATCCTGAGCTGGCGACCGGTCAGCCCCTCTTTCCGGATCGCTTCGATTGCCGCTACCGCATCATCGTTGGGCGCTTCATCGCTCGGTCCTGCCTTGGTTGAATTTTCCTTGGACACAAACCCTTCTTTCGGAAAGCCGTCTTCCGTGGGCGATTGCGCCATCTGCTCCATCGGGTTTGGCTCGCGCGGTTGCGCGGAGGAGTTGCCGGACCCGCTCGCCGCCGCCTTGGCCTGACCCGCAGCGGCCTGCACCCGCTGGGCAAAGACATCTTTGTCTACATGCGCAGGGTCGGATTGCGGCGCGCGCGTCGTTCGGCTGATGCGAAATTTCTTAGCCTTGGGTTTGGTAGTCATAAAGCCGTTTCGCTTCTTCCAAAGTTTCAAACATGTACAACTGCCCATCTCGCAGAACCGCCGCCGACTGACAGAATTTTTCAAGTGTCTGCGCCTGGTGCGATACGATGATTACCGTTGATTTGACCAGCCTTTCCCGCAGCACATCGCCGGCCTTGCGGTTAAACTGGGCATCGGTGCTTTGCGGCATCCCTTCATCGATCAGGTAGATATCGAACTCCAACGCCAATAGCAGCGCAAAGGAGAACCGCGAGCGCATCCCGGCGCTATAGGTCGCCACAGGGAAATCATAGTATTCGTCAAGTTCGCAAAGCCAGCGCGTGAATGCCTCGATGTAATCCGGGTCAAGGCCATAAATCTTCGCAATGTAGCGCGCGTTTTCCTTGGCGGACAACTTGCCAACCACACCGCCCATGAACCCGAGAGGGAAGGAAATCCGGCAACCGCGCCGGATCTCGCCCTCATCCGGTTTTTCAAGCCCTGCCATCATATTGATGAGTGTGGTCTTGCCCGTCCCGTTGGGTGCAAGAATGCCCAAAGAATTCCCCAGCTCAACCCGGAAGGAGACATCGTCCAGGATGACTTTGCGTTGTTGTCCTGTCCAGAACGACTTGCTGACATTATCGAACTCGAGCATTGGGTGCCCCGGCACTGCTTTCGCCTAACGCTTGTACACAAGCTTTCTTAATGATGCGCTATAATTGCTCACTTGGGCATCATTATGTCGAAGACCACCATCGCACATCAAGGATTAGCGGGGGAATGCGGGTAGATGGTCTTCGAATGGTCACGGGGCGGGTGTCTCCGGCCCGATGGGGCCGGAGCGAGAGGCCTTACCCCTCTTGTTTCTGCACCTTGAGGATCTTTCCCGCGGCGAACGACAGGAAAACCGCCCCAAAGCTGAACAATGCACCCATCTTCGCAGCATCCTGCACCGGTCCGGTCGAGAAAGCGACTGAGGCCACGAACAATGATACGGTAAAGCCGATTGCCGCTACGAAGCCAATCACGATCAGATCGACCGCGCGCATCCCCGCTGGCAACCCAAGCCGCATGGGATAAGCCGCAAGCCACCCCATGATGAAGATACCAACGGGTTTCCCGATGATCAGGCCAGCCAAAACCAGCCATGTTGCCTCGGAGATCGCACTGAATTCCACCCCGGCATTTAAGAGGCCAAAGAAGAACAGCACGATATCCACCGGAATGGCCAGCCCGTGCTCCATGTCGTTCAGGATGTCGTGGAGGTATCTTTCAGCCTCGGCAAAGATGCCGAACGCGCGATCGGCGTGCGGAATGGCCGGAATGACCGGCAAAAGGCCCAGCGCCGGATGAATGCCCGATTGCGCAAAGCCAAACCAGCTCAGACAGCCCGCAATGGCATAGGGATACCATTTCAGGTTCTTGCGCATCCAGGTCGAGCGTGGGCGCAACTGATTACCACGATCCATGCGCCGCGGGAGCCAGTTAAACAAAAAGAACGCTCCGGCAGACGCGACCACCGAGAGCAACAGCCAGACCGGAGCCAGTTCGCCAGAGGGATAGAAAATCGCCAGAATGATCAGTCCGGCGGCATCATCGGCAATGGCCAGAAGCAACAGGAATCGCACCGCTGGATGACCTGCCCCGAAAACCATGCGCCCGATCAAATAACTGAAGGCAATATCGGTTGCGGTTGGAATGGCCCAACCACGCGCCACCGCGTCAAAGGTCGTCGAACCCAGAAAATATGCAATTCCCAGATAGATGGCAATCGGACCCAGCATACCACCGGCTGTTGCAACCAGCGGCGTCGCTGCCTTTTTGCCGCGCAGGGATCCGTTTTCAAGAATAACGGCTTCCCAGACCTCTTTCCCGGCGATGGCGAAGAACAGTGCCATCAGGATGTCGTTGATAAGATAGTGGAATGTCACCACACGCTCGACATCGCCATATTCAAATTCAATCGCTGCTTCGCCATAGGCGTATTCCCAATAACCGATATCAACTCCGATCGTGCTGTTGAACCACAATGGGTAATCAACAACATGATGATAAGAACTCGGATCAATATTGGCCCAGATCAGCGCAACCACAGCGCCGCTGATCAGCAGGATCGAGTAGGTCGTGATAAAATTCCATACGCGATACATAAGATGCCCCGTCTAGTTCCGGTTTTACAAACAGGTCGCGTCCCGGCGATGAAAGGCTGGGGCGCGACCTTTGTGTTCGTTCAGTTCAGGAAATACTTCAACTGGGGTCAAACGACAATGGTCGAGAGCAATATCTGTTTCACATATGGTTCAGGCAGCCATCCCCCAGATGAGTCCCGCAGCAACCGCGCCGATCATGGCCAGTCCAAGATAGGCCGCGAATACGCGAGGTTTGACCAACGCCGAGACCGCCATGGCGGCGGGAATGCTGCTGACCCCACCCGCTATTACGAAAGACATGGCCGCACCGTCTGACATACCCTGTTCCAACAGGGCCGCCACCATGGGCACCGCTGCATATCCGTTCAGATAGGCCGGCGCACCGACAAGTGCAGCCAGCAAGATCGGCCCAAAGCCTGTCCCGCCCAGCACTTGCGCGACAAGTTCGGCGGGCACGTAGCGCAGCATCAGAGCTTCGATCAAATAGGCCAGAAGCAACCATTTTGTCAGGAACAGCGCATTTTCGATTGCCGTTTTCTGAAATGTCGAACGTCGCGCGCCCTCGCTCCAGAAGCGCCAATTGACTGCACCGGAGTAGATCTCTGCGCCGGATCCAGTGCCACAACCTGACGATGAACAGCATGCCGGTGCGGGCGTGTTTTTCAACGGGTCTGTAAACAACGCCGACTTCGCCAGGGCCTTGACGGTAAACCCGCCGAACAACCCGATCGACACCGCCGCGATTGATTTTGCCACGGCGAACTCGGTGCCCAGTGTGCCGGTTGTGATGGCAAACATTGCCGGGTCCATCAATGGCGAAGACAGCCAGAACGCCATGACCGCGCCCAAGGGTGCGCCGATCGCGAGCAAGGCCGCGATGAATGGGATCACTTCGCAGGAACAGAAAGGTGACAAACCTCCTGCGAATGCCGCCACCACGATCATACGCGCCTCGCGACCTTCAAACGCACTTGCCAAAAGGTTCTCTGCCCCCGTTGCCTTCAGGTAAGCTACAGAAAGGATCGCAAACAGGATAAACGGCGCCGTGTTCGTCAGCGCTGTCAGCGCGAAAGTGATCGTGGACCACAATTCTGTCGGTGCAAACAGCACGAGAAGAGTTGGAATGAGCAGGATGGCAATCCAGGCCTTGTCGATGGTCCAATGCTTCGAGGTCGTTCGGGAATGCGTTGTGTCAGCCATGATCCTGACCCTACCTGTCTGGGCAATCGGCACAGCATTCCGACAAAAGATAGTCGGACAGCGCGCGCATCACTTCATATTCGGCTGCCGCGCAAATAATGCTGCGCCCTTGCTTCTTCTGCTTTACCAACCCGGCTGCTGCAAGGATTTTCATGTGGTGGGTCAGGGTCGACCCCGTGATCCCACAGCGTTCCCCCAGGGCGCCAATCGGCAGCCCCTCAGGCCCCGCGCGCACCAGGATGCGCAAAACGGACAGGCGGTGTTCAGACCCGAGCGCGGCAAATTGCGAGGCCGCAATATCGACTTGGAGCGGTTCAAGAGATTCGTGTTTCATATTTCTAGAAATATGGAAATGATAACCAATAGCAAGCCTTATTTCGACAAATGTCGAAATGTTGCACCCCCTGTCCGGAGCGCCTAGCTTGAGGCAATGCCCAGCTTGACAGATGACATCAGGGCCTGCCGTTTATGTGCCGACCGTTTTGCTGCCACTCAGACAGGCCATTCCCCCCGACCGGTGGTCTGGTTTCAGCCTGGCGCACGGGTCCGCATCATCGGGCAAGCGCCGGGGCTGCGTGTGCACAAGTCTGGCCTGCCCTTCGACGATCCGTCGGGGGATCGCCTGCGCAGTTGGATGGGGGTGGACCGAGACACGTTCTATGATCAAGCTCGCATCGCCATCACCCCCATGGCGTTTTGCTTTCCGGGCTACGATGCAAAGGGCTCGGACCTGCCGCCGCCCCGGATCTGCGCAAAGACATGGGCGGATCGCGTGGACAGCACTCTTGCTGAAACATCCGTGACGCTTCTGGTCGGGGGCTATGCGCAAGCGCGGCATCTTGGCCGGAGGAAAGGAGTGACGGACACCGTCAAAGCCTGGCGCGATAATGCGCCGCGGCTGTTTCCCTTGCCTCATCCGTCATGGCGCAATACGGGATGGCTGAAGAAAAACCCTTGGTTCGAAGCCGAACTTTTGCCGGTTCTGCAATCCCGACTGGCAGAGGTGCTTTTATACCCAAGCGTAAAGGACGCATGATGACCGAGACGACCCGCCTTGATGCCGCCCATGCTGCAATGCAAACCAATCTGGAAGACGACGCAGCACGGCTTCGGTTTTATGAGCGTCTGGCAGATGGCGAACTGTTCTTGCTGCTGACCGAGGAACCGGACGGCGACGAGATTTCGCCTGACCTGTTCGAGCTTGATGGTGCAAATTTCGCGCTCGTGTTCGATCGCGAGGATCGTTTGGCCGAGTTTGTCGGTGCCCCCGCCCCCTATGCCGCACTTCCGGGTCGGTTGGTTGCCAGCATGTTGGCCGGGCAAAATGTCGGTCTGGGGCTCAATCTGGGGGTCGCGCCATCGTCGATTCTGATCCCGTCAGACGCGATGTCTTGGCTGGCCAACACGCTGAAAACCGGGCCGAAGCAAATAGAGGCGCGCATCGCCGAAGTCAGCGCGCCAACGGCACCCGACACCCTGATCTCGGCGCTGGGCGTCAAGCTGTCCAGTGCAGGTGGGCTGGCAAGCCATGCTTGTTTGGTGGGCGTAACCTATGCCGATGGCCGGAAAGGGCATCTGCTTGGCTTCGTGGATGTCGTCCCCGGTGCCGAGCACGCGTTGGCAGGAGCGGCAAACGAAGCTCTGACATTTTCGGGGCTTGAGGCGGGTGAAATGGATGTGGGCTTCTTTGCCAACCACGATCAGGTGGCGGGCAAACTGGCGGCACTGGGTATCCGGTTCGACCTGCCTAAACCCAAACCGCAAAAGCGTTTGGCCCCGGTTGCGCCCGGATCGGACCCCAACAAGCCGCCTATTCTAAAATAGAAACCGCAATGTGAGCCTTCGACAGACCGCCGGGACCCACCGCCGCGATCAGCTTTTTGTTTTTTTCTTCTCAAGCGCGTCCAGACGTGACTTTAACGCCTCATTTTCCTCGCGTGCTTTCTGAGCCATGGAGCGCACAGCATCAAATTCTTCACGAGTCACGAAATCGCGATCTGCCAGCCAGCGGTCCATCCAGCTTTTCATCGCGGTTTCCGCTTCGTCCTTGGCGCCTTGGGCGACCCCCATGGCATTGGTCATCAACTGGGACATATCGTCCAGGATTTTGTTGCGTGTCTGCATCGGCATCTCCTCGCTTGTTGCCTCATATATGGGGATATCCGGGGCAGAGACAAGGTTGACTTACCTCCCCTGTCAGGGTCAGGAATGTGACATGTTTTTAGCAATCTCCTTCCCCGCCATTTCACCCGAGATTTTCTCGGTCGAGATTGGCAGTTTCACCTTCGCACTGCGCTGGTATGCGCTGGGTTATCTGGTCGGTATCGCCGTAGGCTGGTGGATCATTGCGCGGGCGATTTCAAAGCCGGCACTGTGGCGTGGCGACGTGCCGATGACGCGAACTCAGTTGGAAGACCTCGCCACCTGGGCAATTGTCGGCATCGTGGTGGGCGGGCGTCTGGGCTATGTGCTGTTTTATGACCCGGCATATTTCCTGCAAAACCCGCTGGATATTCCGAAGATCTGGACTGGCGGCATGTCCTTCCATGGCGGGTTTCTTGGCATTATCACAATCACTTGGCTATATGCCCGCAAACACGGGATCGCCGTGGCCAAGCTGGCGGATCTGATGGCCATCGCTGCGCCGATTGGCATCGGACTGGTCCGGATCACCAATTTCATCAATGCCGAGCTTTGGGGCCGCCCAACCACCGCGCCTTGGGGCGTCATATTCCCTGGCGATGCGGCGCAAAGTTGCCCGGGTTGGGACGCCGCACTTGGCGCCTGCGCGCGCCACCCCAGTCAGCTTTACGAAGCCATCCTTGAGGGGCTTTTGCTGGCCGCGATCCTTCTGACTCTGGCATTCCGACGCGGGTGGCTGAAGCGCCCGGGCATGCTGACCGGGCTGTTCTTTCTTGGCTACGGTCTGTCGCGCTTCTTTGTCGAGATTTTCCGGCAAGCGGATGCGCAATTCATCACACCAGACAATCCATGGGGCCATGTCATTCGCCTTGGAGAGTGGGGGCTAACCATGGGGCAGACCTTGACGCTGCCAATGATCGTGATTGGCGTGGCCACATTGATCTGGGCGGCCCGTCGCAACGTGGTGCCCACGCCCTGATGACCCGACTTGCCCGGATATTGTGGCGTCGCATTGAAGCCTCCGGGCCAATTTCGGTTGCGGATTTCATGTCAGAATGCCTGCTGCATCCGGACTACGGATATTACACGACCCGTGATCCATTTGGCGCAAGTGGCGATTTCATCACCGCACCCGAAATCAGCCAGATGTTCGGGGAACTTCTGGGGCTGGCACTGGCGCAGGCTTGGCTTGATCAAGGTGCCCCTGCCCCCTTCGCACTGGTCGAGCTTGGGCCGGGGCGCGGCACCCTGATGGAAGACATTCTGCGCGCTACCAAAAACGTGCCGGGCTTTCTCGCCGCAGCCGAGGTTCATCTGGTCGAGGCGTCTGCGGCCCAGAAAGCAGCGCAAGCCAAGACGCTGGCGCCCCGTGCGATCATTCATCACGACACTGCCGACACCTTGCCCGAGGCACCGCTCTTTTGTGTTGCCAATGAATTTTTTGACGCCCTGCCCATTCGCCAGTTCCAGAAGGACGGCACAGGATGGCGCGAACGTCAGGTTGGTCTTGGGGAAGACAAGCTGGTGTTTGGCTTGACAACTCGCCTGCCCGTTCGCGATCTGACGTTTCGGCTGGACGACACACGCGATGGCGATCTGGTCGAGCTTTGCCCGTCTGTCCCCGCCATCATGGCGCAGATCGCCAGCCGGATTGAAAGACACGGCGGTGCGGCCCTGATCATCGACTATGGCGATTGGCGCTCGGTCGGCGACACATTGCAAGCCATCGCGGCACACGACCATGTCGACCCGCTGCTCTGCCCCGGCGAGGCGGATCTGACCGCACATGTGGATTTCGAAGCATTGGTGCGATCAGCGACCCCACTTTCACCACATCTTCTGACCCCGCAAGGCATCTTTCTGGAGCGGCTGGGCATTACCCAACGGGCAGAGGCATTGGCCAGCAAACTGACCGGTGACGCGTTGGACGCGCATGTCAAAGCGCACCGACGCTTGACGCACCCGGATGAAATGGGGACGCTCTTCAAAGTGCTCGGACTGACTCGCGCAGATGCGCCTGACCTGCCCGGCCTGATCCGAACACCCAACCAAGCTGACCTGGCATGACCCTTGAAATCATCACTTCAAACGCCTTGGCACCCCTGAAACACGGCTTTTTCACGCGCCGGGGCGGGGCATCGTCGGGCGTTTATGCCGGATTGAATTGCGGGATAGGAAGTCAGGATCAGTCCGAACTGGTGATGATCAACCGGGAACGTGTGGCTGGCGCGATGGGCGTCGAGCCCAACAATCTGTGCGGCGTTCATCAGGTTCATTCGCCCGATGTGGTCACACTGCATGAACCGGTCAACGGCGCCAAACCAAAAGCCGATGCGCTTGTCACGGCCACGCCGGGTCTTGTCTTGACGATCCTGACCGCTGATTGCCAACCGGTGCTTTTTGCGGACCGCAATGCCGGTGTCATCGGCGCGGCCCATGCCGGTTGGAAAGGCGCGCTTGGCGGAGTGCTTGAGGCTACGATCGACGCAATGACCGCGCTGGGGGCCACGCGTGGTGGCATCACGGCCATCATCGGGCCGACGATCAGTCAACGCGCTTATGAGGTCGGGCCGGAGTTCTTTGACGATTTCATGATCGAAAACCCTGACTATGGCCGCTTTTTCGCAGGCGGCGAGGGGGATCGCGCGCTGTTCGATCTGCCGGGCTTTGGCCTTCACCTGCTGCGCGAAGCCGGGGTGGGTCATGCTGAATGGGTCGGCCACTGCACGTATTCCGACCCGGACCGTTTCTATTCCTACCGGCGCAGTTGCCATAAGAATGAATCGGATTATGGCCGCCTGATCTCGGCCATTCGTCTTTAGAAACCGTTGGGCATCAGGGTGCCGCACCCAGTCGGGCTTCCAGCACATCAAATGGCACACCGGGCTCGTCCTTCGCCCCACGAATGACCAACGAGGTTTTGACCGACGCCACGTTGTCGGCCGCTGTCAACTCTTCGGTCAGGAAGGTCTGAAACGTGGACAAATCCGGTGCCACGCATTTCAGAACGAAATCCACTTCGCCATTCAGCATATGACATTCGCGAACCAGCGACCAACCCCGGCACTGGTTTTCGAACGCAGACAAATCTGCCTCGGCCTGACTGACAAGGCCGACCATGGCGAACACCTGCACTTCGAAACCAAGCGCGCGTGCATCAACATCGGCGTGATAGCCACGGATAAGCCCCTGTTCTTCCAGCGTTCTGACCCGCCGCAAACAGGGGGGGGCAGAAATGCCCACCCGCTTGGCCAGTTCGACATTCGTCATGCGACCATCTGCCTGAAGCTCGGCAAGAATCATGCGATCAATCGGATCAAGTTTGCTTACGGTCATTGATGAACCTTCTCGGGTGGGTCCACTGATCCCGGCAGAACCAGAGTTTTCGTTGGAAATTGCGCAGAGATTACTCGCCAACGTCTGAATGCGCAACAATCTTTCGCGCATGCGCAACATAATTTCTGCGTGAACAGACAATGATACGCCGCGTTGTCTTTCCTTCCAAAGCGCGCACGGGCTTTCCACCAGCCGCCGGTCGCCTTATATGCGTTGGAAACCCAGAAGGCTCAAGGAAATCCGCATGTCCGAAACACGTAACACAAAAGTCCTTATCATTGGCTCCGGCCCGGCTGGCTATACCGCTGCCGTTTACGCGTCCCGCGCGATGCTGGAACCAATCCTTGTGCAGGGCATGGAACCCGGTGGTCAGTTAACCACGACCACCGAGGTCGAGAACTGGCCGGGCGAAACCGAAATCCAGGGGCCCGATCTGATGGTCAATATGGAAGCGCACGCCAAAGCGGTGGGCACCGAGGTCATTGGCGACTTGATCACCGATCTGGACCTGTCAGAACGCCCCTTCACAGCCACCGGTGACAGCGGCACGATCTACAAGGCTGATGCGGTTATTCTGGCCACCGGCGCGCGTGCCAAATGGTTGGGACTGGACAGCGAAGAGAAATTCAAAGGCTTCGGCGTGTCGGCTTGCGCCACATGTGATGGTTTTTTCTATCGCGGACAGGAGATTGTCGTGATCGGCGGCGGCAACACCGCTGTTGAGGAAGCGCTGTTCCTGACCAACTTCGCGTCCAAAGTGACGCTGGTTCACCGCCGCGACGAGCTGCGCGCCGAGAAAATCCTGATCAATCGCCTTATGAAGAACGAAAAGATCGTGCCCCTGTGGGATCACACTTTGGAAGAGGTCGTGGGCGATGAAAACCCGCTGGGCGTCACCGGGGTGCGGGTCAAACACGTCAAAACGGGCGAGATCACGGAAATCCCGGCCAAGGGCGTCTTCATCGCCATCGGCCACGCGCCCGCGAACGAGTTGGTGAAGGACGTCCTGGAAACCCATATGGGTGGCTATGTGGTGACGAAACCGGATTCGACCGCGACCTCGATCCCCGGCGTTTTTGCAGCAGGCGATCTGACAGATTATAAATATCGTCAGGCTGTGACCTCCGCCGGTATGGGCTGCATGGCCGCGCTTGAGGCCGAACACTTTCTTGCCGAACAAGAATGATACCCTACACCGGCAATGCCTATCGTCTGGTCTTCACTGATCAGGATGCGACATTGCCGGCGCAGGCCCCCGAAGGGCGCTTTCACCATTCTGGTTAATGGGCCATCTATACCTCCCTTTCTGTTGAAGGATGCGGCGTCGCGATCGAACGCTATCTGACTCCCGATGACGCACCGCGCCACATTGTGCCGCTTGACGTCACACTTGACCGTGTTGCGGACATTCGCGGGCAGTCAGCAGCCTCGGCGGTTTGGCAAAACAAACGGGCCGCCGGTCATCCTGCGCCGACATGGGCATTTTCAGATCACGCCCGCGCAGATGGTGCGCAAGCATTGATGTATTCCTCGCGTTCGCGCCCGGAACTGACCCATCTGGTCTTGTTCGACACCCGCCCGGCATTGGTGCGAATTGCGGGATCGCCAATTCCATTCCCCTGATCGTTTACGATCCTGCGCAGCGGCCGTTGCCCATGGGCCACGGTCGGCGATATCACGTGCATTCACGAGTTTCCGCTTTGCCTTTGCTGCAAACCATGCAATGCGTTCACGCGTGAACACTCTTTGAGTCGCAAGCCATGACGTCGCACCTGACAAAAACCAACTCCGCCGAGGAAGATCAGATCTTCCGCCTTCTGCGCCAGCTTGATCTGGCGCCAGAGGCGTCGCAGCGCGCGACGGCGGCGGCAATTGGTATCTCTCTCGGTCGTCTGAACGCCCTGCTGCGGTCTGCGGTAGGCCGCAGATTGATCCAGATCGGTGAACGCACCGGGCCGGACAAACGCCAACGCTTCGCCTATGCCATCACTGCACAAGGTGCGGCCGAGATGGTGCGGCTTCGAGATCAGTTCCTTGCTCGTAAATTCGCTGAATACGACGCGCTGCACGCCGAACTGACCGGTTCTGCAAGCGGCCTCTCGCCCATAAAACACAGGACACATCCAATGCAGAACAACCTATCGCCCATCCCCGAGCTTTATGTTTCGTATGAAAGCGCGCAGAAGCTGAAAGTCGAAGCTGGCAATCTGATCAGCCACGATCTGACGCCACGCCAGACCTGTGATCTGGAGCTATTGATGAACGGCGGGTTCAACCCGCTGAAAGGATTTCTGACCGAAGACGATTACAACGGCGTCGTTGAAAATATGCGCCTGGCCGATGGCACGCTGTGGCCAATGCCGATCACGCTGGACGTATCCGAAGACTTCGCCCAGACGATCGAACTGGGCCAAGACATCGCGCTGCGCGATCAAGAGGGCGTTATTCTGGCCACGATGACCGTTACCGACCGGTGGGAGCCGAACAAATCCCGCGAGGCCGAGAAGGTGTTTGGCGCCGATGACGACACGCACCCGGCGGTGAACTATCTGCACAACGTGGCAGGCAAGGTCTATCTGGGTGGGCCGATTGTCGGCATCCAACAGCCGATCCACTATGATTTCCGTGGCCGTCGCGACACGCCGAACGAGCTGCGGGCTTATTTTCGCAAACTGGGCTGGCGTCGTATCGTGGCGTTTCAGACCCGCAACCCGCTGCACCGCGCGCATCAGGAACTGACATTCCGCGCCGCGAAAGAAGCGCAAGCCAACCTGCTGATTCACCCAGTTGTGGGCATGACCAAACCAGGTGATATCGACCACTTCACGCGTGTGCGGTGCTACGAGGCCGTGCTGGATCAATACCCCGGCGCGACAACGACGATGAGCCTTCTGAACCTTGCCATGCGTATGGCCGGTCCCCGCGAAGCCGTTTGGCACGGGCTGATCCGCAAGAACCACGGCTGCACCCATTTCATCGTCGGCCGTGACCACGCAGGCCCCGGAAAGAACGCCGCAGGTGACGATTTCTATGGCCCTTATGATGCCCAAGACCTGTTCCGCGTGCATCAGGAAGAAATGGGCATCGAAATGGTCGACTTCAAACATATGGTCTATGTGCAGGACCGCGCCCAATATGAACCAGCGGATGAAATCACTGACAAGGATGATGTGACGATCCTGAACATCTCGGGCACCGAGTTGCGTCGTCGCCTGTCGGAAGGTCTTGAAATCCCGGAATGGTTCAGTTTCCCTGCCGTGGTCGAGGAATTGCGCAAAACCAAGCCGCCGCGCGCCGAACAGGGCTTCACCGTGTTCTTCACCGGCTTCTCAGGCTCGGGAAAATCGACCATCGCGAACGCCTTGATGGTCAAGCTGATGGAGATGGGCGGGCGCCCCGTCACGCTTCTGGACGGTGACATCGTGCGTAAGAACCTGTCAAGCGAGTTGGGCTTTTCGAAAGAGCATCGCGATCTGAACATCCGCCGCATCGGCTATGTCGCGTCCGAGATCACGAAAAACGGCGGTATCGCCATCTGTGCGCCCATCGCACCCTATGCCACGACGCGGCGTGCAGTGCGCGAGGATGTCGAACAGTTTGGCGCGTTTGTCGAAGTGCATGTCGCGACCTCGATCGAAGAATGCGAACGCCGTGACCGCAAGGGGCTGTATAAGCTCGCGCGGGAAGGCAAGATCAAGGAGTTCACCGGCATCTCGGACCCGTATGACGTGCCACAGAACCCCGAGTTGAGCGTCGAGACGGAAAATGTCGACGTGGACAACTGCGCCCACCAGGTTCTGCTCAAACTGGAAAACATGGGTCTGATCCGGGGATAAACCCACCAATAAGAACGCAAAAACCCGGGGCATGTCCCCGGGTTTTTCATTGGTTCATGTGCCCGGCTCGGATCAGTGGATCGAGACCGGCGAAAAATCATTCTGGCGGGCCAACGCATAGGCTAGATCGCGATCAACGACCAAGGCCAGTTGCTCTCCGTCTTCGCGGTGCACGGCATAGAGCGTGTCAGCCCCATCCGCTTGCGCGCGTGCTTCGTCCTGAATGGCATCGGGCAAATCGGCAATCGCGACAGCTTTGACATAGACGATGTTGCCAATCTCGGATTGGCCAAATGGCAGTTTGTAATTCATCAGTTCACCCCTTCTTGATCTTAATCGTCTGCACAAGACGCTCAGGCTCGGCGCGTTCAAGATCGATATGCAGCAGCCCGTTTTCCGTGCGCGCGCCTCTGACATCCACGCCATCGGCCAACACGAAACTTTTCATGAACTGGCGACCAGCGATGCCACGGTGCAAAAACACACGCTCCTGACCATCGTCGCGTTGCGCACCCCGGATCACCAGTTTTGCATTCTCAACCGTGATCGACAGATCGTCATCCGCGAACCCCGCCACCGCAAGCGTGATGCGATAGGCCCGGTCACTGACCTGTTCAATATTGAAAGGGGGATAGCCGTCCTTACCCGATTTCGCAGCCTGTTCGACCATACGCTCAAGCTGTTCAAAGCCCAGCAGAAAGGGATGAGTTCCCAAGTTCATCTTTGTCATCGACACGTCCTTGAATAAGCGACACGTTTGCGGGCCCCACGCAGGCGACCCTGCGAAAAATATGGGGGCTCGGCCAAAGGGTTGCAAGAGGCGGCTTTTCCTTGGCCTTGGTCCCCGCTTGACGTTAAACTGCCGCTGCACGCGCCCCAGAAAGAACGATCTGCATAGATGAGCAACGCAAAAGAGATGAAGACCGAAGATGTGCTTCGTGTGGAGCTTGAAGTCTTTCGCGCCGAGCACCGGGATCTGGACGACGCCATTCACGCATTGGAAGAACGTGGCATGGCCGATCAGTTACAACTGCGGCGGCTGAAGAAGCAGAAGCTGGCGTTGAAGGACAAGATCGCCCGGATCGAGGACAAACTGACACCGGACATCATTGCCTGATTGCATCGCGCGCCCTTCCCCTTATAAAGCGGGCTTCCAAGACACGAGGTCACTATGACAGATGTGAAAGTCGGGATCATTATGGGCAGCCAATCGGACTGGCCCACGATGAAAGAAGCCGCCACCATTCTCGATGAACTCGGCGTTGCGTATGAGGCAAAGATTGTCTCGGCGCACCGCACCCCGGATCGACTTTGGGACTATGGCAAGACCGCGGCCGATCGAGGCCTTCATGTCATCATCGCAGGGGCCGGTGGGGCAGCGCATCTGCCCGGCATGATGGCGTCGAAAACGCGTGTGCCTGTTGTTGGGGTGCCTATCCAAACTCGCGCCTTGTCTGGTGTAGACAGCTTGTATTCCATCGTGCAGATGCCGAAGGGTTTTCCGGTCGCAACAATGGCCATAGGCGCGGCTGGTGCTGCAAATGCTGGGCTGATGGCAGCTGGTATCCTTGCGCTGTCGGACCCGGCCCTTGCACAGCGTCTTGATGCGTGGCGCGCCGCGCTGTCTGCGTCGATCCCGGAAGAGCCACAAGATGACTAAGCCCCTGCCCATTGGGTCCACAATTGGAATTCTTGGCGGTGGCCAACTGGGACGGATGTTATCGGTCGCGGCCTCTCGTCTTGGCTTCAAGACCCATATCTTTGAACCGGGTGCGAACCCGCCCGCCGGGCAGGTTGCAGACCGCCTGACCACCGCCGAATACGACGACACCGCCGCGCTTGAGGCGTTCGCCGCATCTGTCGACGTTATCACCTACGAGTTCGAGAACATCCCGACCACTGCGCTGGATGTGCTGGAGCAGCACCGCACCATTCGTCCGGGCCGCGAATCGCTGCGCATCAGTCAGGATCGACTGACCGAAAAGGACTTCCTGTCCGGTCTTGGATTGCGCGTAGCCCCATATGAAAAGGTCGAGACGGTTAACGACCTGAAGAAAGCGATTGAACTGGTCGGAACTCCGTCGATCCTGAAAACACGACGCTTTGGATATGACGGAAAAGGACAATCCCGCATCATGTCCGACGATCAGGCGGACCAAGCCTTTTCCGATATGCAGGGCGCGCCTTCGGTTCTGGAAGGTTTTGTAGAGTTCAGCCATGAAGTCAGTGTCATCGCGGCCCGCAGCGCCGATGGTAAGGTTGCCTGCTTTGACCCCGGAGAAAACGTGCACAAGGATGGGATCCTTGCCACGACGACGGTGCCCGCGCGACTGACAAGTGCTCAACGCACCGACGCGGTGTTGCTGGCCGCGAACATCCTGAACGCGCTGGATTACGTCGGCGTCATGGGTGTTGAGATTTTCGTTACCCATCAAGGCCTTATCGTCAACGAGGTCGCCCCGCGCGTTCACAATTCCGGCCACTGGACTCAGCAGGGATGCAGCGTGGATCAGTTCGAGCAGCATATTCGTGCCGTTGTCGGTTGGCCCTTGGGGGACGGCACACGCTATGCGGATGTGGTGATGGAGAACCTGATCGGTGACGACATGGACCGGGTTCCAGAAATTGCCGGTGAGCGAAACGCTTCACTGCATCTCTATGGCAAGGCCGAGGCGAAACCGGGCCGGAAGATGGGCCACGTGAACCGAGTGACAACAGGGCCGAAATAGAACATCTGCAACATACCGCGTGACCGACGCCCCACCAACGCGTCCTTTTCATTATCGGCAAAGTACAAGCGGCCACGGATGTATGATGCACCAGCGGTTCCCGTGATAGATGAACCACAAATTTGCAAAGCAGACATTGCCACCTCGCCACACTAGATATGTCACAAAATTTTGTTTCATACCCCAAGTTTTGTGGCTAAAGAACAACTGTCTTTGTGCTATTTGCTGGTGGATTATCATGTGTCGCAGTTCTTATTTTTCCAAATCCTTCGCCTGTCTTTCCCTGGTGCTGGCGTCCCACACGGCCTCTGCCGGAAATCTGTCAGACCCGGTCGTTGAAGCGCCGGTCCAGAATTTCGCAACCGACCAAAGTCCGTTCTGGGAAGGCGTATATGTCGGGGGCACGCTGGGCTATAATTTCAGCGGTGGGGATCGCATTGGCGTCACGCAGGGATCGGGCAACAGCTTCAACCTTGGAAAATACGAAAACAGCGGTTGGGGCGGCAGTCTGCGCGCAGGCTATCGCTGGCAGTTGGACCGCTGGGTGTTCGGCCCCGAACTAGCCGTCGAAGGTGGGATGATCGAGGATGCGTTCAACGCCAACGGCTATAGCGGGACAACATCCATGAACCACGCGCTGTCGGTTCGCCTGAAGGCGGGTTATGTCTGGCCGGTTCTGAACTCCGTCGTCTATGGCACGGTTGGCTTATCTCGCGCCGAGTTCGATTACAGCGTTATGGGAACGGGATCATCGGGACCGATTGCCATCAACGAAACCTACGCCACGAATGGATACATTCTGGGCGTCGGGATCGAGCAGCCGCTGACCAAGCGCCTGTCGATCACGGGTGAGTATGAATACATGAACTATGGAAAAGATACGCTATCAGACGGGTTGGGCAACAACACGCTTGCGACACCTTTGTTCCATAGCGTCAAGGTTGGCCTGAACCTGCGATTCTGACCAGCCACATAGCCGTCCGGCGAAGGGTCAGGCACTGCGTCGAAACGGGCGCATGAATGCGCCAAGGATCAACGACACCAGAAGCCATCCCCCGACAAAGCCGATACCGGCACAAAGCAAGCCATCGGCGGTTACAGGGATGGCAGGGCGGAAATCTTCCCACGTGCGTTTGGCCAAATCTGTGTCGCGGAAGTGCCAGACCTTCGCCAATCGCGCCAGGGGTTCGGTGCCTTTGAGCGCGGTGTAGGCGGAATCCAAACGCTCATAGCGCGTGAAGTTGCGTTTCATCTGGTCGCGCAAATTGTCCTGAAAGCTGGTGCCCCCCATATTCCGAAGGGCTTCGTCACGGGTATATCCGGCGGCCTGTGCCGTCAATTCGAACCCAGCAGTCACGATCTTCAACTCGGTCCGTGCGCCCGCAAGACGCTGCATGTATTGCTGTGTGAACTCGGGAAACTGGCTCATCACCACGGCACCCGCGAAGCCGCCTATCATTGCCAAAGTCCGGATCATTGCATCACCTGCTCGTTTGTTATTTATCCTCAGCCTTCCAAAGCCAACGGGTCAGGTCAAGTCGCGCCGCCACAGCGCCTTCAAAAAACGGCACACCAACGTGGCACGCCGTTTCTTGCAGAGATCCAATTGGATCAGAGACCGCGCACGTGGTGCGGTTCAAAAATCTTGATCACCTTCGCCACAGCCGCGTCCGGCGTCAGGTCTTCGCTTGCGCCTGTGCGGCGGCAGGTCAGTTCGACCACACCATTCTTCAGTCCCCGCGGTCCCACGGTGATGCGCCAGGGCAAGCCAATCAGGTCCATCGTCGCAAACTTACCGCCTGCGCGTTCATTGCGGTCGTCATAAAGCGGTTCCAGTCCGGCATTGGACAGTTGCTTATACAACGCTTCGCAGGCCGCGTCGGCTTCGTCGTCGCCTTGCTTCAGGTTGACGATCCCGCAGTGGAACGGCGTCACACCTTCGGGCCAGATGATGCCCTTGTCGTCATGGCTGGCCTCGATGATCGCACCCAACAGGCGGCTGACACCAATGCCATGCGAACCCATGTGAACCGGCACCTGGTTTTGATCCTTGTCGACAACTGTCGCGCCCAGTTTGTCGGAATAGGTGGTGCCGAAATAGAAGATCTGCCCCACTTCGATCCCGCGTGCGACGCGACGGCGATCTTCGGGCACCTTATCGAAATCGGCGGCGTCATGGGTTTCGTCTGTGCGGGCATAGCGCGACGTGAATTCGTCCATAACGCCCTGACATTGCGCCACATTGTCATAGTCGATGTCGCGGTCGCCAAAGGTCAGGTCAGTGACTTCACTGTCATAGAACACCTCGCTTTCGCCCGTGTCGGCCAACACAAGGAATTCGTGCGTATAGTCGCCCCCGATCGGACCGCTATCGGCGCGCATTGGGATGGCTTGCAGGCCCATCCGCTCATAGGTGCGCAGATAGCTGACCAAATGGCGGTTATAGGCGTGTAGCGCATCCTCTTTCGTCAGGTCGAAGTTATAGCCGTCTTTCATGTAGAACTCGCGGCCACGCATAACGCCGAAGCGTGGGCGGATCTCATCGCGGAACTTCCACTGTATTTGATACATGGTCAGTGGCAGGTCTTTGTAGGTGTTCACATGCGCACGGAAGATATCTGTGATCATCTCTTCTGCCGTGGGCGAAAACAGCATGTCGCGCCCATGTCGATCCTGCATCCGCAGCATTTCCTCGCCATAGCCGTCATAGCGTCCACTTTCGCGCCACAGGTCTGCGGACTGAATGGTCGGCATCAACATCGGGATGTGGCCCGCGCGGATTTGCTCCTCGTGCACAATGTTTTCTATCTTGCGCAAGACTTTGAAGCCCAGCGGCAACCAGGAATAGATACCGGCAGATTGCTGTTTGATCATACCAGCACGCAGCATGTAGCGGTGCGAAACGATTTGCGCCTCGGAAGGGGTTTCCTTCAGAACGGGCAGAAAATAGCGAGACAGGCGCATGGGGACCTCTGTTCAATCACGAAAACGTCCCATGCGGTCTATGACATCAACGCGGGCGGGGCAATCATACAATGGTTTGCGGGCTGGTTTTCACGTGGGGTGACGGTGGCCCGGAACGGCATCGAAGGTCCGCTAGATCGACCCCCCGACACTAATCGTTATCTTGGTGTCCTGATCCGGGGATATATCGCCATCTTTATAGGTGACGCCTGCCCGGGTTTCGCCAGAAAAGGTGATCCCCGGTTCGCGAGGTTCATATTCATTACCCGTACAAGCCGACAGCAAAACACTTGCAAGGCTGATCGCAAGAACAACGCGCATTGGGAACTCCTTTGATATGCCGGACACCATCAATGCAGCCAATAATTCACCCAATACGCAACCGGAGCAAGAGCGAACTTGTCCGCTGGCTGATTGCAGCCATCCAAGACCTGCACTTGAATTGCCCTCCAAGCTGGGCGACATAGAGAGCAGCATCAAAAGGAGCCGAAATGGCGTTACCCGTTCAAACGCAGGTAAAATTCTGGTCTATCACCATCGCCGTGCTGGCATTTGCCCTATGGTATCTGGGTGATGTGATCATGCCGTTCATTTTGGGCGGCGCTATCGCCTATTTCCTTGACCCGGTTGCGGATCGGCTGGAGGCTGCGGGGCTGTCACGTGTCGCCGCTACCGTGATCATCTCGTTCTTTGCAATCTTGTGCTTTGTCATCGCATTCCTGATGGTGGTGCCGACTTTGGTTTCGCAAGCCATAGCCCTGGCGGATGCAGCGCCTGCATTACTAAAGCAGCTCGAGGTCTTTCTGACCGAGAACATACCATCGCTGATGGACGAAAATTCGACCTTGCGCCAATCTCTGGCCAGTCTCGGCCAAGCCATCAAGGAACGTGGCGGAGAGCTTGTGGGCACGATCGTAAGCTCTGCCATGGGTGTGATCAACGTTGTGGTCCTGCTGATCGTGACGCCCGTCGTCGCCTTCTATCTGCTGCTGGATTGGGACCGGATGGTGGCCAAGATCGACGGCCTTCTGCCGCTTGACCACCGGCCGGCAGTCCGCCAGATCGCAAGCGATATCGACCGCACATTGGCCAGCTTCATTCGCGGCCAAGGGACCGTTTGCCTGGTCCTTGGCACTTATTACGCCGTTGCGTTGATGGTTATCGGGTTGCAATTTGGCATGGTCGTCGGCTTCATCGCCGGACTGATCACGTTCATCCCCTATGTCGGTGCCATCGTCGGCGGCACTTTGGCCATTGGGCTGGGGCTGTTCCAGTTCTGGGGGGATTGGTGGCAACTTGGGGCAGTCGCAGGAATTTTCGTGCTTGGCCAGTTTTTTGAGGGCAACATCCTGACCCCGAAACTGGTAGGCAGCTCGGTCGGACTGCATCCGGTCTGGCTCTTGTTGGCGTTGTCTGTCTTTGGCTCACTGTTCGGATTCGTGGGAATGCTGGTGGCTGTTCCGGTGGCTGCCTCTATGGGGGTTGTTGCACGGTTCTTCATCGGGAAATACCAGGATGGGCTGTTGTACAAAGGGTTGTCGACGCAAGAGGCAGGCGACGAAAGCGACGCTGAATAATGGCTGAGCAACTGACATTCGACCTGCCCGCTCATGCGGCGCAGGGATTGGATGATTTTCTTGTCACGCCGTCCAACACGAACGCAATGGCGGCGGTTGAGACTTGGCAAGATTGGCCAGACCGGAAGCTGGTGCTGGTCGGCGCCGCCGGAACCGGAAAAACGCACCTGACGCATGTGTGGGCGGGGATGGTGCAGGCCCGGATCATCCCGTCGACCAACCTGATTGATACCGACATTCAGACCCTGGCAGGGCACTCGGTCGCCGTTGAAGATGCCGATCAGGTCGCGGGCGACACCAACGCGGAAGCGGCCCTTTTTCATTTGCATAATCTGGTTCTGGCCGAGGGCGGATCACTGTTGATCACAGGTATTGCGCCTCCGTCGCGTTGGGGCATCGACCTGCCCGACCTGAAAAGCCGGATGGAAGGCACGACGATCGCCACGCTGAACGCACCCGACGACATGCTGCTGTCAGCCGTGCTGGTCAAGCTGTTCGACGATCGCCAAATTGCCGTTCCGGCCAATCTGATCGACTATCTTCTGCCTCGCATGGACCGATCGCTTGCAGCGGCGGCGGCGTTGGTTGAACAACTGGATCATGCTGCCTTGTCCGAGGGTCGCCCGCTGACCCGCAATCTGGCCGCCCGGTTTTTGCAGGATGAAATGGGATCAGGGACATAACGTCATCTTCCCGTCACATGCAGGCGTGTTAGAGTGTGGTCATGAACAAGACCAACACACCGCTGATTCCACTTGCAGATTTTCTTGCCTCGGGGTTTCCTGCCCCGCTGGAATTGCCGCCAGAGGACTATGAGGGGCCACGTCGGTTCTTTAACCGCGAACTCAGTTGGCTCGGCTTCAATTGGCGGGTGCTGGAAGAAGCGGAAAATCCCCGTGTCCCGCTGTTGGAGCGGCTGCGCTTTCTGTCAATTTCGGCGGCCAATCTTGATGAGTTCTATACCGTTCGCGTCGCGGGTCTGCGCGAACTGGTTCGTGAAGGTGTGACGACCCCTGCCGCCGACGGCCTCAGCCCGACTGAACAGCTAAAGCTGATCGACACCGACGCCCGTGCGCTTATGGCCCGCCAGCAAGAGGCGTTTGAGCAATTGGCGGGTGAGATGCAGAGCCAAGGCATCATCATCTGCCGCCGCGACAACCTGACACAGGCCGATCGCGATTATCTGGATAAAATTTTCCTTAGCCAGGTGTTTCCGGTTCTGTCGCCGCTGGCCATCGACCCGGCGCACCCGTTTCCGTTCATTCCGAACACCGGCTATACGCTGGCCCTGCAACTTGAACGCAAATCTGACAAGCAAAAGCTGAAAGCGCTGCTACCTATCCCGCAGCAGATCGACCGATTCGTGCCCCTGCCCGCGGAAGACGGACAATACCGTTTCCTGCCGCTGGAAGACCTCCTGCTTGTGCATCTGGACCTGCTGTTCCCCGGCTACGTCGAAAAAGGGAATTGCGCGTTTCGCATCCTCCGCGACAGCGATCTTGAAGTTGAGGACGAAGCCGAAGATTTGGTGCGCGAGTTCGAAACCGCCCTGAAACGGCGCCGTCGGGGCGAAGTTGTGCGCATGAAAATCACCAAGGATGCGCCATCCGGGCTGCTGTCAATGATCATGCGAGAGTTGAAGGTGACGAGCGACGAGATTGTCGAGGTGGATGGTATGATCGGCATGGCCGATCTTGGCCAGCTTGTCCTGAAAGACCTGCCCGACTTGTTGTGGCCCAGTTTCTCGCCACGTGTGCCGGAACGTGTGCAAGATCATGATGGCGACATGTTTGCCGCCATTCGGCAAAAAGACATGCTGCTGCACCATCCCTATGAGACCTTCGACATGGTGGTCCGCTTTTTGCATCAGGCGGCAGTTGATCCGAACGTGGTTGCGATCAAACAGACGCTGTATCGCACCTCGCATGACAGCCCGATTGTGTCGGCGCTTTGCGAAGCAGCTGAAGATGGGAAATCCGTCACCGCCCTTGTCGAGTTGAAGGCGCGGTTTGACGAAGCTGCAAACATCCGACAGTCACGACGGCTGGAACGCGCAGGTGCACATGTCGTTTACGGGTTCATCAATTACAAAACCCACGCCAAGATCTCGACCGTCGTGCGGCGCGAAGGGGATGAACTGGTGACATATACGCATTATGGCACCGGCAACTATCATCCCATTACTGCGCGCATCTATACCGACCTCAGCCTGTTCACATGTGACCCCGCTCTTGGGCGCGATGCGACGCGGGTTTTCAATTATCTGTCTGGATATGCAGAGCCGCAATCGCTGGAAAACCTTGCCATTTCTCCGCTGGACCTGAAATCGACTTTGATCAAACGCATTGAGGCCGAAGCGGCATATGCCAGGGAAGGCAAACCGGCCGAGATCTGGGCAAAAATGAACTCTCTGGTCGAACCGGACGTGATCGACGCGCTTTATGCCGCGTCGCAAGCCGGGGTTGAAATCAGCTTGGTGGTCAGGGGCATCTGCGGGTTGCGACCGGGCATCAAGGGGTTGTCGGAAAACATCCGGGTGAAATCCATCGTCGGGCGCTTTCTTGAACATTCGCGCATCGTCTGTTTCGGTAATGGCCACGGGCTGCCGTCGAAAAAGGCGCGGGTTTACATGTCGTCCGCAGACTGGATGGGGCGCAACCTGATCCGCCGCGTGGAAACCTTGATCGAAATTGAAAACGCCACCGTCAAGGCTCAGATCGTGAGCCAGATCATGGCCGCCAATCTGGCCGATGTCGCTCAAAGTTGGGTCATGCAGCCCGATGGCAGTTTCCATCGCGCGGATCTGAGCACGATCGAACGACCGTTCAATTGCCACCGCTTCTTCATGGAAAACCCGTCACTTTCGGGGCGTGGCTCGGCTGGGGCGTCGGACGTTCCGGAACTGACCCATTCGGAAGATTGATCACCAGCGGGCACCCGGCTAACTTACCACCACCAAACGGGGGACAATCGATGGACGGACGCGGCGAGACCAGTGACGATTGGGGGCCATTTGGACGTCCGCTGTTTGATGACCCATCCGTGCGGGCACTGCGCCGCGTTGGCGTAGTGGATATTGGTTCGAACTCGGTCCGTCTGGTTGTGTTCGACGGGGCCGCTCGCAGTCCGGCCTATTTCTTCAACGAGAAAATCCTGTGCGGTTTGGGCACCGGACTGTCAGAGACCGGTCGGCTTCACCCTGAGGGTCGCGCGCGCGCGCTTGCGGCCATTAAACGCTTTCAAAAACTGGCTGACGGGATGAAAATGCCACCCTTGTCCGCCGTTGCCACCGCAGCGGTGCGCGAAGCCAGCGATGGGCCGGATTTCTGTGCTGAGGTCCTGCGTGAGACCGGATTGAACATTTATGTCATAGACGGAGAAGAAGAAGCCCGCTTTTCCGCCCAGGGTGTGCTGCTGGGCTGGCCGGACGCCAATGGGCTGATGTGCGATATCGGTGGCTCGTCTCTGGAGCTGGCCAGCATTTCGGACGGGCAAGTTGGCAAGCGTGTCACCTCGCCGCTGGGACCCTTGAAGCTGACCAGTGTTCCGGGTGGCAAGAAAGGTCTGAAGGCCGAGATTGCGCGCGTGGTGCAACAGCTTGCCGAAGATATGGGCACCGATCACAAACGCCTGTTTCTGGTGGGCGGTTCATGGCGGGCCATCGCGCGGCTGGATATGGAGCGGCGCGGCTATCCCCTGACGGTGCTGCATGAATACCGCATGACGCCGAAATCCCTTGCCACCACCCTGAAATGGATCGACGAGGTTGACCTTGACGCGGTGCGACAGCGCACCGGCACATCTGCCGCCCGGATGGCGCTGGTGCCCATCGCAGCACAGGTGTTGAAACGCCTGATCCGCGAGTTTCGCCCGAAAGAGATCGCTGTCAGTTCATTCGGCATCCGCGAAGGGTTGCTGTATCAACAGATGCCCGAGCGGCTGCGTCGTCGCGATCCGCTGATCGAAGCCTGTTATGCCGCCGAACAGAAAGACGCCCGCATTCCTGGCTTTGGCAAACGACTATTCGCGTTTTTACAACCTTTGTTCAAAGCCGCCAAGACCAGCGAATTGCGGGTGATAAAGGCCGCCTGCCTGCTGCATGATGTCAGCTGGCGCGCCCACCCGGATTATCGCCACGAGGTTTGTTTTGACAACGCGACCCGCGCAAACCTTGGCGGGTTAACCCATCAGGAACGCGTATTTCTGGGGCTGGCGCTTCTGCACCGTTACAAAAATGCGCGCGAAGGATCGCGGTTCGAGCCGTTGTTCGGGATCTTGACCGAGAAGAATATCAACCGCGCCGAAGTTCTGGGCAAAGCAATGCGCTTCGGGGCAATGTTGACCATGAAAGACCCGACCAAACTTGCATCTCTAAAATGGTTTCCGAAGAAGCGGCAACTTATCCTGACGCTGGACCACAGCGGCAAAGACCTGTTTGGCGAGGTCGCCCAAGCCCGCTTTACTGCGTTATCCGATGCGCTTCAGGCAGAAGGCATCGTCAAATTCCGACGCTGATACGCCGCCCAAAACCCCGCTGTCAAAGTTCGGTTTCACTGGGCGGCGTCGCCTCGACTTCCGGTGGGGTGCGCCGCCGGATGATGATGTCCCCGTTTGGAAGGGTTTCAGGAGGGTAATAGGCATTCAAGTCACCGAACCGCTCGACCAATTCAGCCCAACCTTCGGCCCACTTGTCAGCCATCGGTTCGACTTCTTTGGCCAATCCTTCCAGAAGCAACTGAAAACCCCGGTTCAGAAGCTCTGCGCCCTCTGACAGCTCAGGGTTTTCGATCGAAGGGCTATCCTTCTCCGCAGCCATGGTCGGAATGGTCAGACCGGCGATGGCGATCAAGGTCAGCACGGTGGTTTTTGCAATCTGTTTCATCCCCTGCATGTAGGCGCGATCAGGGCAATGTGAAGGCTACAGATCGAAGTCAATCGACACCGGAAAATGATCGGACGCTGTCAACAACGCCTCGCGCAGTTCAGGCGCGCCGTAGCATTCGGGATCGTCGAAAGGATGCCATATCCGCCAATGCGGAGACTTTGCAGCCAGATCAGGTGACACCATGATGTAATCCAACAGCGCCTGAAGATACCGCCGTTCCTTGGCGATATAGAACCGGGACGTCGCGGGGCGCGCGCCCGATTTGTGGGTCAGGATCATGCGCGCATGGGGGTCATACATGCAGATCGCGTCTTCCTCGCCCATGACGATTTCGACACCGGATCGACCAAACAGCTTTTCATAATCATCCAGCCCGGGACCGTCATTGAAATCACCCAATACGATCAATGGATCACCGGCCTGCAAATGCTCGTCGACCCGTTGACGTATCCAGATACATTGCGCCATTTGCTTGCGGCGATTTTCGATTGCCAGACGCATCACGTCACTGGGCCCTTGCGCCCCATGCGGTGCCTTGGATTTGACATGCACCCCGATCAGACGCATTGGCGTTCCACTTTCGCGATGTGTCAGTTCCACCTCAAGCGGTGGTTTCGAGAACACGATGGGTTCGGGCGATGCATCCGTGTCGAGGTCAAGCTGGAACGTCGAGTCAAACCGCGGCGCGATGATCCCACCCACATCCCCTTGCGGATCGTGGCGGGCCGAAAACACGTCCGGATCATAAAGCAGTGCGATTTCCTGTTGAGTGTCGTTGGCGAAACCGATCAATGCTTTGCGGGCGCGCAGATCGAACATTTCGGCGAAGCCTTCAAGGGCAACCGTTGTGTCACGTCGCCTGTTCTGATCCGGGGCTTCGATCACCATCACGGCATCTGCATCGAGCACCTTGAACACGATGCCCGCCGCCTTCAACTGCGCGCGTCGTGTAACATCGCGTCGCCCCGACCATTGTTCGTCGATCAGCGGTCGACCTTCATCGTCAAACAGCGAATTGAACCACTCGACGTTGTAGGTCGCAATCCGCATCAGTCGCGCGCCTTGCTGATCTCTTCCCAGGCCCGGTTGACCGCGATCAATCGCTTTTCTGCCAGTTTCACGGCCTCTTCCGGCACCCCGCGCGCGAACATCTTGTCTGGATGGCTTTCGCGGACCTCGTTGCGCCAGACCTTGCGGATCTCGTCCAGTGTCATGTCCGGCGTGACCCCCAGAACGTCGTAAGGATCAGGGTCGGCATCGGGCACCAACCGCGAGCGCAGGGCCTTGAACTTGCGTGGCGAGATGCCGAAAATGTCAGACACGTGCTGCAGGAAATCGTCCTCGGCCGGGTGATATTCCCCGTCTGCGATCGCGATGTGAAACAGTCCCTCCATCAGATCACAAAGCGCCGGATCGTCCGGCCCGAACATCGCTGCCACCTTCTGCGCATAAAGCTCGAACCCCGCCACATCCGTGCGCGCCAGATTGAACAGTCGCGCCGCGTTCTTTTCCTCGCTTTGCGGGATGTCAAAGACTTCGCGGAAGGCGGACACCTCGTCCCTTGTCACCTGACCATCGGCTTTGGCCATTTTTGCGCCCAGCGCGATCACCGCGATCGCGAACCCCGCCGAGCGTTCGGGAGGCGTGCGCAAATTGGCGAACACGTCAGACAGGCTTTCCCCCTTGGCGAGGGCAGACAACGCATCAGTTATTCGAGACCAAATAGACATGCGGCATTTGTTACACAGTCCGGCACCCGAAAACGAGCAGAAAGCGCGTAGCTAACTGAATGTTTTCTACGGCAAAGCACTGGATCGCTTGCTGTTTTACCATCTTTTTCATCTTGATTTTTCACCCAAAGGCACCATTTGTCACCAAATATGACCAAAATTGTAGGGATACGTGAATGCTCCTAAGGATGTTTGACCGCTTCTTTCGCCATGACGCATCGGGGGGCGTGCTGCTGATGCTGTCAGCAATTGCTGCCATGATTGCCGCCAACTCGCCCATCGCGGGGCAGGTCAACGACATCTTGGGGGCGAAATTCTCTATCCTGATCAATGACCAAGGCCTGTCCAAGCCGCTTATCCTGTGGATCAACGATGGTCTGATGGCGGTATTTTTCCTGTTGATCGGTCTTGAGCTGAAGCACGAGATACTGGAAGGCAAACTGCGCAATCCCCGAGATGTCATTTTGCCGGGTATGGCGGCTGTAGGCGGGATGGCCGTGCCCGCCGTCATCTATGCGGCGATCAACTGGTCAAACCCAGAAACGCTTGGCGGGTGGGCCATTCCAGCGGCGACTGATATCGCGTTTGCGTTGGGCATACTTGCGCTTATCGGGGCGCGTGCGCCTGCGGCGCTGAAAGTCTTTCTTCTGACGCTCGCTATTTTGGACGACCTGGGCGCGATCATCGTCATTGCATTGTTCTATACTGCCGAGTTGAAGGTCGAATACCTCGTTTATGCGCTGGCACCACTTGCTCTGATGTGGTGGTTGAACATGCGTCAAATCCACCGAATCGCACCGATCCTGATTCTGGGCGTTGTTCTATGGGTTCTGGTTCTGAAATCTGGTGTTCACGCAACACTTGCAGGCGTGGCCACCGCTTTCTTCATACCGATCAAGGATCGCTGGGGGAAATCCCCCCTGCATAGCCTGGAGCACGCATTGGCACCCTATGTTCTGTTCATGATCGTGCCGATTTTCGCCTTCGCCAATGCGGGCGTATCCCTGAAAGGCATGTCGCTAGAGGCGCTGTTCGCCCCGGTGCCGTTTGGCATCGTCGCCGGGCTTGTCGTGGGCAAACAGATAGGCGTGCTGGGATTGACCTTCTTGACCGTTAGATTCGGGTTGGCGCGTCTGCCGCATGGTGTGGGGTGGATACATATCTATGGCGTGTCTGCGCTGGCTGGTATCGGGTTCACCATGTCACTGTTTATTGGCAGCCTCAGCTTTGCTGACCAAACCCTGATGAATGATGTCAGGCTCGGCGTTCTTGTCGCCTCGGCGCTGTCTGCGGCGATTGGGGCAACCGTGTTGCTGATGGCTGGCAACCCAGTCCGAGAGACAGAGAAAGCAACGGCTGAACCAGCCTAGAGCTTCTTTTGCATCAGGACGAGGTCGTGCCACTGGTCAAACTTGCGTCCTGCTTCGTTGACGCGGCCGACGGTTTCAAAGCCGATGGCCGCGTGAAACGGTTTGCCATCAGGGTTTGAGGCCGAAACGCCGGCGATCATGGAATGAACCCCCAAGTCACGCGCGGCAGTTTCCAGCGCGGCCATCAAAGCGCGGCCAGATCCCTGCCCTCGTGCGTTTGGTGATATCATGATGGAATGCTCTTTGGTATGGGCATAGCCCGCGCCCGCGCGGAAGGGAAACAGCGCCGCAAAACCAATCACCAGCCCGTCATGCTCGGCAACCAAAAACGCATCGTAGTCGCGAATGGCATCCGCCACATCGTCTGGTGACTTTTCAACAGTGTTAAAGGTGATCAGTGTCTCACGGATTGCGAGGTTCCACAGGTCAAGAATGGCTGGAATATCCGCCTGGGTCGCGGCGCGTATCATGGCAGTTTGACCAACCCATTCGCGGTGTCCAACCAAGCCGTCAAGCCCGGCGTGCCCGTGTGGACAGAAATTCGGCCATCTGCAATCAGCGGAGCAAGTGCGACAGACAGCGCCTCGGCCTCGGGGTGGGTGATTTCCAGCGCAGCAAGGCGCAGACCGTGGTCGGGCAGATTTGGTGCAGGCTGCCGTCCCTTCCAGCTTAGCAGCCCCGGCGCACAACCCGAAAACGGCAACCGCCCATCCTGCGGGATCGCCATGTCCCAAGCATAATCGCCCCGTTCCAGCGCAATGGCGTCCCCCATCCCATCGGGCGCCCTGTGCAGCGCTTCGTGCAGATCCGGCACCCGAAGCGCCCAGTTGGTCAGACGTGCGGGACCGGTGAAATAGTCCAGGTCAAACCAACGCGCGCGCGACGGCGCAGGCGCGTCTGGATTGATCGCGATAACTTCCAGATAGGCGGATGGACCCAACGACAACAACGCATTGTGGGTGCCCATGAGCGGGTGTTCTCCTCCCCCCGCCATGGGCACCCCCAGCAGGTCCTCGATGAACGCAACGCCTTCTGTCAGCGTTGCGGAGGACACCACAAGGTGATCAATCTCTCCCAGAGCCAAACTTCTCTCCTTCTGGTCTGGGGTGACGCTGGCGGGAAAAGCCGCCAGCTGCAAGTGTCTTATCGGTCAGTCGCGCGTCGTGCGCACCAGTTTCAGGATGTCCTGCGCGGCTTCGGGAATATTCGTGCCCGGTCCGAAGATCGCCTGCACGCCATTTTTGTAAAGAAAATCATAGTCCTGCTGAGGAATGACACCGCCGCAGATTACGATGATATCTTCGGCACCCTGTTCTTTCAGTGCGTTCACCAATTGCGGGGCCAAGGTCTTATGGCCCGCAGCCTGGGAACTGATGCCCACAATGTGCACATCATTGTCGATGGCATCCTGTGCCGCTTCTTCCGGGGTCTGGAACAGTGGGCCAACGTCCACGTCAAAGCCGATATCGGCAAAGGCGGTGGCGATCACTTTCGCGCCCCTATCATGCCCGTCTTGGCCCATCTTCACCACCAGCATGCGCGGGCGCCGGCCTTCGGCTTCGGCGAAATCTTCGACCGATTTCTGGATCGCGGCGAAGCCCTCGTCGCCTTCGTAGGCCGCACCGTAAACACCGGCCAGCGTCTTCACTTCGGCGCGATGACGGCCGAATTCTTTTTCCATAGCCATGCTGATTTCTCCGACTGTTGCACGGGCCCGTGCGGCTTCGACGGCCGCTTCAAGCAGATTGCCACCCTCTTTTGCACGGCGGGTCAGTTCGGCCAATGCAACCTCGCAGGCCGCGCTGTCCCGCGTGGCGCGGATCTTTTCAAGGCGTGCAACCTGGCTTTCGCGCACGGCCACGTTGTCCACGTCCAGAATGTCGATCGGGTCTTCTTTTTCTAACCGGTGTTTGTTGACACCGACGATGGTTTCTTCGCCACGGTCGATCATCGCCTGGCGCTTGGCCGCAGATTCCTCAATCCGCAGTTTGGGCATGCCGCTGGCGACAGCCTTGGTCATGCCCCCCATCTCTTCGACCTCTTCCATCAAGGCCCAGGCCTTGTTGATCAACTCGTCGGTCAGCGCCTCGACATAGTAAGATCCGGCCAAAGGATCGACGACATTGGTGATACCGGTTTCTTCCTGCAAGATGATCTGCGTATTTCGTGCGATCCGAGCGGAAAAATCGGTGGGCAGCGCGATAGCTTCGTCCAGCGCGTTTGTGTGCAGCGACTGCGTGCCGCCAAGGGCTGCCGACATCGCCTCATACGCCGTGCGGATCACGTTGTTATAGGGGTCTTGTTCCTGCAAGCTGACACCCGAGGTCTGGCAGTGCGTGCGCAGCATTTTCGAGCGTTCGGATTTGGCCTTGAAGTCAGTCATCACGCGGTGCCACAGGGTGCGGGCGGCGCGCAGTTTGGCGGCTTCCATGAAGAAGTTCATGCCGATGGCGAAGAAGAAGCTCAGACGCCCCGCGAACTTGTCCACGTCCATGCCGGCCTCGATCGCCGCGCGCACGTATTCGCGACCATCGGCCAGCGTATACGCCAACTCCTGCACCAGGTTCGCGCCCGCTTCCTGCATGTGATAGCCGGATATCGAGATCGAGTTGAATTTTGGCATCTCGTTCGATGTGTATTCGATGATGTCCGATATGATCCGCATCGACGGTTCCGGCGGATAGATATAGGTGTTGCGCACCATGAATTCTTTCAAAATGTCGTTTTGAATGGTGCCAGACAGCAGCGCCTTGTCGTGCCCCTGCTCTTCCCCCGCCACAATGAAATTGGCGAGGATCGGGATCACCGCGCCGTTCATCGTCATCGAGACCGAGACCGAGTCCAGCGGAATGCCGTCAAACAGGATCTTCATATCCTCGACACTGTCAATCGCAACACCGGCCTTGCCCACATCGCCCACCACGCGCGGGTGGTCGCTGTCATATCCCCGATGCGTGGCCAGATCGAAGGCGACCGAGACACCCTGCTGACCTGCCGCAAGGTTGCGGCGATAGAAGGCGTTCGATTCCTCGGCGGTTGAAAAGCCGGCATATTGCCGGATCGTCCAGGGACGGCCCGCATACATGGTCGCTTTCACGCCGCGGGTGAACGGACCGAAACCCGGCAGAGTGCCCGTATGGCCCAACCCTTGCGTGTCCTCGGCGGTGTAAAGCGGCTTGACCTCGATGCCTTCCAACGTGTTCCACGTCAGGTCATCCAGCGCGCGACCGCGAAGTTCTTTCTCGGCCAGTTCCTTCCACTTGGCTGTATCGCTCATCACGTCATCCTTTTCGTCATATCTGGTCGCCGCACATCTGCGGGCTTACTGCTTTTGTTGAACCGCCCGTCATGGCACATCCTCGACCCGCAGTTCAGCGGCGCCGACGACGCGCGGGGCGAAGTCTGCAATCTGTTTTCGCAACTCGGGTGCAGCGGCAGGGGTGGTGGCATAGAAGCTGACGATCGGCCCCCCAAGGAAGGCGCGCGCGCCGGTATAAACGAGCGTTCCCACCTTGACCCAATCGTCCCCGATCCCGTCGTCAATCCAGTGGTCATAAATGATTGCAAGCTCGACGCCCGCGTCTTTTACGATCTCGTCCGCCCAACCGTCATACGGGTTGTCCAGCCGGGTGGATAGCGCGCGGTATGAAGCCAGTCCCCATAAATCCAGCACGTAATTCGGGTTGTTCCAAGCGACATATCCCAAATCGTTCACTGCAACGGGCTTTTGATATACTTCTTTCACGAAAGTGCTCATGTTGCGTTGCTGAGAATAGATGCCCAACGCGCCGTATTTGCCATTCTGGACCAGCCACACCCCATAAGAAAGCGCCAGGTAAGCGAAGCCGACGATCAACAGCGCGCGCGCTGATTTCATGTTTTCTGCCTGGAACAAGCCCAGCATGACCATGCCGAACACGAAGCTCAGCGCATAAAGCTCGTACCGGTTGAACCAGCCGAACTGCCCCAGCAATAAATGCCCCGTTCCTGCGAAAACCGCTCCTGCCAAAATCGCGCGCGCCTTGCGATCTACGCGCGGAATGGCCACCGTGGCGATCACCACCGCGAACAACATCACGATGGCCTTGTCTGACAACAGCAACTGGGTTGCCAGTTTCATCGGCAGATCAAGCAGGCTGAAGCGGCTGTCTTGTCCACCACCCGCCAATTTTGCCATGACCGAATTCGGTAAAGGTTCAAGGCCAAGCGAGGTCAGGAAGGCCATAAAACCGGCAACCAATGCCAATGCGACGGCAAATAGCGACAGACCGGTCTTCCACCGTCCCATCATCACCAACGCAAGGGCCGCACCGCCTGTTATGGCCAGACCCTCAAACCGAACAAGCGGACCCAACACCATACCTGCAACCAGAAGCCAATGCAGTCGGTCATCGTCAAGTTGTTGCTGCAAGCCTCGCAGCACGGCCAAGCCAGCCAGCACATGCAAGGTATGTTCCATGCCCACCTGCGCAATGCCTGCAAGGTTGAACGCCAGCGGGCCGAGGATAGCCAGCGCAAGTGCCACGCGCCAATCCTGCACTGCGTTCTGAACGATCCGCCCCCACAGAACCGCGCATGCGATCAACGCAACGACATTCCAGACCAACGGAACATAGGCGTGTATGGCGGTTCCGACGAACGGCACAAGCAAGAATGGATAAATCGGCGAAGACGCAGCCGACGTATATTCACCGGGGTTTACCCCATATCCGCCAGCCGCGATCTGTTCTGCCACAGCCAGATGGATATAGACGTCATCCAGCGGATATTCGAACGCTCCAACCAGGTCGTAAGCCGTAGCCTGCACCAGCAAGAAAACCGCCACGCTGACGCCGACCGCTACCGCGGGTTCAATGCGCCTTTCGCGTGTCATCGTGGCGGCCATACTCATCTTCATTCGAACTCCATGATCACTTCGTCAACCGCCAGACTGTCGCCTGCCGTGGCGTTGATCTTGGTCACGACACCTTTCTTCTCGGCGCGCAGGATGTTCTCCATCTTCATGGCCTCAATGGTGCAAAGCGCTTGGCCTTCTTGAATTTCCTGCCCAACTTCCACACCAACCTTCACCATTAATCCCGGCATCGGGCACAGCAGCATTTTCGAGGTATCTGGCGGCAGTTTCTCGGGCATAAGACGGGCCAGTTCGGCCTGGCGCGGGGTGCGCACATGGACCTTCAAATCAGCCCCACGCGACCGCATGCGGAATCCTGCGGTGATCTTGTCCACTTTCAGAACAAGCGGATCGCCACCAACCTCGAGAACGGCCAGACTGTCGCCAGGTGTCCAGTCCGACTTCACCCGCAACTTTGATCCATCCGCAAACTTGACGGTTGACCCTTTCTTGTCCGCCTTTATCTTGACGGCGAACTCAGTGCCTTGCAGCGTCACGACCCAGTGTTTGCCCACTTTTCGCTCGTGATTGTCCATGCGGCCTGTAATGCGGGTGCGTCGTATCTCGGCAACCCGGTGCATTGCGGCAGCGGAAGCGGCGATACGCTTCAGCACGTCCTGCGCCAGTTCGACACCTTCAAACCCATCGGGGTATTGTTCCTCGATGAAGGCTGTCGTCATATCGCCCTTGATGAAGATCGGGTGATCCATCACAGCTGACAGGAACGGCAGGTTATGTCCAATACCTTCAACCTCGAAACTGTCCAGTGCAACACGCATCGCTTCGATCGCTTCATCCCGCGTGGGGGCCCATGTGCAGAGTTTGGCAATCATCGGGTCGTAATACATCGAGATTTCGCCACCCTCGTACACACCGGTATCATTGCGAACCGCTATGTCTCCGCTTGGCGCGTCGCCCTGCCACTTGTCATTTGCCAACAGCGGACCGGCTGCGGTTTCTTCGGGCGGGCGGTAGCGGGTCAACCGACCTATTGACGGCAGGAACCCCCGGTAAGGGTCTTCGGCATAAAGGCGGTTCTCGATCGCCCAGCCCGTCAGGGTGACATCCTTCTGACTGATCGACAATTTCTCACCCGCCGCTACGCGTATCATCTGCTCCACAAGGTCGACCCCTGTAATCAGCTCGGTCACGGGATGTTCCACCTGCAAACGGGTGTTCATCTCAAGGAAATAGAAGTTCTTGTCGCCATCGACGATGAATTCCACGGTGCCGGCGGACGCATAGTCCACGGCCTGCGCCAAGGCGACCGCTTGCTCGCCCATCGCTTTGCGGGTTTTTTCGTCAAGGAACGGCGAAGGCGCTTCTTCCACAACCTTCTGGTTGCGGCGCTGGATCGAGCATTCTCGCTCGCCCAGATACACACCATTGCCATGGCTGTCGCAAAGAACCTGGATTTCGATGTGTCGCGGTTGAGTTACGAATTTTTCGATGAAGATGCGATCATCCCCGAACGAACTGGCAGCTTCGTTCTTTGACGACTGGAAGCCTTCGCGGGCCTCGTCATCGTTCCAGGCAATCCGCATGCCCTTGCCGCCGCCACCAGCAGAGGCCTTGATCATCACTGGATAGCCAATTTCGTTCGAGATTTTCACGGCTTCGTCCGCGTCTTCGATAAGCCCCATGTAACCGGGCACTGTCGACACATCCGCTTCCTGCGCGATTTTCTTGGACGTGATCTTGTCGCCCATGGCTTCGATTGCACCAACGGGCGGCCCGATAAAGGCGACACCAGCCGCGGCCAGCGCTTCGGCGAATTTCGAGTTCTCAGAGAGGAACCCATAGCCCGGATGCACGGCTTCGGCACCCGTGTCCTTGATGGCCTTCATCACTTTGTCGATGACGATATAAGATTGGTTGGCAGGTGGGGGGCCGATATGAACCGCCTCGTCCGCCATTTTTACATGAAGCGCGTTCTTGTCAGCGTCCGAATAGATGGCAACCGTCTGGATACCCATCTTTCGGGCGGTCTTGATCACGCGGCAGGCGATCTCGCCCCGGTTTGCAATCAGGATCTTCTTGAACATGTCCTGTCCCTTCCGTTCATGTATGGGCACGACGGGCTGACCCATCGCGCAAAGTGGCATAGAAAAGCCCACCGGAAATGGTCCCGGCGGGCTGAAAAACATATGAAATGCCGCGTGACGCGGCGTTGGTGTCAGTTACAAATGCGCATGCCGACATCGTCGCACAGCGCACCCGCGCCCGCGCCGATGACCGCGCCTGTAAGAAGGTTGCCGCTGGCCGCTTTCGCAACCACCGCACCTGTGGCCGCGCCGACACCGGCGCGCTGAAGATCGTTCCACTGGCATCCTGCCAGCACGACAAGGGCTGCGGCCCCCACGAATAGTTTGCTGATCTGCATCTTCGACTGCCTCTGGTTGTATTATTTATTACACCCAGTTTGCCTTGATTTGCAGAATTTCGAAAGCACAATTTTCTCCCATGCCCGGCGGAACCCGCGCAATCGGCAAAAAAGAGGCCCGGTTCAGTTGCTTTCGCAAAGAACCGGGCTGAAGAAGGGGAAGGGTAATGGTTTCGACAAACCATAGCGGAAAACGGGGATATGCTTTCCGCTTGAGGAACAGATTGGCACGCTTTTCCCGTGTTACAAGAACGCCTTGCAGCCATCATCAGCTTTTGGGCTGGAATTTGCCGGTTCGAAGAGTGGGCGGGCGGGTTCATGCCGATCAATCCTCAAAAATGTCCGGAAATGCGGCAGTTGCACGGTTCACGTCGATCACCAGAAGGGCTTCATAGCTTTCCGGGTCAAACGGATCTTCGGCCGCTATGACTTCGCGCCCGAACAACCATGACAAGCGTCCGGCATCCAGATTTCCACGCTCAAACGGTTGATCTCCAAAATAATCCCACAGCGCGCCCATGAAGCCGGCATCGGCACGGCGGTCTGCGGGGCGGCGATCGGCAAAGCGTTCACGCGCGATAAGGGGGGTCGCGCCGGATTTGTTGGGTCGGCGAATGGTGAACTGAAAGTCCGACCCCGGAAGTCGCCCCGGAAACCCCTTGTGTTTGGTCATGTAGGGTAAGGCCATCAGAACCCCTCCCAAACACACATGCCGCCTTCGGGGCGGTAGGCTTCAAAAAACTGGGTCGCATCTTGATCTGCCACGCCATGTTCAACGACGCGATCAGACAGAACGATGATGATTTGGGCGGGCAGTGCGGCACCGGCATTCACCATTTGAGGCAAAACATAATCCTGGCACAGCGCGGCCATATCTTCTTCTGCCTGCAAGAACTCTACTTCCCCATTTTTTCGGGCGATGCGCGGAGCGAGAAAACGAACCCGGACCGCAGTGCCACCGGCACTTTCTTCGCCTTCAATCACATCCAGAAACGTGATCTCTTGTCCTGAAGGCACATTGATCCTCGTGCCAGGTTCAAACAGTGCACCAGCGGATCCCGCCGCAACTGGTGCAGACAAAGATAGGGCGGCGACACATGCCACCACTCTGCCAAGGCCCAATCGGCCGCGATTTCGCGTGAAATGCGCCATGCTTAAAGCGGGATATTGTCGTGTTTTTTCCACGGGTTCTGTAGCTTCTTGTTGCGTAAGGAGGCAAAGGCCCGGCAGATGCGCATCCGAGACGAGCGCGGCTGGATCACTTCGTCAATGAAGCCACGCTCGGCTGCGACAAAGGGATTGGCGAACCGCTCTTCGTAATCCTGCGTGCGTTTGATGATTTTTTCCGCATCACCCAGTTCGGAACGATAGAGGATTTCGGTGGCACCCTTGGCACCCATCACAGCGATTTCGGCGGTGGGCCAGGCATAGTTGAAGTCGCCGCGCAGATGCTTTGACGCCATCACGTCATACGCCCCGCCATAGGCCTTGCGGGTGATCAGCGTGACTTTCGGCACCGTCGCCTCGCCATAAGCAAACAGCAGTTTTGCGCCGTGTTTGATCACGCCTCCGAATTCCTGACTGGTGCCCGGCAGGAAGCCCGGCACGTCCACCAGCGTCAGGATCGGAATTTCAAACGCATCACAAAAGCGCACGAAGCGGGCTGCCTTGCGTGAGCTGTCAATGTCCAGACACCCGGCCAACACCATCGGTTGGTTGGCGACCACGCCGACAGTCTGACCTTCCAGCCGCACGAACCCGGTGATGATGTTCCTGGCGAAGTCTTCCTGAATCTCATAGAAATCGCCTTCGTCGGCAAGTTTCGCGATCAGTTCTTTCATATCATAAGGCGCGTTGGCGTTGTCGGGCACGAGTGTATCAAGGCTTTCATCAACTCGTGCGGGATCATCGAAAAACGGACGCGTGGGCGCCTTGTCACGATTGTTCAGGGGCAGGAAGTCAACGAGGCGGCGAATTTCGGACAGTGCCTCGACATCATTTTCAAACGCGCCGTCCGCGACCGAAGATTTCTTGGTATGTGTCGATGCGCCGCCAAGCTCTTCGGCTGTCACCACTTCATTGGTCACGGTTTTTACAACATCTGGACCGGTCACGAACATGTAGGAACTGTCTTTCACCATGAAGATGAAATCTGTCATGGCTGGCGAATAGACAGCACCACCCGCGCATGGCCCCATAATCACCGAGATTTGCGGCACGACGCCCGAGGCCATAATGTTGCGCTGGAACACTTCGGCATAACCGGCCAGAGACGCCACACCTTCCTGAATGCGCGCACCGCCAGAATCGTTGATACCAATGACAGGCGCGCCGTTCTGCATCGCCATATCCATGATTTTACATATCTTTTCTGCGTGTGTTTCCGACAGCGATCCGCCAAAGACCGTAAAGTCCTGACTGAAGACGTAAACCAGACGCCCGTTGATGGTGCCCCACCCGGTAATAACCCCATCACCTGCGGGCTTGTCTGCCTCCATACCGAATTCGGTGCAGCGGTGGGCCTTGAACATGTCGAATTCTTCAAACGAGTCTTCGTCCAACAGAAGCTCGACCCGCTCACGCGCGGTCAGCTTTCCTTTTTTGTGTTGATTGTCGATCCGACGCTGACCGCCCCCAAGTCGGGCGGTTTGGCGGCGATCTTCCAGCTCCTGAAGGATATCTTTCATCTGGCGGCACTCCTTGATTTCGAGGCAAAGTAACGCTTAACCGCCCATCCTGAAAGAGAAATTGGGCGAATTTGCAAATTTATTGCAATGTAGATATTGCAAATTGAATAACTGCAAATTATGCGATCTCAGGATGGACAGTCTGCATGACCGCGCCTAGCCATGACAGATGCCGTCAAAAACCGCATCCCGTTTTTTGGATCCCACCACACCGCCACATGTCTTTACGCTGACATTCGTGGCCGCAGCGGCAACCTTGTCGATGAATGTCTTTCTGCCGTCGCTGCCCGGCATGGCACGGTATTTCGACACCGATTATCGCATCGTGCAATTGTCGGTCGCGCTTTATCTGTGCGTCAACGCGCTGATGCAGGTCGTGGTCGGACCGCTGTCTGACCGGTTTGGTCGCCGCCCGGTGATCATGGCGGGGTTTGCGATCTATATCCTTGCGACACTTGGCTGCATTTATGCGCCCTCTGTTCAGGTCTTTCTGGGCTTTCGAATGCTACAGGCATCTGTCGTTGTCGGTGTCGTCCTGTCACGCGCCGCAATCCGTGACATGGTGCCCGGCGATCAGGCGGCCTCAATGATCGGCTATGTTACCATGGGGATGTCGATCATTCCGATGATCGGACCGTCGATTGGCGGCGTTCTGGATCAGGCGTTCGGATGGAAAGCCAACTTCTGGCTACAAGCTGGCGCGGGTGTTGCAGCAATCCTTCTGACATGGCGCGATCTGGGCGAAACGATCACGCCGCAAGTGGGTGGGTTCCGCGCCCAGTTCCGCGCCTATCCGTCCCTGCTGACGTCACCGCGATTCTGGGGTTACTGCGCGTCGGCAGCGCTGACGTCGGGCGCGTTTTTCGCCTATCTTGGCGGCGCGCCGTTTGTCGGCAGCGAGATTTACGGCATGAGCCCGGCGCGTCTTGGGTTGTTCTTCGGTGCACCTGCTGCCGGCTATCTCGTCGGAAACTATATCTCTGGGCGCCATTCAATGCGGATCGGCTTGACCAATATGGTGTTCTGGGGGGCCATTATCACGGCTGCGGGCCTAACCCTTTCGCTTATACTTTTCCTGCTTGGCTTCGGATCCGAGTATGTCTTTTTCGGCTTCATGACATGGGTCGGCGTCGGCAATGGTATGACCCTACCCAACGCGACATCGGGCATGATGAGCGTGCGGCCGGATCTCGCGGGCAGCGCTTCGGGTCTTGGTGGGGCGTTGAACATCGGTGGCGGTGCAGCCTTGTCAGCCTTGGCCGGATGGCTGTTGGCCCCCGGATCAACCGCTATGCCGCTTCTGCTTCTTATGCTCTCATCCTCGGCTTTGGCGGTGGGTGCCATCCTGCTGGTGAAACAACGCGAAAAGCGGTTGAACCTTTGACGCGATGCCTTTGCAAATGGTATGAGGTTTCAGTAGCAAACTCTGCAAACCCCTCAAAGGAATGCCCTGCGCATGGCCACTCAGAAGCTCTATGCTGGTGTGAAACTTCGTGAAATCCGCTCCCGACTTGGATTGACGCAAAAAAACTTTGCCGAAAAGCTTGGTGTCAGCCTGCCTTATTTGAACCAGATGGAGAACAACAACAGACCGGTATCGACCGGAGTGGTGTTGGCACTGGCGCAGGAATTTGGCTTCGACGTGGCCGAGTTGTCCACAGGTGACGCCGAACGGCTGGTCAGTGACATGCGTGAAGCTTTCGCGGACCCGGTGTTTTCAGACGTGCCGCCGCTGGCGGATCTCAGACTTGCGGCGTCCAACGCGCCCGCGCTTGCCCATGCCTTGCTGGAACTGCACCGCGCCTATCGCATGGGCCACGAACGGCTGGCATCACTCGATGAAAACCTTGGTAACGTGGATCATCAGTCAAAGGCGAGCCCATGGGACGAAGTCCGCGACTTCTTTCACTATTGCGATAATTACATTGACGCTGTGGATCGCGCGGCGGAACATTTCGCTACCACCGGAAAAGCCCGCGGGTTGGACTCTGCCGAAATGGCGGAGTCCGTGTTGAAGGATCGAGGGATCCGGCTTCAACGGGTCGATCAGGATGCGATGCGCAGCTATGACCCCGAAAACCGGGTTCTGCGCCTGTCCAAGCGCCCGCCCCGCGCCACGCAGGAGTTCCAGTTGTTGATGCAAATCGCCTTGCTGACCCAAGATGCGCTGCTGGAAGCCACGCTGGATTTTGCCCGTTTCCAGACCGAAGAAGCCCGTGCCATTGCGAAACTCGGACTTGCCAACTACTTCGCCGGGGCCGCTCGTCTGCCATATGAGCAGTTTCTTGCCGCAGCACACGAGACGCGACACGACCTTGAACGGCTGGCAGATCGCTTTGGTGCGTCGATCGAACAAGTGGCCCACCGTCTCTCTACCCTTCAGCGCCCCGGCGCAAAGGGAATTCCCTTCTTCTTCGTCCGGGTCGATCAGGCTGGCACCATCACCAAGCGACACTCGGCCACGCGCCTTCAGTTCGCCCGTTTCGGCGGCGCCTGCCCTTTGTGGAACGTCCACCAAGCCTTTGAAACACCAGGACGTTTTTTGCGTCAGCTCGCGCAGACACCCGATGGGGTCAGATATTTCTGCCTGTCGCGGAACGTTTCGAAATCGGGGGGCAGTTTTGACGCCCCGGTGCGACGCTATGCAATCGGGCTGGGCTGCGAAGTGAAACATGCGGGCGCCTTGGTTTATGCTGACGATCTGGATGTCACGAATGACGCGGCGTTCGAGCCCATTGGCGTCTCCTGCCGCATCTGTGAACGCCAGTATTGCCACCAGCGATCCGTTCCTCCCCTTGAACGCAAGCTGCAAGTCGATCCATATTCACGTGGCACACTTCCATACGAGATCAAACGATGAATAATTTCCTGTTAACGGTTCTTCTGGCAGTGTTCACCCTTGTCTCACTGCCCGGCACCCCGGCAACCGCACAATCCGCGCAAACGCTGCTGGAACGCCGGGTGTTTTATCAGTTCGATCCAGCACGTGCGGACCCCAAATCGGTCGATAAAAGATTGGTGGAAAAACGCTTCCAGGGGCTGGTCTTGTGGGTTGGTCAACCCCAACCCGGCAAACCGACTGTGTTCTACCTGCCAGGATCGGGTGGGAATCTGCACGTACGACGCTGGAAGTTCCCGTGGTTTCTTGACAGAGGTTACGGAGTTGTCGCGATGGCCTACCCCGGCATGAATGGCAGCAAGGGCCTTCCAAGCCGCCAGCTCATACAGCAACGCGCCAATCAACTATACGACGCATTGCCAACGCTGGTCGGCAACAGCCCCACAATCATTTGGGGCGAGAGCCTTGGCACGGGCGTCGGGCTGGAAATAGCTACCAGCGCGGTCGGGCGTAAACGACCGCCGCTCGGTATTGTCCTGCAAGCACCTTACACTTCACTTGTCGATCTGGTCGCTTACAAGAATCCCGCGATGCTTCCCCTGTTCAGCGCAAGGTCCGATCTGTGGCCGTCAAAACGCACGATCAAACAGACCGATGCACCTTTGCTCATCTTGCACGGCGGCAGCGACAAAACGATTCCAGTCTCGATGGGCCGAACGCTTTTCAAACTGTCGCCCAGCCCAAACAAAGTGTTTATCACCTATCCAAATGCAGGTCACACATCTATTTGGAACAAAGATGCGGTTGCAAAGATGCATAAGTGGATCGAAGCTCTTTACTGAGCCAACCGCATCGGAAACCAGAGGCGACGACCCGGATCGCGACCGAACAACCTGACCTAAGCCGCCGTCAGTATCCGGTAAATCTGGTCTTTCAAGACCGCGCGTTTCTTGCGCATTTCCTCTTCGTTGAACTGATCTGTAGGTTCCACATTGGTTTCCGCGCGGTGCACCGCACGATTCAACTCGTGATATTCATCTGCCAGTTTGGCGAAATGGGCGTCCGACTGCTTCATCTCGGTCATTCGATCGACCAGTTCCGGGAACTCTTCGTGCAGTTCATGGGGGGTGTGAGACATTCGCGACTTCTCCTTTTTCTCTTGGTCCGTCGCAAGATTGCGCGCGTTGACCACCCGCCGCATTGACCGGGATCAAACCAGTGGTTGTTACCGTTGCGAATTTTGCCAGTCCGGATGTATCCAGGGTGCGTCGTTTGACGCAGGAAGTCGGCGCGCCAGAATATGGTCCGCTGCCTTTTCCCCTACCATGATTGAAGGTGCATTCAGGTTTCCGTTGGTGATACGCGGGAAGACCGAACTGTCGGCGACACGCAATCCATCCACCCCTATCACCCGCAATTCGGGATCGACCACCGCACCTGGATCGTCGGCCCGCCCGATCCGGCATGTGCCGCAGGGATGATAGGCGCTTTCCGCATGTTCACGGATAAAGCCGTCTATCTCGTCGTCGGTTTGCAGAGCGTTGCCGGGTTGGATTTCATGCTTCACATGATCCTTGAATGCGTCCTGGGCAAAGATTTCACGAGTCAGGCGAACACAGGTGCGGAAGTCTTCCCAATCCTGGTCTGTGGACATGTAGTTGAAGAAGATGCGCGGGGCTTCGTTCGGGTCCGCCGATTTCAGCGTGATTTCCCCACGTGACGGTGATCGCATGGGGCCGGTATGGGCTTGAAAGCCGTGCCCTTCGGCAGCCGCGGTGCCGTCATAGCGCACAGCCATGGGCAGGAAATGATACTGGATATCAGGATATTCGACACCGGCGCGCGACCGGATGAACGCGGCACTTTCAAACTGGTTTGACGCGCCCAGCCCCGTTTTCGTGAACAGCCATTGCGCGCCCAGAATGCCTTTCCAGACCAGGTTCCAATAGCGATAGAGCGTGATCGGTTTCTGCGCCGCGTATTGCACATAGACTTCAAGATGGTCTTGCAGGTTCTGACCGACGCCCGCGCGATCGGCGACCACTTCAATCCCGTGTTCGGCCAGTTGCGCCGCCGGGCCGACACCAGACAGCATCAGAAGCTTGGGAGAGTTGATCGAGCTTGCGGCGATGATCACCTCGGCTTCAGCGTGGATGATTTCGATCTTGCCGCCACGATCAACCTCGACCCCGATGGCGCGGCCTTCCTTGATCACGACCTTTCGGACGAAGGCCCGGATCAGCTCGCAATTGTCCCGTTTCAGTGCGGGGCGAAGATAGGCGTTCGCCGCCGACCAGCGCCGTCCGCGCCAGACGGTTTGTTCCATCGGGCCAAAGCCTTCCTGCTGCTGCCCGTTGTAGTCGCCCGTCACCGGATACCCGGCCTGCTTCCCGGCTTCGACAAAGGCATGGAACAGCGGATTGGCGCGGGGGCCACGGGTGACGTGCAGCGGCCCGTCTTTACCGCGCCAGCCTGCATCCCCGCCATGGCCCCCGTCATGCCAGTGCTCCATCCGTTTGAAATACGGCAACACATCCGCATAGGACCAGCCATCCGCACCTATCGCCGCCCAATGGTCGAAATCCTTGGCATGCCCCCGCACATAGACCATGCCGTTGATCGAACTGGATCCGCCGATCACCTTGCCGCGTGGCGTCACCAAGGTGCGGCCACCCAAATGCGGCTCGGGTTCGGTTTTGAACCCCCAGTCATACAGGCCCATATTCATCGGATAGCTCAGCGCGGCGGGCATCTGGATGAATGGCCCCGCATCTGATCCGCCGTGCTCAATTACAAGAACCCGCTTGCCCGCCTCGGCCAGTCGATAGGCCATCGCACAGCCCGCACTGCCTGCACCCACGATGATGTATTCTGCTTGCATATTCGTTCCGCCGATTATGGGTCGCTTATTCCCCACGCGGGAACCGCTGACCTTCTTCCAGAGTGTCCAGATTCATGTGATTGCGCATGTAGCGTTCGGACGCTTTTTGCAGTGGTTGGTAATCCCATGGGAAATAGGCGCCGTTGCGCAGGGCTTCATACACCACCCAGCGCCGGGCCTGGCTTTCGCGCACCTCGGCGTCATAGGCCGCGAGATCCCAACGCGCTTCTGACTTCGCACGCAGACTGTTCAGCGTGCCCAGATGCGCCGGGTCATCTGCCAGATTGGTCAATTCATGCGGATCGGCCTCGATGTTGAAAAGCTGATCAGGGTCCAGCGCACAACGGGTGTATTTCCATGGTCCATATCGCAAAGAGACAAGTGGCGCATAAGAGGCTTCCGCCGCGTATTCCATTGCAACAGGGCTTTCGCGCACCTCTCCTTTGGCCAAGGGAACAAGTGTCTCGCCATCGACCCAGGGTTTCACGTCATCCAGCGAAATGCCCGCCAGATCGGCCAGCGTCGGGGTTACATCCAGCGTCGATACGGCCGCCTCGATCCGTCCCGGCTTCAATCCGGGGGCGGTGATCATGAGGGGAACCCGCGCAGAGCCTTCATAGAAGTTCATCTTGAACCACAACCCGCGCTCGCCCAGCATGTCGCCATGGTCTGACACGAACAGGATGATGGCTTCTTGCCTTGTGCGCTCCATCACGTCCAGCATCTCGCCCACCTTGTCGTCCAGATACGAGATATTGGCGAAATAGGCGCGGCGCGAGCGGCGGATATCGTCATCGGTGATGTCAAAACTTCGCCAATCATTGGCGTCAAATATCCGCTGCGCATGGGGGTCGTGCTTTTCGTAATCCATCGCCGGCACCTCGGGTAAAAGATGCTCGCAATCCTCATAGAGATCCCAGTATTTGCGACGCGCCACATACGGATCGTGCGGATGGGTAAAGCTGACGGTCAGGCACCATGGGCGCGCATCATGCCCACGCGCCAGATCATAGAGTTTGGCGCAGGCGTTATAGGCAACCTCGTCGTCATACTCCATTTGGTTTGAAATCTCGGCGACCCCGGAGCCTGTCACAGACCCCATATTGTGATACCACCAGTCAATTCGTTCGCCGGGTTTTCGATAGTCCGGCGTCCACCCGAAATCGGCGGGGTATATGTCGGTGGTCAGACGTTCCTCGAACCCGTGCATCTGATCGGGGCCAACAAAGTGCATCTTGCCCGAGAGCGCGGTTTGATAGCCGGCGCGGCGCAAATGGTGCGCATAAGTTGGAATGTCCGACGCGAACTCGGCTGCGTTGTCATAAACCCTGGTGCGGCGAGGTAGCAGGCCCGACATGAAACTGGCGCGACCCGGCGCGCAAAGCGGACTGGCGGTATAGGCGTTCTGAAACCGAACCGACTGCGCCGCGAGTTTCTTCAGGTGCGGAGCGTGCAGCCAATCCGCCGGGCCATCCGGAAACAGCGTGCCGTTCAGTTGGTCCACCATAATAATCAGGATGTTCGGTTTGGTCATGCGTAAGTCTCCAGTATGACATCAAGACAGGCCAGAACCCGGTCGCAGGCGCGGACGCCGCTTGGCGTGTCTTCACGCAGGGCGTGGCGGATATAGAGACCGTCAATCATCGACGCGAGGGTGTCAGCCACGTCATGCGCGTCGTCGCCGACAAGCGGGCGCAGGCCATCGACAAGGTTTGAGTGCAGGCGATGTTGATACACACGCAAAAGGCGTCGCGCACCATCATTGCTTTGGGACATGACATAGAAGTTCAACCAGGCCGAGATGACTTCCGGGCGGAAGTTGCCAGCTTCGAAATTCGCCCGGATGATTGCCTCGACCCGATCGCGCGGCGAAATGGCACCAAACAAGGCTGCCCGCACCTGCGCGCCATAGACCGACAGGATATGACGCATCGCGGCCAGAAAAATCTGGTCCTTCCCACCAAAATAGTGATGCGCCAAGGCGCTGGACACGCCCGCCCGCTTGGCAATCTGCGTCACGGTGACATCCAGACTGCCCGCGCGCCCGATCTCGTGAATCGTGGCTTGCACCAACGCACCGCGCCGGATCGGCTCCATTCCAAGCTTCGGCATGCCCCCTCCAATATTGGTATCTGGGCAGGTTTGCGTTTTTTTGATTGACTCGTCAATCAATAATAAGCAGCGTCTGTGACCAATGAAGCTGGTTTCACCCGTGCACCCACTGCGCTAGGGTTGGCACGAGTGGTTCGGGATGCCTGAACCGTCGGTCAATAAGAAACTACACAAATACACAGGGAGCGAATAAATGAACCTCAGAACAACTCTATCAGCCATTGCACTCTCCGCCGTGGCCACCGCCGCCGTTGCGCAAGAAGGCTGCAACGAAGTCGTGTTATCGGACGTCGGCTGGACCGACATCACCGCCACCACGGCAGCCACCACCGTCGTGTTGGACGCGCTGGGTTATGATACTGATATCAAGGTGTTGTCGGTGCCCGTCACCTACACGTCGATGGCCGAAGGCGACATTGACGTATTTCTTGGCAACTGGATGCCCACAATGGAAGCCGACATCGCGCCCTATCGCGAAGCTGGCACCGTGGACACCGTGCGCATGAACCTTGATGGCGCGAAATACACTTTGGCCGTGAACAAGGCGGCCATGGATATGGGCATCAAGGATTTCGCCGATATCGCCGCCAACAGCGAGGCGCTGGAAGGCAAGATTTATGGTATCGAGCCGGGCAACGATGGCAACCGTCTGATCCAGTCGATGATCGACGACAATGCCTTTGGCCTTGAGGGCTTTGAAGTCGTCGAAAGCTCGGAACAAGGGATGCTGGCGCAAGTGGCACGTGCGGACAAAAAGGGTGATCCGATTGTATTCCTTGGCTGGGAACCGCATCCGATGAACGCCAATTTCGACATGGGCTATCTGACCGGTGGTGACGACTTTTTCGGACCCAATTTGGGTGGCGCACAGGTGATGACCAACACCCGCAAGGGCTATGTTGAAGAGTGCCCGAATGTCGGCAAGCTGTTGCAAAACCTGGAATTCACTCTGGCCATGGAAAACGAGATCATGGGCGCAATTCTGAATGACGGCGAAGATCCTGCGGATGCTGCCAGCGCGTGGCTGAAAGCCAATCCCGACGCCTTCATGGCGTGGCTGGATGGCGTGACCACCGTCGATGGTGGCGACAGCGTTGACGCCGTCAAAGGCGCATTGGGTCTGTGATCCGAACCTGAACCAAGGACGCGCCGGGGGGTTCTCCGGCGCGTTTCTTCGATCTTTCTGTAAGTAAGGCAGAGCATGGACTGGCTGACCGAGACAAAGATACCCGTCGGGAAGACCGCCAAACGGCTGTTTGACTGGCTTCAGGACACGGGAGAGCCGTTTTTTGACTGGCTCAGCTGGCTGATGGAATTGCTGATCGACGCCATCCTGTGGGTGCTTCAAACCCCACATCCCCTTTTGGTGACGGCGGTTTTCGTAGCCATCACGTGGCTTCTGCAACGCAACTGGAAAACCTGCGCGCTGGTGTTTTTCGGGTTCCTGTTCATCCTGAACCAGGGCTATTGGGAGGAAACGACCGAAAGCCTGACACTGGTTCTGTCGGCCTGCGTGGTCTGCATGGCGGTCGGCACGCCCATCGGCATCGCGGCGGCCCATCGCCCACGGCTGTTTCGCGCCATGCGTCCGGTGTTGGACCTGATGCAAACGCTGCCAACCTTTGTTTACCTGATCCCGGCCATCGTGTTTTTCGGCATCGGCATGGTGCCCGGCCTGATCGCAACCGTAATCTTTGTGCTGCCCGCACCGATCCGTCTGACCCATCTGGGTGTCAGTTCCACACCCCCCGCCTTGCTGGAGGCGGCGCAGGCCTTTGGTGCCACGCCCCGGCAAATCTTGTGGAAAGTGGAGCTGCCCTATGCGCTGCCTCAGATCATGGCCGGTCTGAACCAGACCATCATGTTATCACTGTCCATGGTCGTTATCGCCGCCCTTGTTGGGGCCGACGGTCTGGGCGTGCCGGTCGTGCGGGCGTTGAACCAGGTGAACACCGCGCTCGGGTTTGAAAGCGGGTTCATCATTGTGGTTGTGGCGATCATGCTTGATCGCGTTTTGCGAGTGGAGCGTTAAGATGACCCAGATTTCGCCCCCAACAGACACTGCGGGAGTTGCCGTCAAATTCGACAACGTCTCGATCGTGTTCGGCCAATCGCCTGACAAAGCCCTGCCTCTGATGGATCAGGGTTTGAGCCGCTCTGAAATTCAGGAGGCCACAGGCCAGGTTCTCGGCGTTCACAATTGCTCGCTGACCGTGCAGGAAGGAGAAATTCTTGTGCTGATGGGGTTGTCCGGGTCAGGAAAATCAACCCTTCTGCGCGCGGTGAACGGGCTGAACCCCGTGGTGCGTGGTGCCGCACATGTGTGCGACGGCAACGTCTTGGTCGATGTGACCCATGCCGACAAGAACACGCTGCGTCGCATCCGTGCCCGCCGTGTCGCGATGGTGTTTCAGCAGTTTGGCCTGCTGCCATGGCGGACCGTGCGTCAGAATGTCGGGCTGGGGCTGGAGCTTGACGGCGTTTCCGCCGCCGACCGAAAAGACAGGGTGGACGCACAGTTGGAACTTGTGGGCCTGTCCGATTGGGCTGACCGCAAGGTTGGCGATTTGTCCGGCGGGATGCAGCAACGTGTTGGCCTGGCGCGCGCTTTTGTCACCGAAGCTCCAATCCTGTTGATGGACGAGCCGTTTTCGGCCCTTGACCCCCTGATCCGCACCCGGCTTCAGGACGAGTTGTTGGAATTGCAGCAAACCCTGAAACGTACGATCATCTTTGTCAGTCACGATCTGGACGAGGCGTTCAAACTGGGCGACCGGATTGCGATCATGGAAGGTGGGCGTATCGTGCAATGTGGCACGCCGCGCGATATCTTTACGCACCCCGCTGACGACTATGTGGCCGATTTCGTCGCCCACATGAACCCGCTGGGCGTTCTGACTGCCCGGGATGTCATGACCGACGAAACCTGCGCTGCCACCGTCAGCGTCGATGTACGGGACCGTGTGGGCAAGGTTATGACGGCTCTGGATGGTCAGGCGGAGTTGTCCGTCACCGAACGCGGCAAGCCGATCGGTCGGATTACATCGGATGATGTGATGAAACGTCTGCTGGATCCGCGCGGCGACACCTGACGCGGTTCGCCGCGCTTCAAGCCTGAACCATCCACGAAACGCCTAATTGCTGGCAATACAGTAACGCTTTTCTGGCTTTTTCCCGACCGCCTTTCGCGGGCAGGCCCCGGCAGGCAAGGCACCTGCGTTGATCTTGCCCGGATCTGGCACGGCCACAACCTCGTGCGCCCATCCAAACGGACGGGCCTGGAGCGACCATCCGGACAGCATCGGTGTCCCATCGGTGGACGAGACAGTCAGATGGCGATCTTCTTTTGGCATCCAAAGCCAAAAGCTGCGACCGCTCAGTTTCGAATGCACTTGCCCGACCTCCATCCAAACGCCAGCATCGGCTGGTTTCGAACAAACCTCTGCACGCGTTACCGCCCGTTCGGCACCATTTTCGCCGGCAATCGGCTCCCAGCCGATCACGCGATCGCAGAAGGTAACATTGCCACTGGGAGATTGTGTTTTGGTGGTCTGACACCCCGCCAGAGTGATTGACGTCAGGATTACGGCAGTAAGAAATATTCGGCGCATGTCAGCCCTCTGATCAGACCTCCGAAGCCTATAGCACCTGCGTCTCTGGTCAAGCTCAGCGAACGACGATTAGGGCGGCCACGCAATTTCCAGCCCACCCCGTCAGATCAATCGAGGCGGAGATTGACCAAGGCCCAACCTCCTGACAGCACGTTGTCAGGAGGGGTGTGCGATACAGGCTTCACCAACAACATATGAAGGAGCATATCATGGACACCCAACCCATTGTCGTCTGGGCAGAAATCCCAGTCACGAACCTTGACAAGGCCGTCGCATTCTATTCCGAGGTTTTCCAGTGGAAGATGGCAATTGACGAGACCGGCCCCACCCCCATGGCCAATTTTTCCAGTGACATGACAGGCGTGGGCGGTCATCTTTATGCCGGAAAGCCTGCCACCAATGGAAATGGCCCCACCGTGCATATCGCGACACCTGACAAGCTGGAAACCTGTGCCAAACGGTGCGAAGCTGCTGGTGGAACCATGACTGGCCCTGTCATCGAAATACCGCCGGGCCGTTTCCAATATGCCACCGATCCTGACGGCAACTCGATTGGATTGTTCGAACCGAAAGGATAGGCCATGCGCCGTGCCGACCGCCTGTTTCAGATCATCCAACATCTTCGGGGCGGTCGGCTGACCACCGCGCGTGATCTGTCTGACACGCTGGAAGTCAGCGAGCGGACGATCTATCGCGACATCGCGGACCTGATCGGATCAGGCGTCCCGATCGAAGGCGAGGCCGGCGTCGGATATGTAATGCGGGCGGGGTATGACATCCCGCCCCTGATGTTCACCCGCGACGAGGTGATGGCAGTCATCGCAGGCACCCGCCTGATCGAACGGATGGGCGGCGCCTCCATGGCACGTGCGGCAACGGAAGCCTTGGTCAAGGTACGGTCCGTGTTGCCCGACAGTCTTGGTGCGCAGGCCGACCGGGTCGAAATCCACGCCGGTCCAAACCTGATGCCATCTGATCGCGACAGGCATTTCATTGATCAGATCGAAGCCGCCATCGACGGTCGTCTGCGCCTTGCCCTGACATATGCCGATGAAGAGGCGCGCAAGACCACGCGTGATATCCGCCCCCTGGCTTTGTGGCTATGGAAAAACGGGTGGTGCGTTGTCAGCTGGTGCGAACTGCGCGAAGATTTCCGCATGTTCCGCATCGACCGGATCGAGGGGTTCTCAACCGGGGAACGGTTCCGGGAAGAGCGCGACAAAAGCTTGCCTGCGCTTTACGCGCAACTGGCTGAACAAGGCATTGACCCAAGGGGATAAGCGGTCAGTGTGCCTCGGCCCAGTTCATACCGATGCCTGCGTCAACGGTCAGTGGCAGATCGAGTTTCACCGCCGGTTCGGCCGCACCTTCCATAACGTCTCGCACGACCTCGATCACCTCATCCACGGCGCCATCTTCAACCTCGAAGATCAGTTCGTCGTGAACCTGCAACAGCATCTTGGCAGGCAGTTTGGCAATGGCATCAGGCATACGGATCATCGCGCGGCGAATGATATCGGCAGCCGTGCCTTGAATGGGTGCGTTGATCGCCGCGCGTTTGGCAAAGCCCGCATGGGGGCCTTTGGCGTCGATCTCGGGCGTGTGTATCTGACGACCGAACAGGGTTTCGACCCTCTTGTGTTCCTTCGCAAAGGCAACCGTGTCTTCCATATATTGGCGAATACCGGGGAACCGTTCGAAGTAGCGGTCAATGAAGCCCTGTGCCTCTGATCGCGGAATACGCAAGTTGCGGGCCAGACCAAAGCCCGAGATGCCATAGATCACACCGAAATTGATCGCTTTGGCTTGACGGCGAATGTCGGGTGTCATCTCCTCCATCGGCACGTCGAACATCTCGGATGCGGTCATCGCGTGGATATCCTGCCCGTCGCGGAAGGCTTGCTTCAACGCATCTATATTGGCCACATGAGCCAGAATGCGCAGCTCGATCTGGCTATAGTCGAGGCTGATCAACTTGGTGCCTTCTGGCGCGACGAAGGCTTCGCGGATGCGACGGCCTTCCTCGGAGCGCACGGGGATATTTTGCAGATTCGGGTCGGTCGAGGCCAGACGCCCCGTGTTAGCCCCGGCAATCGAGTACGATGTATGCACGCGACCCGTTTCCGGGTGGATGTGGTCTTGCAACGCATCGGTATAGGTCGATTTCAGCTTTTGAAGCTGGCGGTAATCCAGAACGCGGGCGGCAAAGTCGTGTTCGGTGGCCAGATCGGCCAGAACATCAGCCGGTGTTGACCACTGTCCCGATTTTGTGCGCTTGCCGCCCTCCAACCCCATCTGGTCAAACAGGATTTCCCCAACCTGCGCCGGGCTTTGCACGTTGAAATCCTTGCCCGCAATTTCGTAAAGCTCTGCCTCGAACCCGGACATTTTCTGAGCGAAGGCGTTCGACATGCGCGACAACACATCGCGGTCAACCTTGATGCCTGCCATTTCCATCTGCGCAAGCACCGGCACAAGTGGACGTTCCAGACGCTCATAGACACGGGTCACTTTGGCGCTGTGCAGACGCGGTTTCAGATAGTGCCAAAGCCGCAGTGTGATATCGGCATCCTCGGCGGCATATTTCACCGCATCCTCGACTGGCACACGGTCAAAGGTGATCGCCGATTTGCCGCTGCCAAGCAGTGATTTGATGGAAATCGGCGTGTGCCCCAGGTACCGGTCAGACAGCGTGTCCATGCCGTGATTGTGCAGCCCGGCATTTTGCGCATAAGACATCAGCATCGTGTCATCAATCGGTGCAATATCGACTCCATAGCGCGCCAATATCTTTGCATCGTATTTCATGTTTTGCCCGATTTTCAGGATCGCGGGATCCTCAAGCACGGGTTTCAGATGGGCCAACACCTCGTCCAGCGGCATCTGCCCATCAGCCAGATCATCGCTGCCGAACAGATCATCCGTCTGGCTGGTTTTGTGGATCAGGGGAATATAACACGCCTCGCCTGGCTCGACCGCAAGCGAGATGCCGACCAGTTCCGCGCGCATCTCGTCCAAACCAGTGGTCTCAGTGTCAAAGGCCACATATCCACGCCCAATAATGCGGTCGATCCAAGCCGTCAAAGTGGTCGCGTCTTTCACCCATTCATAACTCTCGGGATTGATATCGGGCATTTCGGGACCACTTGCGTCGGCCTCCGGTTCGACAATCTTGATCTCTGGCGGATCCACCTCAAACTTCTTTGCGACGCGATTGGTCAGCGTGCGAAACTCCATTTCGGCTAGGAATTGCAACAGCGTTTCGGGGTCGGGTTCTTTCAACTCCAATTCCTCGAAGGGAAGGTCCATCTCCATGTCTTCGTCCAGCTTCACCAACTCGCGGCTCAGGCGAATCTGCTCGGCGTTATCGAGCAAGGTCTGTCGGCGTTTGGGTTGCTTGATCTCGCCCGCGCGTTCCAGAAGCGTTTCCAGATCGCCAAATTCGTTGATCAGCAGGGCCGCCGTCTTGATCCCGATGCCCGGCGCGCCCGGCACGTTGTCCACGCTGTCGCCCGCAAGCGCCTGCACATCCACGACACGGTCCGGGCCAACGCCGAACTTTTCTTCGACCCCCTCAACTCCGATGCGTTTGTTCTTCATCGGGTCGAGCATCTCGATCCCACCACCGACCAGCTGCATCAGATCCTTGTCAGACGACAGGATGGTCACGCGCGCGCCTTCGTCGTTGGCGCGTTTTGCAAGGGTAGCGATGATATCATCCGCCTCGAATCCCTCTTTTTCGATGCAGGCAATGTTGAATGCGCGGGTGGCATCGCGGGTCAGCGGAAACTGCGGCACAAGATCTTCTGGCGCCGGTGGTCGGTTGGCCTTGTAGAGCGGATACATGTCGTTCCGAAAGCTCTTGCCTGAATAGTCGAAGATCACGGCCACATGGGTTGGCGCATCCGGGCCCGCATTATCTTCGATGAATTTGAACAGCATGTTGCAAAACCCGGCAACAGCCCCGATGGGCAATCCGTCGGACTTGCGCGTCAAAGGTGGCAGCGCGTGATAGGCACGGAAAATAAAGGCCGACCCGTCGACCAGATGCAGATGACAACCTTTACCGAAGCTCATCGGCCCCTCCCTTTTCTTCATGCGCGCCGAGACGCAAAAGGCCGCGTGGCGTCTGCCCGCGGCCCGTCTTATCTGACCGGTTGGCGACGTTTATGCCGCCGTGCCCGCATGATCCTTGTGAACGAATTTTGCGTCGCAATAAGGACATTCCACCCAGCCATGTTCCCTTGGAATTTGCAGGTAAACGCGCGGGTGGCCAAGCGCACCTTCGCCCCCATCACAGGCGACTTTATAACTGTCCACAATTTTGGTTTCGGGTGGAGACTGGGTCATCACAGACACCTCGTTCTTGCGTTTCGTCGCATGATACCAGCACCGCCACGCGCTGCAAGGCAGAACCGATCAGTCATCGGCGCGTTTCAACATCCGGCCCAACACGCGCCCAGCCAGAATATGCGTGTGAAAATGGGGCACCTCCTGCACGCCGTCCTCGCCGGAATTGGCAATGGTTCGATAGCCTCGCCCGTTGCCACCAGGCGCAATCCGCAAAGCTTCACATATCTTGCCGATGGCACGGGTATAGCCGGCGATCTCGGCATCTGTTGCGGCGTTGGCAAAATGGTCGTGGTTCACATATGGCCCTTTGGGGATCACCAGAACGTGGACGGGCGCTTGCGGCTGGATGTCCCGAAACGCCAGCGCATAGTCATCCTCATAGACCGTATCATTTGGGATTTCTCCGCGCAGTATCTTCGCAAAAATGTTCTGATCGTCATAGGTGTAGGGCATGGTGGTCTCCTGTCGTTTATCCGGAAGGGATCGTCAATCGGCGAACAGATGGCTCCGCCCTGCAATCTCTTTGGCATGATCCTCCGAGATTGATAGGAAGCGCGACAGCGGCACGGTATTTTCTTCCACGCTGGCGGTTTCGCTGATCCGATACAACTCGGAAAAGCCAGCATCGCGGATCTGTTCACTTTCAAAAGCAACATCGGATCGGATCGTCGGCAACAATCGGTCGATTGCGTCCCGCGGTGTGTTGTCACCCGCCAGCCCCACCCGTTTCGCGTGGCCCAGCAGATAATCATCCGTGAAATCGCAATGGACCTCCAACAGCCGGGTCGTTGATCTGTCAGAAAAGAAGTCCTGCAACAAATCAAGGTTGTTCGGGTCCATGCAAACGACCAAGCGATTGGTGTCATGGTAGTCGAATAGCATCCGCATCAGCGCCCGGCGGTGCCGCGTGCGCTTGCCCATCCGCGTTTCGATCCCCCCAAGATCAGGCATCGGGCAGCTTTCTTCATCAAACAGATATTCGATGGCGGGAAGCCCCGTCACCTCGGCGACCTTTTGCAAGAGCCGTTTGCCGACATGCCATTTCTTGGACACGATGATCAGCAGTTCGCGATCCCGTCCAAGACTGCTTTCAGCCTCCCAGAATCGCGGAGCAAACCTTTGCCCGATCCGACCACGGCCCGTCAGGAACTTGAACAGGCTGCGCCCCTCGTTCGAGATCTGGAACGTGACACCTTTGGCAGCATACAAATCTCCCAAACGGCGCTTCAACTCACGTGCCTCCGGGCTGATCTTCCGCGCAAACAAAAAATCCTGACTGAGAAGCAGATCATAGTGGTCATCATAAAACGTGACGGGCATACCATAGTCGGTGAACATCAGAAACGTCGGGGTGCGCGAGCGAATTTCCCCTTCGGGCACGAGATGCCGGACCAAGGTCTGGAAAAAGGTCTCGTCGGGGATCCATGTGGTGCGGAAGAACCGCATGACATCCTTGCGCTTGCGGGCGAATTCTACGATCCATTCAACCGTGCGCCGCCTGAGACACCACCACTGGCTGCCGATCATCACCTGAACATCATGTGGAATCTCTCGCGTCAACCCGAGCTTTTTTTGCAGGTTGAAGCTGGTATAGAACCGGCGCTTCTGGGTCCGTTCGTTAAAGAAGTGGCGATAGATCAGCCGTTCTTCTTTCATGCCGGTCTTGATCCAATCGCTTTCGAAATAGTCGAAACTTTCGATGTAATCGACGTCAGAGGAATCAAGGAACTTATGCGTGTACTCTGCGGACTTGATGGCCATGCAATCGCCGGACACCATATAGAAATGTGTGGCACGCGGAAAATCGTCCAGCGCCGCCTCGACTGCATTCAGGGTGGCCTGCACCAAGGACCATTCGCCCCAGCCGCATCTGACGCGTTTTCGCGCAAAAGTAACGTTCGGGTTGTCTGCCAGCGCGTCGCGAATTTTCTGATAATGCTCGGGATTGGCGCTCGCATCGAAATGAATCGACATACAATCACCAACCGCCGTCAGTCGCGTTGCCTGATTTATGATTGCGTCAGGATCCTTGTGGCACAGCAGAATGAAGGCAATTTTGGCCATGGTGACGTCACAAAATCCTTGTAGGCACGAAGACTGCGGCCATTGATAGCGTGAAAGACCGTTGAATAAACAGTGTTTCTTTGCTTTTTTCTGGGCGGTATAGCTATGGTTTGCGCAATCGGTCGTTGAAAGGACCTCGGAGGTATTGAGTTTATGGGATTTCCCGGCACCTGGATGACCGAAAGCGAAAGCGTTGTGTATCGGGTCGTGCCCAAATGCGCCTGCTCGACCATCGGCCAGATCATGTATTATTCGGATCACGGCAAGTTCTTCGACGGCGACATCCATGACAGCACCGGCGGGCTGCACAAATGGGCGCAGGATGCGTCACAAAAGCTGATCGAAGACAATGTGTTGGCGCATTCAAGCTATGCGTTCACCTGTGTTCGCAATCCCTATACCCGGATTCTGTCCAGCTTCTTTGACAAGATTTGTGGTATTCAGCGCAACGGCCGCCGGTATCGCGGAAATCTCGTGCCGCTTCTGATCCAGAAATACGGGATCGAAGTTGGCGATCCCGATAGCGGTTTTGAATTTGACCAGGTGAAGAGTTTCCGGCGGTTCCTGTTGTTTGCCCGCGATACGATCCGGTGGCGGCGTCCGATGGACCCGGATATTCACTGGTCGGCGATGTCTGGACATGTGGCAACCTTCATTGCCAATGGCGGACGCTATGACAACATCGTCTGGACCGAACAATTCAATGACGGGATGCAGCAAGTGCTTGATGCAATTGAAACACCGCATCCAGTGATTCTGTCCGACATTCCCCGCTTCAATGAAAGTGAAGGCCACGGCCCGAAACGGGCCCACCCCGTCGAGGATTACTTTGACGATCTGTCGATGCATCTGGTCTATGAAATCTACAAACACGATTTCGAGCTGTTCAAATACGACTTTGAAAACCCGGCCAACAAGATGCCTGTCGGCGAGATTGATCTGAACGAGGTGCACGCCAAACTTGGCGATTGATTCCGCACCGCCGTCCTATTCGGGTCAGACCAGCCCTTTGTCGCGCAACAGCGCCAGAAGGTTGCGGTCGGCGCGTGGTCCGATATGTCGGATCACTTCACCTGCTATTACGCAGCCCATTTCACCGCATGTGCGCATATCGGCACCGATCGCAAGACCATAGAGGAAACCCGCCGCGAATCCGTCGCCAGCCCCTGTTGCATCAACAGGCACAATGCGTTCGACAGCTACATCCACGCGTTCGCCATTTGCCAGAATCGCAACACCATCGCCCGAACGGGTGCACACCACCATCGGGCAAATCGCGGCGGTTTTGGCGATCGCGTCTTCCATATCATCGGTTTGGAACAGGGATCTAATCTCCTCTTCATTGCCGATGACATAATCCAGATCGTTTTCGATCAGCGACAGGAAGTCGTCCCGATGACGTTCGACACAGAAAGGATCGGAAATGGCGATCCCGGCAAGACCGCCTGCGGTCCGACACGCCTGCGCCATTGCGATGAACGCGTCTTTTCCCTTGTCCTTGTCGAACAGGTATCCCTCCAGAAAAACAATCTCGGAATCTGCTGCAACGTCCGGGTCGACATCCTCGGACCCCAATTCGGCCGAGATGCCCAGATAGGTGTTCATCGACCGCTCGCCATCAGGCGAGACAAAGATCATGGATCGCGATGTCGGCAGTTCTCCGCCCGGCACCGGCGGGTTGATGAAACGCGTGCCGTCCATCTCCATCGCGTCGGCATAGAAGTGACCCAGCGCATCATCGTGCACACGACCCACAAAACCGGTTGGCAAGCCCAGCTTCCCAATCCCGGCCAGCGTATTGGCAACCGATCCACCCGCCGCCTGCTTGCGTTCCTTCATCGAACCATACAGCACCTCGGCCCGATCGCGTTCGACCAGCTGCATGATGCCTTTTTCGATCCCCATCATCTCCAGAAAGCTGTCATCCGCCACGGTCAACACGTCCACAACGGCATTGCCGATGCCGACCACCTTATACTTTTTCGTCATATATTCTTGTCCTCGTAGGGGCAGAGATCCCGGATAATGCAGTTTCCACACATTGGCTTGCGCGCTTTGCAGGTGTAACGCCCGTGCAGGATAAGCCAATGATGGGCGTGTTGTTGGTAATCTGCGGGGATGTTGTCTTCGATCGCACGTTCGACCGCGTTCACGTCTTTTCCGACCGCGATCCCGGTGCGATTTCCGACACGAAAGATGTGTGTATCAACCGCCTGCGCGGGCACACCCCACCACATATTCAGAACCACATTGGCCGTCTTGCGCCCGACCCCGGGAAGCGATTGAAGCGCCGCGCGGGAATTTGGAACGACACCGCCATAATCCTCGACCAGAATGCGGCTGAGCTTGATGACGTTCTTGGCCTTCTGCCGATACAGACCGATGGTCTTGATGTGTTCAATCAGACCCTCTTCACCAAGCGCAAGCATCTTTTCCGGCGTATCCGCGATTTGGAACAGCGCACGTGTCGCCTTGTTGACGCCAACATCGGTGGCCTGCGCCGACAGTGCCACAGCCACAACCAGCGTATAGGCATTCACATGCTCAAGCTCGCCTTTCGGCTCTGGCTCTGTCGCGTGAAAGCGGTCAAAGATCGCACGGATCTGGTGATATCCCAGTTGCTTTACCATGCAGATGCTATGCCCGTTTCTGAACAATCCGACAAGGCGGATGCCCGGTGATTTCGAGCGGATGCGCAATTTCCGGGTCGCTTTGTTAGGGCGATCCGCGCCAATCTGGGACGACAGAACAAAAGAGGCCGCCATGACACGCCAGGAAGACAGCTATCATTACAACGTGATCCGCCGCGCGATCGAGCATATCGACGCAACCGACGGAGAGCCCTTGTCGCTGGAAACATTGGCCGCCAAGATGGATATGTCCCCCGCCCATTTTCAGCGCGTGTTCTCGCGCTGGGTCGGGGTGTCGCCAAAGCGGTATCAGCAGTTTCTGACGCTGGGCCATGCCAAGACCTTGTTGCAGGACCGGTTTTCGACGTTGCAAACCTCGCATTCTGTCGGGCTGTCCGGGCAGGGACGGCTCCACGACCTGTTTCTGCGGTGGGAAGCGATGAGCCCCGGCGCCTATGCTGCGGGCGGTGATGGCTTGACGATCAATTGGGGATGGTTTGACAGCCCTTTTGGTCCGGCTTTGGTCATGGGGACGGACAGGGGTATTTGCGGTCTGGGTTTTGCGTCTGAAACCGGTCCGCAAGTGGCGATGGCTGATCTGAAATCCCGCTGGCCCAATGCGATTTTCCGCGAAGACCCCGAGACCTTGGCACCATGGGTCGATCAGGCATTTAATCAGCGCGGCATGACGCCCCTGCATTTGATCGGTGCCCCGTTTCAGATCAAGGTGTGGGAGGCATTGTTGTCCATCCCATCGGGCCACGTGACGACCTATTCACAGATCGCCGAAACAATCGGCTCGCCACGCGCGGTGCGTGCGGTTGGCACCGCCGTTGGGCGCAACCCGGTCAGTTGGCTGATCCCCTGTCACAGGGCATTGCGCAAATCCGGAGCGTTGGGCGGTTATCACTGGGGCTTGCCGGTGAAACGAGCGCTGCTTGCCTGGGAAAGCGCCCAGACCGAGGATGTCGCAAGCGCCTGATTTCCGCCCGGTTTTGTCAAAAATCGGGCTTGTTATTCGATATCAATCGTCGTTCATGTAAGACAAACGAGAATAACAAACCCGAGGAATGCAGTATGCACGTAAAACGTTCAATCTTAACGCTCGCCATTGTTGGCGCGCTGGCCACGACCGCCTGTACGTCGCCAACCCAAAGCCCCACCAGCAATCTCGGTCCGCGCACACAAAACGGTGCGGCAATCGGTGCCATCGCCGGTGGCCTTCTGGGGGCTACCCGCAAAGGCGACGGCAAACTGGGCAAGGCCGCTGTGGGTGCCGTCATCGGTGGCATCGTCGGGGGTGCAATCGGTCAGCAGCTTGACAAACAGGCGGGCGACTTGCGCCAGTCGATCGACAATGATCAGGTGAAGATCGTGAATACCGGCAACGAATTGATCGTCACACTTCCGCAGGACATCCTGTTCGCGACAGATAGCGCCGATGTCAGCTATGCGCTGCAATCCGATCTGCGCGCCGTCGCGGACAACCTTCGCCAATATCCGAACTCGGTGATCGAAGTTGTGGGTCACACCGACAATGTTGGGGATGCCGATTACAACATGTCCCTGTCGCGCCGCCGGGCTGCTTCAGTAGCAGCTGTTTTGACATCGAACGGTGTTCCGACCTCTCGCGTCGTCACTATCGGATATGGCGAAGACCGTCCGGTTGCATCGAACCTGGATGCCTATGGCCGTCAGCAAAACCGTCGGGTCGAGATTATCATTCGTCCGATCCGCAACTGACCCGCAAGTCGAAATCCCAAGAAAGCCGGGCATCTGTCCGGCTTTTTTCATTGAGACAACGCTGTGAGTGTGGTCATATAATATGACCAATTCGCGCACAGGACACAGAATGCCTTTTCAGAAAATAGCGGCAGGCAAGCTGTCACAATCAGTGGTTGAGCAGATTGAACTGTTGATATTGCGTGGCATTCTGCGCCCCGGCGAACGCCTGCCGTCTGAGCGGGACCTCTCTGATCGTATGGGCGTGTCTCGACCCTCTTTGCGCGATGCGATTGCTGATCTTGAGGAAAAGGGTCTTCTGTCCCGCCGGGCAGGCGCTGGCATATACGTCAGTGAAAGCCTGGACAGTTCCTTTCCACCTGCGTTGACTCAGCTTTTCTCGCGTCACGACGAAGCGGTTTATGACTACATCGCGTTTCGCCGGGATATGGAGGGCCTGGCCGCCGAGCGTGCCGCCAGATTTGCTTCCGACACCGATCTGAAGGTGATCGCGGAACTGTTTCACAAGATGGAAGACGCAGCCGAGGGGCAAGGTGCCGATCTGGACAGCGATTTTCACATGGCAATCATTGAAGCCAGCCACAACGTGCTGATGGTTCACATGATGCGGGCGATGTATGACCTTTTGAAGCAAGGGGTGTTTTACAGCCGTCAGGTGGTGATCCAGATCACCAACACACGCCTTGACCTGTTAGAACAGCACCGGGCCATCAATGACGGGTTGCAGGCACGTGACCCAGTCCGTGCGCGGGCGGCTGTAGAAGCGCATATGGATTTCGTGACGCAAGCCTATGCCGATCTGCGCCGCGCTGACCGGAACGAAGAGGTCGCGCGCCAGCGTCTGACCTACGAAAAGGAACGCACATAGAGTCGCGGCACACGCCTCCGGATCCAACAAAAAACCCGACCTGAATGGCCGGGTTCCTTGAATGTCGATTGATCTGAGGCTTAGTGCAGCTTGGCTTCAACCGTCTTGATCGCATCGTCGATCAGGCTGTTGCCCTCGGTTGCTGTCATCTGCTTGGCGATCACATCGCGCGCGGCAGCCACTGCGACCTGAGCCGCAGTATCGCGGACCTCTTTCACTGCGGCGGATTGCGCCGAAACGATTTGGTCTTCCGCGGCCGCAAGACGACGTGCGATCGAGGCTTTCAGGTCCTCCTTCGCAGCTGTCGCGGCGTTGGCTGCTTCTTCTTTCGCATGGGCGACAATGCGTTCAGCCTGTTTGGCTACTTCTTTCTGCTTGCGTTCATAAGACGCCAGAATGGTCTGCGCCTCTTCACGCAACGCACGTGCCTCTTCAAGTTCGGACTTGATGCCTTCGGCGCGGTTGTCCAACTGGGAACCAAGCATTTTGTGAACGCCCATATATCCCAGGAAGGTAACGAACAGCAGGAAAGCCAGCACGACCACAGTATCGGTGTTTGCCAGATCAGCCCAACCCGTTTTTTCTGCGGCAAATGCCGGCGCTGCGATTACCAAAAACAGTGGCGCAAGAGTAAATGTCTTCATGTCTTTACCCTTTCATCCGCGAAGTCACCGCAGCGGTGATTGATTTGGCGTCCGCCTTGTAGCCCATTGATGTCAAGATTTCTTTCGCCGCGTCTTTGGCCACCGCTTTTACGCTGTCAACCGCACCGGCGCGAATTTCCGCGATGGCGGCTTCGCTTTCGGCAGCCTTGGCCGCAATCTCTGCATCTGCCTTGGCGGCGGCTGCATCGACTTCGCCCTGAATGTCGGCGCGGGCTTCTGCAACAATCTTGTTTGCTTCTGCACGGGCGTCGGCAAGGGCTTTGTTATAGGCTTCTTCGGCCTCGACGGCCTTCTGCTTCAGATCTTCGGCCGCCGTCAGGTCACTTGTGATCGTGCCCCGACGCTCCGCCAACACAGCCTCGATCCGAGGTAATGCGACTTTGGTCAGGACCAAATAGATCACCACCAGCGTGACAACGAGCCAGAAAATCTGGTTCCCGAAGGTCGAGAAATCCAGCTGCGGCATGCCTGCGGCTTCTGCACCACCTTCTGTGGCTGCCGCGGTCTGTTGCGTAGTAATTGCCATGTCTTATCTCCTGGAACCGGATTAGATGGGGCGGATCAAGGATGATCCACCCCTTCGTAAGGAAGGTTCAGGTCTTAGACAGCAAACATCAGCAGAAGTGCGACCAGGAACGAGAAGATGCCCAGAGCTTCTGCAAATGCGATGCCGATGAACAGGGTCGCCGTTTGTGCGGCAGCTGCCGACGGGTTGCGCAGGGCACCAGCCAGGAAGTTACCAGCAACGTGGCCCACACCGATAGCGGCGGCACCCGAACCGATAGCTGCCAGACCTGCACCGATGAATTGACCCATTTGAGCGATATTGCCTTCCATTGTGATTTCTCCTTACGTTGGAATGCTTGAATTGGTTGGATGAGCGGGCTGCAACCGTCTTATCTTAGTGCGACGGATGCAGTGCGTCTTTCAGATATACGCAGGTCAGGATCGCGAAGACATAAGCCTGAATAAAGGCCACGAGCACTTCGAGAGCGAAGAACGCTGCAATTGCGAGGATCGGCAGGAAGCCGAACAGCCCAAGGGCTGCGGCGAAGCCGGCGAAAACCTTGATCACTGCGTGGCCAGCCATCATGTTGCCGGCCAAACGAATGGAGTGGCTGACGGGGCGCACGAAGTAGGAAATGATCTCGATGATGGCCAATACCGGGCGCAGCGGCAACGGTGCGGCCGACACCCAGAACAACCCAAGAAAGCCAACGCCGTGTTTCACAAAGCCCAGCCCTGTTACGAAAACAAACACGATCAGGGCCAGCACCCCCGTGACAGCGATATGGCTGGTAGTTGTGAGGCTGGTCGGGATCAGACCAAGGACGTTGGCGAAAACGATGAACATGAACAGGGTCATGACGCCAGGAAAATACTTGACGGCATCCTTGCCCGCAACGTCCTCGACCATCTTGTAAACAAAGCCGTATGCCAGTTCGGCGACCGACTGCCCACGTGTCGGCACAATCGCACGACCACGCGATCCGACGACCAGCAGCAGCACGACGCCGACGATTGCCAGAAACAACCAAAGCGTTTGGTTGGTCGGGGTAAATGTCCCAAGATGATCACCGCCAAACAGCGGTTTGATCTCGAACTGTTCCATCGGATGAATGGCCAGACCAGGTTGTTCCGGCGCGAAAAGCAAGCCAGACAGAAGCACCAGAGCCAGAACAACAAAGAATGCGATCTTGATGATCGGGCCGCCACCCTGTTTTGCGCTTTGATCAGCCACGTCCGTTACCCTCTTCTTCCGCGGTGGTCTGCGCGTTCTGCGCATCTTCCGCTTTCTTCTGCATTTGGGCAGCCGTGGACAGCATAACCTTCATGCCTGCGGCGAAACCCAACATTATGAACAGCACCATGAAGATGGGTTTCGTGCCAAACAGTGCATCCAACCCGTATCCGATGCCAAAGCCGATCAACAGACCGACGGTAAGCTCTATGACCATCTGCCAGGCGAAGGACGCCTGATTGTAGGCCTCGTCTCCGGTCTTTTTTTGCTTCTCCTCACCCTTCGCCTCTTTCAGGCGCGTCTCGAGCTGTCGCAAACGCTCGCGATCGGGTTCGTTGGACAAGGAAATGCCTCCGGTAACGGTTGCTGCATGTGCTAAGGGCTGGAACGTTGTGAGTCAACGGTGTTTAGCGCGAACAGGATATTGTTTAAAGTATTGATATATATCGTTTTTGATCTGGGCCGGGATTCGTTGCGGCGACACAGGCCCACGTCAGACCCCCTTTCGTGTGAAATCCGCTTATTCAACCATTTGGTTGACGATTGAACCGCCCAGACTTAACCCAAAGGCATGAGCACTCGTCTTGATCTTGCCTTTGCCGCCCTGTCCGACCCGACCCGGCGCGCCATTTTGACAATGCTTCTGGAAGATGACATGGCCGTCACAGACGTCGCGGAGCCGTTCGAGATGTCGCTGGCAGCGATTTCGAAGCACCTGACGATCCTGACCCGCGCCGGGCTGATCAGCCAGGAAAAGCGCGGACGGGTGAAGTGGTGCAAGCTGGAACCCGACGCGTTGCGCGATGCATCGGTCTGGATGCAGGGGTTTGGACAGTTCGAACCCGTGAACCTTGATGCCTTCGAGCGGTTCCTTGAAACCGAACTTCGCGACGATCATAACGGCTAAGGCAAGGACAGGCCCGCATCATCTTTTGCCCATTGGCGCGCGGCGGCTTTCAGATGGGCAAGAATAGCCTGTACTTTGGTTGACCGATGAAGGTCGACATGGGTCACAAGCCACAAACGCGACTTCCATTCTTCTTTGGATGGTATGATCCGAACCAGACCGTCCTGCGACCCATCCACCGCAAAGCCCAAGCCTGCTCCGGCGATTAACGCCTCACGCATTGCGATGTCATCGGACACTTGAAACCGCACGTTCTCGGCCGGGATATTTTGCGCAAGCCACCGCATGAACGGCGCGCGAGAGTTCAGATCACCCGTTCCGATGAAACGATGGTCGGCCAATGTCTCTTCCGTCGGCAGGTCGTGCTTGTCGATGTAACTTTGGGCGGCATACAGGCCGAAGGTTACATCCAGGAACGGCTGGACCACATTGTCGGGTTCCTGCGGCGCAGTCCCGGCGCGGATCGCAACATGCGCTTCGCCATACTCAAGCTTGAAAATTCTCGGCCCGGTCAAAAGCTGCACGCGCAGTCCGGGATGGCGGGATTGAAATTCCGTCAACACCGGGGCCAACCGCGCGGAAAAACCGGGCAAGGCTGTGATGACCAGATCGCCCGCTACATCATCCCCCTGACCCTTCAACCGCCCCTCGAGCTGGGTGAACTGGTCTTCCGTCACCTGCGCAATTCGCGCAAGGTCCGCCCCCGCTTCGGTCGGTGTATAGCCGCGCGCGTGGCGTTGAAACAGTTTCACGCCCAACCGGTGCTCCAGCGCGTCAATATGGCGAATGACCGTCGCGTGATGGATGCCCAAGGCTTCCGCTGCGCCGCTGACCGTGCCCGCCCGCGCGACGTGATAGGCGGTTCTGATCTCGTCCCAGTGATTCATTCAAGTCTTCTGTGCATTTTCCAACATATACTGTTAAATTGCGCAGATTGCGTTTGTTTTTGCAAGGTCACATATTTCCTCCAAAGCAAAACTGGAGCACAACATGACACACATCCTTCGCATCGACAGTTCCGCCCGGACCGACGGTTCGATCTCGCGCGCACTGGCTGACAAAGTGGTTGCCAAACACGCTGACACCACTGTGACCACCCGCGATCTGGCACAGGGCATCCCGCATCTGGACGCCGCCTGGACCGCCGCAACCTTTACCCCGCCCGAGGCGCGGAGCGCAAACGACAACGCCGCACTCGCTCTTTCAGATCAGATCGTAGCCGAGGTTCAGGCCGCCGACCTGATCGTGATTTCCGCCGCGACCTATAACTTTTCGATCCCGTCCACACTGAAGGCGTGGGTCGATCACCTTGCGCGTGCCGGTGTCACCTTTCGCTACCGCGAAGACGGCACACCCGAAGGCCTGTTGACCGGGAAGCGCGTTATCGTGGTGACCGCATCGGCTGGCACACCTGTTGGGGCACCACATGATTTCGTGACACCGTATCTCAAACACATTCTGGGCTTCATGGGCATTTCTGATGTCGAGTTTATTTCCGCAACCGGCGCAGATGGCTTAGCCGACGCCGACGCACATATCGAAAAACTGGCCGCATAGAGGTCGTTGGGGCGCTGTGCGCGGCGCCCCATCCGTCAGGTTATCGGATCAGAATGGCCCGGAAGTCATTGACGTTGGTGCCCGTTGGCCCCGGCGAGAACAGATCACCCAAAGCATCGAAAGCCCCCCAAGCATCGTTCGCGGCCAACAGTGCGGACGGATCTTGACCCATGGCGCGCAACCGCCCGGCAGACCGACCATTGGCAAACGCCCCGGCATTATCTTCTGATCCGTCGATCCCGTCGGTATCCGCGGCCAAGGCGGTGAACCCGTTCAGGCCCTCGCAGGTGATCGCCAAAGACAAAAGGAACTCGGTATTTCGCCCCCCGCGCCCCGCGCCGTTCAAGGTGACGGTCGTTTCACCACCCGACAACAAGACGCAGGGGGCGCTGAACGGACGATTGCGGGTCAGAACCTCGTGCGTCATGGCACCGTGCATCTTCGCGACCTCGCGCGCCTCGCCTTCAATTGCGTCAGACAGGATCACAGCAGGTATGCCCAACATCAGCGCCCGTGCGGCGGCGGCTTCCAGACTCAATCGGGCCGACGCGACAACCTCTGCCCGGTTGCGCGCAAATGCCGGATCTGACGGCGCGGGTGCCGGATTGGTCCGTATGTACTCCACGATATGTGGCGGCACATCAATATTCCACGCCGAGATTGCCGCGAGCGCCTGTGCCTGATCAGCCTCGTCAGGCACCGTTGGGCCGGATGCCACCTGCGACGGGGCATCGCCGGGCACATCCGACACGATCAGGCTAAGCACGTTGGCAGGGAACGCGGCCATCGCCAGACGCCCGCCCTTGATCCGCGATACATGCTTGCGGATCGCATTCATCACTGAGATCGGAGCCCCGGAGGCCAGCAACGCCTCGTTCAATAGCTGTTCGTCATCCAGCGTCAGGCCACCGGGCGGCGCAGGCAGAAGCGCGGACCCTCCACCGGTGATCAACGCAACGACAAGATCGTCCTCGCACAGCCCGCTGACCGCCTCGATCAGGGCGTCCGCGGCCGCAAGCCCTGCCGCATCCGGCACGGGATGCGCGGCTTCCATTACCCGGATGTTTTGACATGGTGCCCCATAGCCGTAGCGTGTGACGACGACCCCCTCGACCGGCTCACCCCATAGTTCTTCAAAGGCCGCCGCCAATTGCGCAGCCCCCTTGCCCGCGCCAATGACCACGGTTTTGCCCTTCGGCTTGGCAGGTAGATAACCCTGCAAGACCTTCTTTGCGTCAGCTGCCCTGATCGCCGCATTGAACAGGTCGGTCAGGAAGGCTTTGTCGGCTGGATCAATCATGGCGTGACCATAGCCTTGCGTCGGAACAGCGGGCAAGCGCTCGGCACCCGGTCCGACCAACATAGTGACTGTCATTGGGTGAATATCTGCAAGGATGGTGCGGTCGGTGGGACTCGAACCCACACGAGTGTTACCTCACAGCGACCTCAACGCTGCGCGTCTACCAATTCCGCCACGACCGCAAGCCCAGGCTAGGTGACGCGCTTCATAGCGAAGGGGTCTTGGGATGTGAAGTCCAAAAAACGCGTGCCGGAAATAATTCAGGATGCTTTTTGACAAAGCCTCAAGGCGGTGCCAAATGAAGCTTATGAAAGCCTTGCCTGATATGCCCCCTGTCACGTGGGAGACCGCCGACACACTGGTCGATTACGACGCCGCAGTCGCGCGTATGGAAGCGCATGTCGATGCCATGACACGCGGCGAAGCAGGCGAGATGATCTGGCTTCTGGAGCACCCGCCGCTTTACACAGCGGGAACTTCTGCCGACCGGAAGGATCTTGTGGCACCTGACCGGTTTCCGGTCCACGCGTCAAAGCGTGGCGGGCAATACACCTATCACGGGCCAGGCCAGCGCGTCGCCTATGTGATGCTGGATGTGGGCAAGCGTGGGCGCGATGTTCGTGCGTTCGTCAACGCTCTTGAAGAATGGGTTATCAGCACGCTTGCCGAGTTCAACGTCACCGGAGAGAGGCGCGAAGGTCGTGTTGGGGTTTGGGTGGTTCGCAACGACAAGCCCAAAACAGCCTTGGGGCGGTCGCCAGAAGACAAGATCGCCGCAATCGGGGTGCGTCTTCGAAAATGGGTCAGCTTCCATGGCATATCAATCAATGTCGAACCGGATCTGGAACATTTCTCGGGCATTGTGCCATGCGGCATTTCCGAACATGGCGTGACCAGCTTGGTTGATCTTGGTTTGCCTGTTACGATGGTCGATGTGGACAATGCCTTGCGCAGATGTTTTGATACGGTCTTCGGCCCTGTCGGCGAAAACTAGACTGTGTGGATCCCTAAACTCCCTGCGACAGCACGCCGTCTTTCAATTGGGTTGTTATGACTGCAGGGTCCGCACGAGAAAGACGCATAACGCGTAAAATAATCTATCAAGAGGACCAAAATGAAGACGATTCTCTCTTCCGCCGTCATGATTCTTGCGCTTTCGGGCACAGCCTTCGCAGAAGGTGATGTTGCCGCAGGCGAAAAAGACTTCAAAAAATGCAAATCCTGTCACACTATTGCTGACGAGAACGGCGAAGCACTGTTCAAAGGTGGCAAGACCGGCCCGAACCTCTACGGCGTTGTCGGTCGGCAAGCTGGTGCCTACGAGGATTTCAAATACGGCGATTCGATCGTTGCTGCCGGCGAAGCCGGTCTGGTTTGGACCGAAGAAACGCTGGTGGAATACATCAAGGATCCCAAAGGGTTCCTGAAAGAATATACCGGTGATTCCGCCGCCAAGTCGAAAATGACGTTCAAATGGGGCAAACCGGAAGACATCGTTGCCTTCTTGGCGACCTTCTCTTCTGAGATGTCGGATGATGGTGAAGCCGCCGAAGACGAAGCGTCTGAAGATGAAGCGACCGAAAGCGATTCGACCGCAACCAACTAAGACGCGTCGGCGATAACGCCGGTTTTCTGCTGAAACGAAGCGCCCCGCCCGGTAAATACCGGTGCGGGGTGAATTTTTTTGTCGATTGCGGCCATTGCGACATTGCCCGCTTCCGCGCCTCATATTACACACGTTAAAAAGCCGGGTGAGGTTGCTCCTTGCCCCGGTCACGTTAACCCTAAAGGGAGGGATACATGGCGGACGCAACCATTCACGACCATGACCACCACGATGATCGCGGGTTCTTTACCCGATGGTTCATGTCGACCAACCACAAAGATATCGGGATTCTGTATCTGTTTCTGGCCGGTCTGACGGGCTTCATTTCCGTCTCCTTCACCGTTTACATGCGGCTTGAGCTGATGAACCCCGGTGTTCAGTATATGTGCCTTGAAGGTGCGCGCTTCATCGCTGACGCATCGGCCGAATGCACGCCAAATGGCCACCTTTGGAACGTATTGATAACCTATCACGGTGTCTTGATGATGTTCTTTGTGGTCATCCCCGCCCTGTTCGGCGGGTTTGGCAACTATTTCATGCCGCTTCAAATCGGCGCTCCGGACATGTCCTTCCCGCGCATGAACAACCTGTCGTTCTGGCTTTACGCTACGGGTGTGGCGCTTGGCGTGGCCTCCATGCTGGCGCCGGGTGGCAATGACCAGCTTGGGTCGGGCGTTGGCTGGGTTCTGTATCCGCCTTTGTCGACCTCGGAAGGCGGCTATTCCATGGACCTTGCAATCTTCGCTGTGCACGTTTCCGGTGCCTCGTCGATCCTTGGTGCAATCAATATCATCACCACGTTCCTGAATATGCGTGCCCCCGGCATGACCCTGTTCAAGGTACCCCTGTTTGCTTGGTCCATCTTCGTGACTGCTTGGCTGATCCTGCTGTCGCTGCCGGTTCTGGCGGGCGCGATCACCATGCTGCTGATTGATCGCAACTTCGGCGGGACATTCTTTGATCCGTCGGGCGGTGGCGATCCGGTGCTGTATCAGCACATCCTGTGGTTCTTCGGCCACCCCGAAGTGTATATCGTGATCCTGCCCGGCTTCGGTCTGATCAGCCACGTGATTGCTACGTTTGCCCGCAAACCGATCTTTGGCTATATGCCGATGGTCTGGGCACTGATTGCCATTGGCTTTATCGGCTTCGTGGTGTGGGCGCACCATATGTACACGGTTGGCATGTCACTGACCCAGCAATCTTACTTCATGCTGGCAACGATGGTCATCGCAGTGCCGACCGGGATCAAGATCTTCTCTTGGATCGCGACGCTTTGGGGCGGTTCGATCGAGTTCAAGACACCCATGCTTTTTGCAATGGGCTTCTTGTTCCTGTTCACCGTTGGTGGCGTGACCGGCGTTGTGCTGTCACAAGCTGGCGTGGACCGGGTGTATCACGACACCTATTATGTTGTGGCGCACTTCCACTACGTGATGTCGATCGGTGCCGTGATGTGTATCTTTGCAGGCATCTACTACTGGATCGGCAAAATGTGCGGTCGTCAGTATCCTGAGTTGGCTGGCAAGATCCACTTCTGGACCTTCTTCATCGGCGTGAACCTGACCTTCTTCCCGCAACACTTCCTGGGCCGCCAAGGCATGCCCCGTCGTTACATCGACTACCCGGAAGCGTTCGCTTACTGGAACAAGATCAGCTCTTATGGTGCGTTTCTGTCCTTCGCGTCCTTCGTGTTCTTCATTGGCATCGTGTTCTACACGCTGTTCAAAGGCAAACGCGTGACCGAAAACAACTATTGGAACGAATATGCGGATACGCTGGAATGGACCCTGCCCAGCCCGCCACCCGAGCATACCTTTGAAATCCTGCCCAAACAGGAAGACTGGGACAAAGGTCACTCGCACTGAGCGGACCTGACAATCGCAAAAAAGGCCCGGTCGATGTCCGGGCCTTTTCTTTTGATATCTGTATGACGTCTGGCTACTCGACCACGGGAAGTGTCAGTTCAAATCGTTCATCCCCCCACCCGTCGACACTGGTTCGCGCCCGGATCCAGATGGCTTCGGTTCCTTGCGGCAGTGTGACCTCTTTCAGGCTTCGGGTGAAAGGCTGTTCGTTGACATGAGGGTGCTGCAAGACGCGTGTGCCCAACGTATCACCCACCCAATTTTCGATCCGCCATTCATCGGCATAGTCATCCCATCCGGTTTCTTCATGGGCAATCGTCACCGATACGGTCCACCCAACGTCAGCGGGTGTTACAGTCGCGCCCACAATCTGGGCATCATCCGCAAAGACGGGGGTGGCAGCACACAGCAGACCAATCCAAAGAAATCGCATCATACCCTTCCTCGCAAGATAAGGGCCAGTGTGCCCCACCGTCGCGCGTTGTGCCAATCACGTCTGGGCGAGCGGTGCACCGGGTTACGACAACGCCACTTGCGTCCGTTTCAGCTTTTTCTCTTGCGTCATCGACCTGCTCCGGTTCTTCATAGATGTTCTTGAACTGCTGGAAAGCCCGTCCTGATGCCTTACGAGTGGATGCCAACAGACGCACCCGGCGCCCCAAAAGCAGAGCTGCATCTATGGCCGTTCCGGTCCCTGCCACGTCGCGGCTTTGTCTGGATCATGGGGCTGGGCTTTTCATTGATACTGATCCCACTTCTGGCGCTGTTGGGCTCTACGACGCTGTGGTGGCTACTGCCGTTTGCTTTGGGCGCCATGGGCGCGCTGTGGTTCTTTATCGAGAAAAGCTACAAGGACGGCGAAATACTTGAAAAACTGTTGATCTGGTCTGACCACATGACCCTGACCCGCCACGGTCCGGGGCGAAAAGTCCAACACTGGGAGGCAAATACCTATTGGGTCACGGTCGAGATGCACAAGAAAGGCGGACCCGTCCCGAATTATGTGACGCTGAAAGGAAACAATCGCGAAGTCGAGATTGGCGCATTCCTATCCGAGAAAGAGCGGCCACGACTGTACGACGAGCTTGCTGAGGTGTTGTTGCGCGCCAAATCTATTGGTTAACCGGGCAAAAGCCGTGCGAGGGCGGCCTAAAGCGGGCGCTCGTAATACCTGATCAAATGATCCAGATAAGGTGTTTCCTGATGATAGGGGGCGCATTCCTTGAAGCCCAGTTTCTCGTACAGGCCCGATGCTTCGACCAACGCCCGACCGGTATCAAGACGGACGCTTGAGTGGCCGTCTTTCCGGGCCTGATCCATCAGCGCCAAGGTCAGCGCCTTCCCTGCCCCAAGCCCACGCGCTTCATCGGTCACGAAAACTCGCTGGATCTCCGCAATTCCATCCTCCAGCGTGCGCATCATTCCACAGCCAACGGGTTTTTCGCCGTGATATGCCAGAAGCAGATCACCATGCGGACGGGCGTGTATCTGCGAAAATCCTGTCACCAGATCATCGATCTTATCCGGGTCATATTTTTTCTGGATATTTTCCCGCTCTTCGGGCGATCGATCAAAAAGGAATGCGATATACCCAAGGAACAGGGTCGCAACGATTTGCGCATCCTGAGGAAATCTGGCTCGTTCAATTGTCAGCATGGCTTAGGTGTCTCGCACGGCGGATACACACAGTATACCTGATCGGTGCGAAAAGTCCTGCCCAAGTTGGCAAGGGTCAAGTTTACCCCAACTTCTCTTTCACCATGGGCCCAACTTTTCCGAAATCCATCTGCCCGGTAAATCTGGCTTTCAAGGCGCCCATGACTTTGCCCATGTCCCGAATGCTGTCCGCTCCCACCTCGGAAATGGCCTCGGCAACAGCGGCCTCGGTTTCTTCGTCGGACAATTGTTTCGGCAGAAACTCTTCGATCACAACGATTTCCGAGCGCTCTTTCTCAGCAAGCTCCAACCGTCCGCCTTCTTCGTAGGCGCGCGCGCTTTCCTGACGTTGCTTTACCATTTTGCCAAGAATTGCCAAAACATCCGCGTCCGTAACCTCAGCCTCGTCTCCGGTGCCACGCATGGCAATATCGCGATCCTTGATCGCAGCGCTGATCAAGCGAAGCGTCGACAACCGCGCCGCATCCTTGTTTTTCATCGCCGTCTTCAGGGCGTCATTCACCTGGCTGCGCATGTCCATGGGTCCATCCATCTACAGTGACCTTTACGAAGCTCGCAACTTATCGAAAAGAGCAGGGGCATTCAACCGGAAGGGCAATCTTCTAAGATGTTGATAAATAACAAGATGTAAAATTGCCCGCTATTTCCACTGCCTCTTGACCCGACAGGCCAGCACCTCTAGTTTCGCGCCAATTTGTCGATCGGGAGTCGCCACATGTCCGCTGCCACCGCCCAAGTCCAAGCATCTGCAAAACCCACCGCCTGCCTGGCCCTTGCCGATGGGACCATATTCTATGGCCATGGGTTCGGGGCAACCGGCACCACCACCGCCGAGCTGTGTTTCAACACCGCTATGACGGGGTATCAAGAGATTATGACCGACCCGTCTTACGCCGGCCAGGTCGTGACCTTCACCTTTCCGCATATCGGCAATGTCGGTGTGAACCCCGAGGATGACGAGACAGGCGAACCGGTCGCTGCGGGGATGGTGGTCAAATGGGATCCGACCGAGCCATCTAACTGGCGTTCCACAGAACGGCTGGTTGATTGGCTGGCAAGACGTGGCCGAATTGGGGTTGGTGGCGTGGACACACGGCGTCTGACCCGCGCGATCCGCCATCAGGGCGCGCCGCATGTGGCCATTGCCCATGACCCAGAGGGTAATTTCGACATCGAGGCGCTGGTCGCCGAAGCCCGCGCGTTTTCTGGGTTGGAGGGGTTGGACCTGGCCAAGGACGTCACCTGTGCGCAGAGCTACAAATGGGACCAGATGCGGTGGGCCTGGCCCGACGGCTATCCCAAGCAGGACACCCCGCGCCACAAGGTCGTCGCGTTGGATTATGGCGCAAAACGCAACATTCTGCGGTGCCTTGCCTCGGCAGGGTGCGATGTCACCGTTCTGCCCGCCACCGCTACGGCCGACCAGGTGCTGGCCCTGAACCCCGACGGAGTGTTTCTGTCCAATGGGCCCGGAGATCCTGCCGCAACGGGTGAATATGCGGTCCCGATGATCAAGACGATCCTGGACACCACAGACATTCCTGTCTTTGGCATCTGCCTCGGGCATCAAATGCTGGCGCTGGCGCTTGGCGCGCGGACGATCAAGATGAACCACGGCCACCATGGTGCAAACCACCCGGTGAAAGACAAAGATACGGGCAAGGTCGAAATCACTTCGATGAACCACGGGTTCGCGGTGGACACAGCCAGCCTGCCAGACGGCGTGGTTGAAACTCACGTGTCGTTGTTTGACGGATCAAACTGTGGATTGCGCATGGAAAACCGCCCGGTATTCTCGGTGCAGTACCATCCCGAAGCCAGCCCGGGTCCGATGGACAGCTATTATCTGTTTGAACGCTTCGCCCAAGCCATGGACGCACGGGCCTAAACCGCTTCTAATTTCACACAAATCTGCAAGATAGACCTTTGGTTAACTCGTCGTTAACCAAAGGTTCGACATGCTCTCTTGGTCTGACAATCCAAAGAGCACGAAGATGCCAACCGCCAACCTGCGCCTTGTTCAAACCGACGCCCGGTCGTCGCCGCAGGCAACGACCTCTGTCATACCACGTCGGCGAACGCGTAAACCACTTGGACAAATCCTTGTGGAGATGGGTGCTGTAAGCCCTGAAAACCTCGCCATGGCGGTATCGCTACAGGCCCGCGAGGATGCGCGGTTTGGTGATATCCTTCTGACCCAAGGCTGGGTGCGTGAGGCCGATCTTTATGCTGGATTGGCCCTGCAATATCGGTGCCAGATTGCAGATTTGCAACGCGAGCCGCCAGATGTTCGTCTGATTGACCAATTGGGTGCCGCATTCTGCATCAGGAACGGGATCGTACCATGGAAATCGGTCGGCGGGGCAACCGTCATCATTTGCTCTCGCCCGGATGAATTCCGCACGCTATCTCGCACGTTTCCCGCCGAATGGGGGCGCTGTTTTCTGGCCGTCGCCCCCGAAGGCGACATTCAGGCCGCGCTGATTGCGATGCGGCACAGATCGCTGGCACTCCACGCCGAAACCCGCGTCTCCGATTCGGAAAGCTGTCGCGGTTGGCAGGCAGGAACTGTCGCTCGATTTGCGGCCGCACTTGTGATCTGTTTGTGCGCCATCTTCGTTGTCTCGTCTTTCGCGGGTTTTCTAACGCTGGTGATCTGGGCGGTTTTGACCTTGCTTCTGAATTCGGCGCTCAAAGGCATTGCGGCCATTCAGTATTGGCGCCGGGGGGCGCCCACGCCGTTGAACCCCCAACAATCCGCTCCGAAACACGGGTTTCTGAAACTGCCAACCGTTTCCATTCTCGTCCCGCTTTACAAGGAACGCGAGATCGCGGGGCGTTTGGTGAAACGGTTGGCGCGGCTGTCCTATCCCAAAGAATTATTGGATGTGTGTCTGGTGGTCGAAGAAGATGATACTTTGACGCAAGAGACCCTCGCGCAGGCTAATCTACCACGTTGGATGCGGCAGATCGTGGTGCCGCGTGGGGTGGTGAAAACCAAACCACGCGCGATGAATTTTGCGCTGGATTTTTGCCGAGGTTCGGTGATTGGCGTCTATGACGCCGAGGACGCACCAGACCCTGACCAAATTCACAAAGTCGTGCGCAGGTTCGCCCAACGCGGGGCCGAGGTGGCTTGTCTGCAAGGCAAGCTGGATTTCTACAACGCGCGCACAAACTGGTTAAGCCGCTGTTTTACCGTCGAATATGCCACTTGGTGGAGAATTGTGCTGCCCGGTGTGGAACGTGCGGGATTCGCTATCCCGCTGGGTGGCACGACCCTTTTCTTTCGCCGCGACGCATTGGAGGAGCTAGGGCGTTGGGATGCCCATAATGTCACCGAAGACGCCGATCTGGGGATCCGGTTGGCGCGGCATGGTTATCGGACCGAGTTGATTGACACCGTCACCGAAGAAGAAGCCAATTGCCGCGTCTGGCCGTGGATCAAACAACGCTCGCGCTGGATCAAAGGTTATGCCATGACCTATGGCGTTCATATGCGTCAGCCCCGCAAACTTCTGCATGATCTGGGTTGGTGGAAATTCCTTGGGTTTCAAATCCTGTTTCTTGGCAGCCTCTCACAGTTCCTTCTGGCCCCGATCCTGTGGACGTTCTGGGCGTTCCCCCTTGGTCTGCCCCACCCGTTGCGCGGGGTGATGCCCAGTGAGCTTCTGATCCTCCTGGGCACGGTTTTTATGGCAACCGAGCTATTGACCATTACCGTTGGCATCCAGGCGGTCAGCAACGACAAGCTGCGATGGCTGCGGTTCTGGGTGCCGACCTTGCATTTCTATTATCCGCTCGCGTCGCTGGCCGCGATGAAAGGCTTTACCGAGATCATGACCAAACCTTTTTACTGGGATAAAACCCAGCATGGTAAGTTTGATGAACCTGATGCCGAGGGGATTATTCCCCCGCCAATGAATCCAGCTTGATCCGCGTTTCGAACGCTTTTGAGATATGGGTCTTGAGCGCAGTGTGCGCCGCCACTTGGTCCCGCGCCTCGATCGCGGTGACAATCGCGTCATGTTCGGCAATTGCTTTTTCGCTTCGCCCTTCAGCAGCCAGCGACGTGGTTGCCAGCAAGGCCATCGTACGGTGCACAAGATCCAACTGCTGCACCAGATAGCGGTTGTGTGATGCCAGATGCAGTTGCTTGTGAAAACGGCGGTTAGATCGCGACAGGGCCGCCGGATCAGACAGGCGCTTGCGGTCGTCCTCGACCATTTCACGCAGCACGCTGATCTCTTCCGGCGTGGCGTGTTGGGCCGCCAGTGACGCGGCCAAACCTTCAAGCGCCGAACGCACCACGTAAAGTTCGGCCAGTTGATTATGGCTCAGCGATGCAACGATCAGGCTGCGCCCATCCCGCGTCAGAAGCGACTGCGTCTCAAGCCGTTGCAGAGCTTCGCGGATGGGTGTGCGTGATACGCCGAATCTGTCGGCCAGTTCGCTCTCGACCAGCCTGTCACCCGGTTTGTACGTACCCGTATCTATCGCTTCGAGGATCAGCTCGTATGCGTCTTTCTGTCCCTGTTTGGTTTCTGCCACGTCGTCCTCGTTCATGCTTCGGGCATTTTATCGCGTTACCTAACCACGCACGACTGGTCAAAGCAAACATGAACCGGCAAACATACTGTCGCAGCCCGCCCGAACTTCATCCCGTCCCCTTCCCTTGGCCTGCCAAGAAGGATAGCGTCACGCCATGGTGAAAGATCGCTTTTCTCATGTCAGCGCCTGGGTCTTTGATCTGGACAATACGCTGTATCCACCCCATGCGCGGCTGTTCGATCAGATCGAAATCCGCATGACCAATTGGGTGATGCAGGAATTGCGCGTGGACCGGGACAAGGCTGACCAGCTTCGCCAATACTATTGGAAAACCTATGGCACCACGCTGGCCGGGCTGATGCGTGAACACGGGGTCGATCCTGCCCCTTACCTGCATGATGTACACGACATCTCGATGGAGCATCTTGAGGTCGATCCGGCCTTGGCGCAGCACATTCGGTCGCTGCCCGGTCGCAAGATCGTCTATACAAACGGCTCGGCACCCTATGCCGAACGGGTGCTGGCCGCGCGGGGATTGGCGGGGTTGTTTGATGCGGTGTATGGCGTGGAACACGCAGATTTTCACCCCAAACCCGACCGGGCGGCCTTTGACGCGGTGTTTGCCCGCGATGGGTTGATGCCCGAGGTTGCAGCGATGTTCGAAGACGATCCGCGCAATCTGGCCGTGCCCCACGCTTTGGGCATGCGTACGGTCCATGTTGCACCGGACCCCGCGCCAGCCGATCACATACACCACCACACCGACAATCTGACCACATTCCTGCACCAGCTTGTTGATGCCGCCTGCCCTGACACGAAGGAATGATCCATGACGGACCACAGCGCTGATATCTTCATCTCGGGTGGTGGCATCGCCGGACAAGTCACCGCTGCCGCCTTTGCCGAGGCCGGGTTCAGCGTCGTCATGGCGGACCCGTTCACACCGGTCATCACGGCGGATGAGGACAAATCAGATCTGCGCTCCACCGCGTTTTTGCAGCCCGCACGACAGTTGTTCGATCGAATTGGGCTGTGGCCCATTTTGAAAACCCACGCAAAACCCTTGGATCAATTGGCGGTGATCGACACGGTCGGTTGGCCCCCCGAAACCCGCGAGCGTCGGGTCTTCCAATCCGATGACATGGGCAACGAGCCCTTTGGCTGGAACCTGATGAACTGGGTCGTGCGGCGGGAAATCTGGAGCTATCTGCAAGACCAGCCGCGCATCAAATCCCTCTATGGCACAGGATTTCGTTCGCTCGTGCAGCGCACGGGCCAGATTATCGTGACGCTGACCAATGGCGACATCGTGCGGGCACGAATGGGGGTTGCGGCGGATGGCAAATTCTCGCCCTTGCGCGAAGCGGCTGGAATTTCCATCTCCACCACCCGCTATGGCCAGAAATCTCTGGCATTCACGGTGACGCATGACTTACCGCACCGGAACATCTCGACCGAGATTTACAATGAAGGTGGTCCGTTTACCATCGTGCCGCTACCCGACATCGACGGACAGAATGCATCCGCTATCGTCTGGATGAACAAGGGTCCGCGCGCGGTGGAACTGATGAACATGCCGGTTGCCCGGTTCGAGGATGTGATGTTCACCCGCTCGACCGGCCTGCTTGGGCGGATGCATCTTCAAGGCAATCGCTCGGTCTGGCCGATCATCACACAAACGGCGGATCAACTGACGTCAGGCCGCGTGGCCGTGGTGGCAGAGGCCGCGCACGCCTTGCCGCCGATTGGCGCGCAAGGGCTGAACACGTCGCTGAATGACGTGATCGCATTGCTGGACTTGGCCGTGAAATCCCCCCACACGCTTGGCGATGCGCCGATGATGCAAGCCTATGCCAAGATCCGCGCCAGTGACATAGCGCGGCGGGCGCGGGTGATTGACCTGTTCAACCGTGTCACCCGGTCGGGCGACGGGGTCATGCAGGCAATTCGTCTGATTGGGCTGAAAGCGGTGCATGACGTGACTCCGATGCGCAAACGCGTGATGCGGGCCGGGTTGGGACCAAAATAACCTGTCTGCGTCATGCCGCCGCAATGCCGGATTGTCGCATTCCGTTCTGTTCACAAGTGAATGATACCCCAACCAAACAGCGAACAGGAGACACAGCCATGACAAACGAACAAACCCCGGAACAGAAAGCCGCCGATGCCCGCGCCGAGAAGATTACATTCGGCATTTTTGGTGGCATCGTGCTCGTGCTTGTCCTTGCGTTTCTGACCATGGGCCTGACAGGTGTCGGGCTGGTCGCGGTCGCGACGGTTCCGGTAATCTACATCTTGCTGGTCCTGATGGCTGGCGGCAAAGCCTGACCGCCAGACATCACTGAAAGCGCGCGGGCGACATCCGCGCGCCTGCCTGTCACAGCACTTTTGACAGAACGGCGTCCAGCCGGGCCACACTTGCGTCCACGTCATACAGCTTGTCGAGGCCAAACAGCCCGAGACGGAAGCTGGAATAGTCGTCGCCTTCGTCACACATTAACGGCACACCGGCAGCGATTTGAACGCCTTCAGCGGCAAACGGCTTGCCCGCTTTGATATCCGGGTCTGAGGTATAGGCCACAACGACCCCCGGCGCGGTAAACCCATCCGCTGCCACGGATTTCACGCCCTTGGACGCCAGCAGTTCGCGCACCCGGCGACCTTGTTCCCATTGAGCCTCCCGCAGCTTGTTGAACCCGTAGGCCTTGGTTTCCAACATCGTGTCGCGGAAGGCGCGCAACGCATCTGTTGGCATGGTCGCGTGATAAGCGTGACCGCCGCCCTCATACGCTTCCATGATGGACAGCCATTTGCCCAGATCGACCGCGAACGAGGTCGAGATCGCCGCTTTCGCCAGATCACGGGCGGCTTTGTTCATCATAACCAGCCCGGCAGAGGGCTGCGCCGACCACCCTTTTTGTGGGGCCGAGATCAGCACATCCACCCCGGTTGCCTTCATATCAACCCACGCACAGCCAGACGCGATACAGTCCAGCACGAAGATGCCGCCCACCGAATGCACAGCATCAGCCACGGCTTTCAAATAATCATCCGGCAGGATCATTCCGCTGGCCGTTTCCACATGCGGGGCGAAGACAACATCGGGACGTTCGTCCGTGATGCGGGCCACCACCTCGTCAATCGGGGCGGGTGCAAATGGGGCGTCAGGCGCATTGCCAACGCGGCGGGCCTTCATCACCGTTTCGTCTGACGGGATCGACCCCATCTCGAATATCTGGCTCCACCGGAAGGAAAAGAACCCGTTGCGGATGACCAACACACGTTTGCCGGTGGCAAACTGGCGCGCGACGGCTTCCATCGCGTAGGTGCCGCCGCCGGGTACGACTGCCACGGCGTCCCCGTTGTAGACCTCTTTCAACGTGGCCGAGATATCGTTCATCACGCCCTGAAAGGCTTTGGACATATGATTCAGCGATCGGTCGGTGAACACCACCGAAAATTCCAGCATTCCATCCGGGTCAATATCAGGCAAAAGGGCTTTCATGGCAGACTCCGTTCAAGGGTTCCAGGTTGGGTTCACCGTGACCCAAATTGGTCCGGTTTGGAAGGCGTCAAATCGGCCCCATCCGGCGTTCTTCGGACAGAAGGACATTGGCTTCAACATCCCCAACACCGGGAAGCGTCATGATCCGGCGCCTTAGCACCCGTTCGAAATCAGCAATGTCGCGGGCCACCACGCGCAGGCGGTAATCATACATTCCCAACACATGCTCAACCGTCTGAACTTCGGGGATGGCCGACACCGCACGTTCGAAATCTTCCAGACTGACGCGCCCCTTGGTGGCCAGCTTGATGCCCAGAAAGACAGCGACGCCAAAGCCCAGCGCCTCCCGGTCCAAGTCCAAACGCCGCCCGGCAATCACACCGTGGTCGGTCAGGCGTTTGATGCGCCGCCATGTCGCCGGTTGGCTAAGCCCGACAACTCGCCCCAACGCGCCGGCCGACTGCGTTGCGTCCTCGGACAAGGCGCGTAGAAGCGCCCGGTCGATATCGTTCAACTCAATCACAGCGGCAATGCCTCGTCCGATTTGATCCGCGCCACATGCATCAGTGCCTCGATGTCGGCGATGTGCGGCAGCGCCAGCAATTGGTCGCGATAGATCGCCTGATAATGGGCCATATCGCGGGCGATGACGGACAGACGGACATCAACGCGGCCTAGAAAGGTCTGAATCTCGATGACTTCGCGAATGTCACGCGCGGCTTCGATGAACTCGTCAAATGCTCGCACCTGTGTTTTGTCCAGCGTGATGCGCAGGCTGACTTCGACCGTGTAGCCCAAGGCGCGCCAGTTGATGACGGCACGCGGGCCACGCAGGATATTCTGGTCGCGCAACCGTTCGATCCGGCGCGCAAGCCGCGCGGAGGACACGCCGGTCAGATCAGCCAAGTCCGGTAAGGCCATCGCTGGGTCGGCCTGCATTTGTCTAAGGATGCGCCTATCGGTGTCATCGAGCATGATTTTCTCATTATCACCAAGATTGGCGAATTGAAATGACCAATTTGGGCGAAAATACTGTCGTCGCCCATCTCGCCACCGTGAACAACGCCCCTATGATGCCCGTCAGAACGAAACTCATGCAAGGAGCGCTTGATATGCGCGTTTATTATGATCGCGATTGCGACATCAACCTGATCAAAGACAAGAAAGTCGCCATTCTGGGCTATGGCAGCCAAGGTCACGCGCACGCGCTGAACCTGCGCGACTCGGGTGCAAAAAACGTTGTCGTCGCCCTGCGCGAAGGTTCCAAATCCGCCAAAAAAGCCCAGTCCGAAGGGCTTGAGGTCATGGGCATTGCCGAAGCGGCAGCCTGGTGCGACCTGATCATGTTCACCATGCCCGACGAATTACAGGCCGAGACCTACAAGAAATACGTGCATGACAACATCAAGCCCGGTGCCGCAATTGCATTCGCCCACGGTCTGAATGTGCATTTCGGACTGATCGAGCCGAAAGAAGGCGTGGACGTCATCATGATGGCCCCCAAAGGTCCGGGTCACACCGTGCGCGGCGAATACCAGAAAGGCGGCGGCGTGCCCTGCCTTGTGGCCGTGAACACCGATGCGACCGGCAAGGCGCTGGAAATCGGCTTGTCCTACTGCTCGGCCATCGGCGGCGGACGCTCGGGCATCATTGAAACCAAGTTCCGCGAGGAATGCGAAACCGATCTGTTCGGTGAGCAGGCCGTTCTGTGCGGTGGCATCGTCGAACTGATCCGTTGCGGCTTTGAAACGCTGGTCGAAGCGGGCTATGCGCCCGAGATGGCATATTTCGAGTGTCTGCACGAAACCAAGCTTATCGTGGACCTGATCTATGAAGGCGGGATTGCGAACATGGATTACTCGATCTCAAACACCGCAGAATATGGCCAGTATGTCACCGGCCCGCGCATTCTGCCCTATGAGCAGACCAAGAAGGCGATGAAGGAAACGCTGGCAGACATCCAGTCGGGCAAATTCGTGCGTGACTTCATGCTGGAAAACGCCGTGGGGCAGCCGACCATCAAAGCGTCGCGCCGGGCCAATGACGAGCACCAGATCGAGGTCGTCGGCAAGAAGCTGCGCGACATGATGCCTTGGATCTCGGCCGGTAAACTGGTCGATCAGGAAAAGAACTAAGATCGACGACAGTCCTTGGAAGGGTGGCCCGCGCGGCCGCCCTTTTTCGTCTCTCAATCCGCGAAAGCCGCTGCATAGCAGATGCCGAACACGTTGTCCCAACCGCCATCATAACTGCCGCGACGGGTGTCGGCATCTTCTCCCCAAACCTCCCAACCGGAATGGGTCAGCGTCACCCGTGTCGTGCCGTCACCCAACCCTTCGAATTCCACATCAACGCGGGTCGGTGCATCTGCGTTATTGCCGGGGTGCCAGGTCATAGAGAGCTTGCGACCGGCCTCAAACACCAGCACTTTGCCCCAATCTGTTCGGGCGCCGTCGAACATAGTTTCATAGACCGCTCCGCCAACGCGCGGTTCGATGGTGACGGCTAGTGCTGCCTTACCCTGACCAGCGGAGACCGCATGATCACCCAGTGGCCACCACGACGTAGTGCGGTTTACAAACACATCGAAGGCGCGATCAGGATCACAGGCGACATTCAGTTTTTTCACAATTGGATCAGTCATCTAAGCCGTCCCTTCCGTTAATTTCTTCAGCAAAACCATCCATGACGTTGTCCCAGTGCCTGTCCAACCACGCCCGCAACTGCGCAAGCCCTTGAGGGCGAACCGCGTAGATCCGGCGCGCACCTTCGACGCGACACATGACAAGACCGGCGTCGGACAGCACTTTCAAATGTTGCGACACGGCGGGGCGGCTGACGGGCATGTCTTGCGCCAGCTCTCCTACAGGTCGCGGCGCGTCCACGATCGCCTCGAAAATTCGGCGTCGCGTCGGGTCCGCCAGTGCGGCAAGTGATTCTTGGTAAGTCATTACTTACCGTAAGCCATAACTTACTATTATGCAATTTCAACGGATGACATCATGAAATTCACGAGTTAAGTGGGAAGCATGACAGACAATCCCACCCACCGCGACTGGGGCGGCGTCATGGCGCTTGGCCTGATATGGGGCGCGACCTTCATGGTCGTGTCCATCGCATTGGAAGGCTATGGTCCCGTGACTGTGGCAGCCGCCCGCACAACCTTGGGCGCGGTCGCACTATTGGCGGTGATGGTGATCACCGGGCGGGGCATCCCGCGCTGGGATCGCACGCTTTGGAACTACATTGTATGGATCGGTCTTCTGTCCACTGCCCTGCCCTTCGTTCTGCTGAGTTGGGGGCAACAATTCGTGCCATCTGCCTTCGCTGGCTTGTCTATGGCGGCAATCCCTTTGATGGTGCTGCCGCTCGCCCATTTCTTTTCGGACGAACCATTGAACACGCGAAAGTTCATCGGCGTATCATTGGGCTTCTGCGGTGCTTTGGTGCTGATTGGTCCGGGTCTTACGCAGCTTGGACAAGGGGCTGAGCCGCTGGCCCAACTGGCCTGCATCGGTGCAGCCCTGTGTTATTCGGTTGCGTCCATCTTCACGCGGCGCTGCCCGCCGGTCGATCCAGTCACCTTGGCCGCGCTGACACTGGTGGTGGGGTCGCTCGTTCTTTTGCCAGTCATGTTGGCGACAGAAGGCGTGCCCGGCTGGTCCGGCTCGCGATCCGGATTGGCAATCATTGCGTTGGGACTGGTCCCAACCGCGCTGGCGACGTTGCTGAGGGTGTCGATCATTCGCAGCGCCGGATCGGTGTTCATGACACTGGTGAATTATCAGGTGCCCGTCTGGTCGATGGTCTTCGGTGCCTGGGTCTTGTCCGAGGCCCTGCCCTTACGTTTCTTCATCGCGCTCGCGCTGATCCTGACAGGTCTGGCCATCAGTCAGTGGGTCAGCCTGACGAGGATGCTTAAGGGATCTGGACGATCAGCCGCTTGAGGCGGCGGTTTCGACCTCGGCCACGATGCCGTCGACGACTTCGGCAAGCAGTGCATCATCCTCGCATTCTGCCATGACACGGATCAACGGCTCGGTTCCCGACTTGCGGATCAACAGACGCCCTTGCCCGTTCAATTTCGTCTCGGCATCCGAGATGACGGCTTTCACGCTGTCAGCCTCAAGCGGCGTTTGCCCGGCAGAGTAGCGGACGTTTTTCAGAAGCTGCGGCACGGTATCGAACACCCTGCACAGTTCGGACGCAGGTTTGCCGGTTTCGATCATGCAGGCCAGAAACTGGATACCCGCCAGCAGACCATCACCCGTCGTTGCGAAATCGGTCATGACGATATGACCCGACTGTTCGCCGCCAAGGTTGTAGCCCCCGGCGCGCATTGCTTCCACAACATGGCGGTCGCCGACCCTGGTGCGCAACAGTTCCAGCCCTTGCGCTGACATGAACCGCTCCAGTCCAAGATTGGACATCACGGTCGCAACCAGCTTGCCACCTTTCAGGCGTCCTTCACTCGCCCAATGGCTTGCGAACAGACCCATGACCTGATCGCCATCGGCAACCTGCCCTTTTTCGTCGATAATCATGATGCGGTCGGCGTCGCCATCAAGACAGATGCCCAGATCGGCGCCGGTTTCCACGACTGTCCTGGCCGCCAGAGCTGTGTCGGTGGACCCGCACCCCTTGTTGATATTGGTGCCATCGGGCGCAACGCCCACCGGCACAATCTCGGCCCCCAGTTCCCAAAGGGTTTCCGGCGCAGTGCGATAGGCGGCCCCATTGGCACAATCAATCACGACCTTGATCCCGTTCAACCGCTTGTTTTCGGGGAAGGTGGTTTTCAGGTATTCGGTATAGCGCATCCGCCCTTCGTCGATCCGCTTGGCCCGCCCGATGTTTTGGTTCTGAACGGGGTCGACACCGTGGTGCACAAGACTTTCGATCTCGGCCTCGTCCTCGTCCGACAGTTTGAACCCATCGGGGCCGAAGAACTTGATACCGTTGTCATGATAGGGGTTGTGCGACGCCGAGATCATGATCCCAAGATCCGCCCGCATCGAGTGTGTCAGCCGCCCCACGGCTGGGGTCGGAACCGGACCCAGCAACAGCACATTCATACCGGTCGAGGTCAGACCAGCGGTCAATGCGTTTTCCAGCATATAACCTGACAAGCGCGTATCCTTGCCGATTACCACACGGTGGCCATTCGACCCATCACGGCGAAAATGGCGGCCAGCGGCAGCGCCCAGCTTCAGAGCCATCTCTGCGGTCATTGGCCAGCTGTTTGCCAGACCCCGCACGCCGTCTGTTCCGAAAAGTCTATCAACCACTGCCTAGCTCTCTCTTTTCATCATTGCCTGTTGCAGGCGAATGGCCTGCCGGGTCTCATACGTGTCGTGGACCCTTAGGATCTGTGCCCCATTCTGCACGCCATGCAACACAACAGCCAGCGACCCAGCCAATCGCTCTTTCGCCTCGGCGGCCTGTCCGATTGTCCCAATGAACCGCTTGCGCGACACGCCCAGAAGGATTGGCAGACCCAGATCGTGTAACAGTGACAGGTTTCTGAGCAAAGTCACATTGTGTTCCAGAGTCTTACCAAACCCGATACCGGGGTCGGTCACTATCCGCTCACGCGCAATACCACGACCAGTGGCAAAGGCGATACGATCCTCCAGGAAATCCATCACGTCAAACAACACGTCATCATATCGTGGGTTGTGCTGCATGGTATCCGGCCGCCCCTGCGCGTGCATCAGGCAGACCGGCACGTCACGCTCGGCCACCAGATCGGCAAGCTCTGGGTCGAAGGTGAACGCGGCCACGTCATTGACCATATTGGCGCCTGCGTCCAACGCGGCCTCGGCCACACGCGCTTTTCGGGTGTCGATGGAAATCGGAGTGGTGATCCCGGCGTTGCGTATCGCTGCGATGACCTTCGATGTGCGGCGGATTTCTTCGGCCACCGACACCTCCTCTGCGCCGGGTCGGGTGCTTTCACCGCCGATGTCCAGAATATCGGCCTCTTCTGCCATCTGGCGGGCACGGGTGACAGCGGCGTCCAGGCTGGCGTGATCGCCGCCATCGGAAAAGCTGTCAGGTGTGACGTTCAAGACACCCATTATCCGGGGGCGGTCCATCGGCAGATCGCATATTGGCGCACGACGTTGCGACAGCCGGGTTTGCTCCTGCGCTGTGCACTCTGCCAAAGATTTCCGAGTTGCCGGGACATTGCGGTCGCGCAACAACACTTCATCGAACCACAGGTCGGCGGACCCGGCAAGCGAATGACCCGCGAAAGGCACGCCTGACCGCGCGATGGGTTGCAGGCGCGCGGTCATGGCAAATCGGCCAGAGCGCTGTGGGCCGGACCAACCGTCACGACCGTTTCTGCCCCCATCAATCTGGCGAACCATTGGGCAAGGCGAGGGGGGGTGAAATCGCGCGGGCCGTCCACAGCGTCCAGCACGAGTTTAGAGGGTGCCCAAACGCTGATCTGGTTGTTTTTCATGCCCCAATCCAGTTCGGTCCGCGTTCCGACCACGACGCACCGCTTGTCGATGGCGGTCAGGCGCCAGGCGTTTTGTTCGATCTCCAACAGATCAATGTGTCTTTGCGCGTCACCGTCAGCAACCTGCGGAACACGGGTGACAGCAGGGCCGACGCACAAAACAAAGGCGCGCGAGTCCGCGCCGAGGCGATCCAGAAACAGCGGCAAATCCGGGTCGGCAAACGCTTCGTTTTCCAGCAATATCACCCGCAAGTCCGGGGCCGCATGGGTGTCGCGCTGTGACGCCACGGTTTCGCGGGTGCGCATGATTTCGACCCCTAACTTGCCGGGGCCACGATCCAGCTTCTCGATCCGCACAAAGACGCGCAGCGGCTGCGGTTCTGCCAAAATGCGCTTTGCTATTCGCTCTGCCAAGGTTTCAAGCAGGTTCAGACGTTCCGCAGCAAGCTCAGCCGTGATCGCTTCGGTGATTGTATCATAGGACAGGATATCATCGACATCATCGGTCTGCGCGCCTTGGCTTGGAGCAACCTCGACCACAACGCTGAAGCTAAGCCGTTGCGTCGTGTCGCGTTCGGATTGAAAAGCCCCGATTTCGACCTCGACCTGATGATCGCGCACGGAAATGCGGTCGGGCGTGGGGGTCTGGTCCGGCTGTGACGCGGCGCGAAGGTCCAATGATCCAAAGGCGGCTGCGGTTTCGTCTGTCATTGTGACCCTCATCAAAGATGCGGTCACATTGCCCTTTTTAGAGGTCTGATTGCCAGCGCAAAACGACACAGACGCCCCTGGGCGCGTCACATGAAAGTACCTTATCGATAGAACCGATGCACGCCGATTTTCGCCGTGCGTGTCAATCGGCTGGCCCACGCAGGCGCGACGGCGCTGGTGTGATAATGTGTCGCTCCACCCGTCAAAGGGCGATCAATACCATCTATCATCGCTCGCGCAACCTTGCCCAACCGCGCAAACATGGCCGGTTCGTTGATCACTTCGGGTCGACCGTCACAGGTGAATGTGAACTGACAGGCATATTTTCGACCCGTGCCCTGATTAATCACACCGCAAACTGAATTTGGATACCGAGGATTTTCAACCCGATTCATGATAACTTCGGCAACTGCGAACTGACCCTTGATCGTTTCCCCGCGCGCTTCGAAATACAGCGCTTCGGTCAGGCAGCGCGATTCTTCGTCCTGACGTGGCTTGGGAAGCGTCGCCAACCATTTGGGCGAATATTTCGTCGCCAGCACTTCATTTGGCGCGCTGACCTTGCGAGGGGACGGCAGGATGCCGAGAGCTGCTATCCGGTCCTCAGCCATTGTCTCAACCGCGGTGCGATCATGCAGCAACAACGCGCCAAACGGGTTGGCGGCACTTTGTGCGACTGCGGATACTGGCATTGCCAGCGGCGCCAGAGCAAAGCAAAGCCCCGCAGCCACCTTCTGAAGAAGCTGAAACATTCGTTATCCCCCCACACCGGAAAACGTTTGATGTCTGGCGGTCTGGGTACAAAAAAAAGCGGCTTTGGTCCAGTCAGGCAGGTTGTCACAGTGTGAGAGCGACGGTTAAAGTCGCCGATCGGAATGCCCTCTTCCAATGACTATTGTCATATTTTCAGTCTATTAGCCTATATTCTTCTGCCCAACCCTCCAGCGCAAGGTGAGCGGCGGCCAATCGGGCGATGGGCACTCGAAAGGGGGAACACGATACATAGTCAAAGCCGGCATCGCGACAGAATCGGATCGATTCTGGGTTGCCGCCATGTTCGCCACAGATCGACAAAGTCAGATCATGGTTCGCATCCCGCCCGCGTGTTGCACCCATCTGCAACAGCTCGCCCACCCCGTCAGCGTCTAGCATGTGAAACGGGTCTTCTTCATAGACACCCTGAGCCACATATTCGCCCATGAAGCGACCTGCGTCATCGCGCGACAGGCCATAGGTCATCTGGGTCAGGTCATTGGTCCCGAAAGACATGAAGGCGGCATGTTGCGCAATTTCGCCCGCGCGCAGGGCGGCACGCGGCGTTTCCACCATCACACCCAACCGATAGGTGAAATCCGATCCGGTTTCGATGCGCACTTCGGCGGCCACGGCGTCGACCCGAGCCTTTACCATCTCAACCTCGCGCTTGGCTGATACAAGCGGGATCATCACCTCGGGCACCACGGGATCGCCAAGTTTGGAGGCCGCGACCGTTGCTTCAAATATCGCGCGGGCCTGCATGTCATAGATTTCCGGCACAGTGATGCCCAGGCGCACGCCGCGCATGCCCAGCATCGGGTTGAATTCGCGCAGGCCATCCACCCGCCGTTCAACGTCGCGCAAGGGCAGGTCGAGCGCCTCGGCCAGTTCCCGCAGACCTTCGCGCCCGTGCGGCAAAAACTCGTGCAGCGGCGGGTCGAACAGGCGGATGCAAACCGGCAGACCTTGCATAATCTCGAACAGCTCGGTGAAATCGTCGCGCTGCATCGGCAGCAGACGGTCAAGCGCAGTCCGGCGATCATTGGCGTGATCGGCAAAGATCATTTCGCGCATCGCCAGAAGGCGGTCATCGTCGATGAACATATGCTCGGTCCGGCACAGGCCAATGCCTTCGGCGGCAAACATGCGGGCATTGCGCGCATCAGGCGGTGTGTCAGCGTTCGCCCGCACGCCTATATCGCGAAACTCATCCGCCCAAGCCATCAGGGTCTGGAACCCCTCGCCCAGTTCGGGCGGCAACATGTTCACCGCGCCCGCATAGGCAAAGCCAAGCGCACCATCAATGCTGATCACGTCGCCTTCGACAAATTCGCGTCCATCCTTGGCGATCAGTTTACGCTGCTTCTTGTCCAGCGACAGGTCTTGCGCACCGACCACACAAGGCAGGCCCAGACCACGCGCGATCACTGCCGCATGGCTGGTAATACCGCCCCGGACCGTTAGAATGCCTTTGGCCGCGTGCATACCACGTATATCTTCCGGGCTGGTTTCGCTGCGCACGAGGACGCAGTTTTCACCTTGGGCCGCCATGGCCTGCGCTGCGCGGGCGTTGAAGACGATCTTGCCTGTTGCGGCCCCCGGACTGGCGGCAATCCCCTGGGCAAAACGGTCACGCTTGTCGCTTGGGTCAAACTGGCTGTGCAGCAATTCGCTGAGCGCACGGGGGGGAATACGCAAGACAGCCTCTTCCCGGCTGATGATCCCGTCATTGGCCAGTGATACGGCAATGCGCACGTTGGCACGTTCACTGCGCTGCACCCGCACGGCGTCGAGGATGAACAGTTCCTCATTGTCGATGGTAAACTCAATCTCCATCTCTTCGCGCAAACGCGTCCGGCACAGCTCGCCGTATTTCAGCAGATTGGCGAAGTTTTCCGGTAAAACCTCTTCGATTGAACGCCCGCGACGATCTTTTGTCAGATACATGACGTCGCGGTCTTCGGCGTCGGTCAACGCGTCCCGACCCTGGCTCTTACACAGATAGCGCCCGCGAATTTCTCTGCGGCCGGTCTGTCCGTTGACGAACTGAATGACACCTGACCCACAAGTATTTTGCCCAACACCCAAGGCCATTTTCTGCACCACAAGTCCCAGCCCTGCATCCGCCGGTGCCCCCTTGGCCTGCCGCAGTAGCCGCGCCGTCGTACCCTCCCACGCGCGCGCCATCGAGCGTAGGATTTCAGCCAATTGTTCTTTCGGATCCTGCGGGAAATAGCTCTCGGTTTCTTCCTCGTAAAGCTCTAGCGCCGCGCGCAAAGCGTCTGGGGATGGCGTCGAAAAGGTTTCGAATTCGTCAGGATCCAGACGCCCGACATGAACAGCATAGGACTGGATGAACCGCAAATAAAGCGCGTTGGCCGCGGTTTCCCCATGCGACTTTGTCAGCCTGGCATGAACCGCGTCATTCATGCCGATGTTCAGTATAGCCCCCGGGCCACCCCAATCTGGGTCTTCGGATGACGGTCGCACCGAAACCAGTGGGTCAGAGCCAAAAAGTGCAAGCATCGCGCCAAGATCAGGCATGTCGCCTGCGGATATACCGTGAACGGCGTCGAAACTCAGGGCGACGGTAAGTGGTACAGGCATATCCAGCCGGATCAGGCGTTGCAGGCATTTCGCCCGCCCGCCATGGCGTGCGTTCTCAATCGCCGCTGTCGGCGTGATCTCTGTGAAGGTCATGGCTCTCACTTTTTCTGCACCGCAGCACGGATGTCATACGCCACCATAGCGCGCGCGGCGCGTCAAACAAGTGCTACGTTATATGCAATACACGCGACAAAATGGGGCCGTATCTGACCGGGTCAGCCCGGTTGCCACAAATTTGCGGGGGCAACCGGTAGAAACACGTCAGCCTTCGATACGGGACAGGTCTGCGACGCCCGCACAGATCATTCGAATACGTGATAACAGGTTCAGACGGTTGCGGCGCACCACCTGATTGTCGGTATTGATTTGAACCGCTTCAAAAAACGCATCGATGGGCGCGCGCAGACTGGCCATCGCCTGCATGGCGGCGGCGAAATCCTCGGCCTCCATCGCTGGTTTGATCGCGGCTTCCGCTGTGTCCAGCGCGGCAAACAACGCCTTTTCCTCGTCCGCTTCTGCGAATTTCACATCAGCGCCATAGGAATATTCCACGCCGTCCTTATCTTCCGCCTGCGCCAGAATGTTGCTGGCGCGTTTGACCCCTTGCAGCAGGTTCTCACCGTCATCAGTGGTCAGGAAAGTGCTCAGCGCCTCGGCCCGCTTCACCAGCAAGGTCAGGTCGTCATTGTTCGGCATCGCAAGACAGGCGTCGATCACGTCGTGGCGCACGCCTTTGTCGCGGAGGTAGACTTTCAGACGATCATGGAAGAAACCGAGCAGGTCGCGCGAAGTATCGGGCAGGCTTTCTTTCACCTTCTCAAGATGCTTGGACAAATCGCCATCAAAATGGTCCAAGACTGTGCGGATGGCTGCACCGAACACGCCATGGTCCGCGATCTCTTTGTCCAGATCGCGCAGCAAAGCTTCGCGCACGGACCCGTTTTCATTCAATTCAATCTCGTGACGCAGCAATTGGGCATCGAAAAGCTGGTCCAGCGCGATACGCAGATCATTGTCCAACACCAACCGGATCACCCCCAGCGCCGCGCGGCGCAGTGCAAACGGGTCTTTCGAGCCGGTGGGCTTTTCATCAATCGCCCAGAAGCCCGTCAGAGTATCCAGCTTATCGGCCAACGCCACAGCCACGGAAACCGGGGCAGACGGCACATCATCTGACGGTCCAAGCGGGGAATAATGTTCCATCGCCGCATTCGCGACCTCGACCGGGTAGCCTGCGGGCGCGGCATAGTATTTGCCCATCAGGCCCTGAAGCTCTGGAAATTCATAGACCATCTCGGATGACAGATCGGCCTTGGCCCAGCGCCCGGCTTTTGCGGCCAGGTCAGGATCAGCGTCAACGGATGGAGCAATCGCGCGGGCCAACTGCGCAATTCGTTCGATCCGCTCGCCTTGCGTGCCCAGCTTGTTGTGGAAGGTGACGTTCGACAGGCTGTCCAGCCACGGCGCACCACCGGTTTCGGCCACACGCAGATCGTTCTCCCAGAAAAACTTGGCATCGGCCAGACGGGCGGACAGCACCTTCTGGTTGCCCGCCAATATGGTCGCCCCATGATCCGCTGTTTCGCGGTTAGCGACGGTCACGAATTTCTCGATCAGGCCCGATTTCGGGTTTTTCACCGAAAAGAATTTCTGATGCTCGCGCATGGATGTCTGCAAAACCTCCGGCGGCAACGGGATGAATTCATCCGCAATATCGCCCATCAACACGACGGGCCATTCGACCAGCCCCGCAACCTCGGCCAGCAGGCCCCGATCCTCGACGATCTCCAACCCTTGGGCAAACGCCGCATTCTGCGCTTCGGCCCAGATATGATCGGCGCGCTCGTCGGACGACAGGATCACCTTGGTGGCTTTCAACTTCGCCTCGTAATCCGCAAAACTGACCACGGCGAAAGGTCCGGGTGCCATGAAACGATGCCCTTCGGTCATGTCGCCCGCTTTGATCCCGTCGACATCCAAAGGCACCACACTTGCCCCCGCCTCATCCGACAGGATGCACAGGATCGAATGTAGCGGGCGCACCCAACGCAGGCTGCCCGCGCCCCAGCGCATGGCTTTGGGCCAGGGGAAGTTGCGGATCGCGGCCTCCAGCACCTCGGCGACGATATCGGCAGCGGGGCGGCCTTTCTGTTCGATCAATGCGAAGTAGACCGGGCCTTTGGGCGTGTCGCGTTCTTCAAGCTGTTCGCGGGTCAAACCTGCGCCGCGCAAGAACCCATCGATTGCCTTGTCTGGTGCGCCCACCTTGGGCCCCTTACGCTCCTCGCGCGTGTCCGGCGATTTGTCCAGCAGCCCTTCGACGGCAAGTGTCAGGCGGCGCGGCGTCGACAACGCGGCGGCACCCGCATAGGTCAACCCGGCCTCGACCAGACCATCGGTCACGAGCTTTTTCAGATCCTCCGCAGCGCGTTTTTGCATCCGCGCCGGGATTTCTTCGGAAAAGAGTTCAATCAGCAGGTCGGGCATATCGTTCACTCGCTGTATTTTTCGTTCAGCTGATGCCAGGCATAACCCCGGCCATCAGGGAAGATTGCGACCACACGGTCCACCCCGTCCTGAATGTCGCGTTCGCCCAAAAAGGCGATGGCTTCTCCGGCCTCCAAGGCGGCGCCTATCTGGCTGGCGTCAAAGCAGTCGAACCAGCCGGGTGCGGTCAGGGGCGTTGCCTGCTCATATGTCTTGAAGGTCTCGGTCAGCATCGCAAGGCTCATGGTCGTAGTGAAACACCCGCGGAACCGAAGCGGAGAACTGTCGGCGTCAATCCCCTGAAAGTTTTCGTAAAGCACGACCTCGGGTTCGCCCGTTACAACATTCGTCATACGCAGTTCGGTGTTCAATGATACGTCGTCGTAATACGCGTAGAGCTGCAACCAATAGAGTGCCGCACCTGCGATAAGTGCTGTTATCACAATAAATATTCCAATGATCTTGCCGCTCACGCCGCGTCCTCTTTCGTCCAGCCACCTGCACGGGTCTGCACAAAGGCATCCGCACAGAGTTTTGCGAGCGCACGCACTCGCCCGATATAAGCCTGACGTTCCGTGACCGAAATCACGCCACGTGCATCCAGCAGGTTGAACAAATGACTGGCCTTGATGCATTGGTCATAAGCGGGATGCGCCATGACGATACGCTTGCCTGTCTTGGGATCCACATGTGCCTGATCAAGGATGGCGTTGCACTCTGCCTCGGCCGCTTCGAACTGTTTCAGCAGCACATCCGTGTTGGCCACGTCAAAATTCCAGCGGGCGTATTCTTCTTCCGTCTGCTTGAAGACGTCGCCATAGGTCAGCGGGATTGGCGCACCGGGATCGTTGAACGGCATGTCCATCACGTGATCCACGCCAAGGATGTACATCGCCAGACGCTCAAGCCCATAGGTCAGTTCGCCTGAAACAGGGTGGCAGTCATAGCCGCCAACTTGCTGGAAATACGTGAACTGACTGACTTCCATACCGTCGCACCAGACTTCCCACCCAAGACCCCAGGCCCCAAGCGTGGGACTTTCCCAGTCGTCTTCGACAAATCGGATGTCATGCAGATCCATGTCGATGCCGATGGCTTGCAGTGACCCAAGATAGAGGTCTTGCAGATTGGGCGGGCTGGGTTTGATCAGCACCTGATATTGATAGTAATGCTGCAATCGGTTCGGGTTTTCACCATAGCGCCCATCAGTCGGGCGTCGCGATGGTTGCACATAGGCCGCCGCCCACGGTTGAGAACCAAGCGAACGCAACGTGGTGGCCGGATGGAAGGTGCCCGCGCCAACTTCCATGTCGTAAGGTTGCAAGATCGCACAGCCCTGTTCGGCCCAGTAGATCTGAAGCCGCAGGATGATCTCTTGAAAGCTTTTTGGACGCGTTTCGCTATTGCCCATGGCCCTGCCCGTATGGTCGTTCCCGGAATATCAGCCCTCAATACGGCCTGCCCCCCAAAGGGTCAACGCGTGAAAGCGCCGCTTTTGAACCGGTCAGGCTACAAGCGCTGGCGTTTCGCGTAAATATTGATGAACACGCTGGACCCACCGCACGAAACTGTCATATTGCGACCCAGTTATTGACCATGCCCAGGGGGGATGCTTATCTGCCCGAAGACTTTTCAAGCCATGCCGCGAAGGCCACGAGGATCCATGACCAAACGTATTGCTGCTGCCCTTTTCACCGGAGTTGCGGCCAGCCTGATCAGCCTGCCAGCGATAGCCCAGCAAAATTCATCGTCGGCATCAGGGGTTCAGACTGAAAACCTGTTCTGGATCCAGATCGAGGCGCAACCGACCCTCGGCGAAGCTGAAGAGCGGGTGCGCAGCTATGCCGCGCGGCTTGACGGCGTGAACGGATTCCGCATTGGCGGCAACTGGTATGGCGTCATTCTTGGCCCCTATACCGAAGACGCAGCAAATATTCAGATGCGGTCCTTGAAGAACGCCGGGCTGATCCCGCGTGACAGCTTCATCACCTTTTCCAGCAAGTTGCGGCAACAGTTCTGGCCGGTCGGGGCCAATACACTGAACACTGACCCGCTTGAAGCTTCTGATGCCGCCAAGATTGCAACGGAATCAAGCCAAGCACCTGAACAGGGTGATCAGATTGCGTCCGTGGCTCAACCTGACACATCCCCGACCCTGACCGAGCCTGAACCGCCACGGGACGAGACCCGGCGCGAGGCCTTGGGCAGCGAAAGGCTTCTGGATCGCGACGGCCGAAAGGCATTGCAGGTCGCACTGCAATGGGAAGGGTATTATACTTCGGCCATCGACGGGGCGTTTGGTGCCGGCACGCGTCGGTCCATGGCGGCTTGGCAGACTGATCGTGGCTATGATCCAACGGGCGTTCTGACCACCCGCCAGCGCGAAGAACTTCTGGCAAGTTTTCAGTCTGTCATCGCGTCCTTGGGCATTCGTCCTTACGAGGACATTCAGGCCGGGATATCAGTCGCCATTCCAAGCGCGATCGTCGAGTTTGCACGCTATGAGGCACCGTTTGTGCATTTTGACACAAAGGGCGACAGCGGTGTGCGTGTGGTGCTGATCAGCCAGACCGGCGATCAGGACACGCTATATGGCCTTTACGATATCCTGCAATCGCTTGAGATCGTGCCGGTCGAAGGCCCACGCGAGCGCAAGAAGAGCTCGTTCACGATTGAGGGCACGGATGGTAAAATCACATCTTACACGCAAGCACAATTGGTGGATGGAACGGTCAAAGGCTTCACCTTGATCTGGCCAGTGGGCGACGAAAAACGTCGCAACAAGGTCTTGCAGGACATGAAGTCCAGCTTTGCCTCGCTTGGCCCACAGGCATTACCAGACAATGCGGGGCTGGATGCTGCAACCCAAAGCCTCGACCTTCTGTCCGGTCTTGAAATCCGCACGCCCGAGATGTCGCGTTCAGGTTTTTATGTCGATGCCAAGGGAACAATCCTGACCACGGCAGAGGCGGTCAGAGGGTGTGGCCGTGTCACTGTAAACGAAGACTACGTTGCCGATGTCGCGGCTCTGGACGAAACTCGCGGTCTGGCGCTTCTAACGCCACAGAATCCACTGGCCCCTCTGGCCTATGCGGCTTTCCTGACGGTTGATCCGCGCCTGAAATCCGATGTTGCGGTCGCCGGATACAGCTATGAAGGGCGGCTGAGCGCGCCCAGCCTGACCTATGGCAGCCTGTCCGAGTTGACCGGTTTGAACGGCGAAACCGAGTTGAACCGCCTGACCCTTGCGGCGCTTCCTGGGGATGCCGGCGGGCCGGTGCTGGACGCCGGTGGCGCTGTGATGGGAATGCTCCTGCCCAGCCAGTCATTCGCAAATCGCACGCTTCCCGAAGGTGTCAGCTTTGCGCTGGATGCCGCATCCGTCACGTCTTTCCTTGCTGAAAACGGGGTCACACCGGACGCCACCGATGCGGGTGCATCCTTGGATCCGGTGGATCTGAACGCACAGGCAGTCGGCATGACCGTTCTGGTCAGCTGCTGGAAATAGGCGATCGTTTCTGAACTGTCACCAAGTTTGCCCGCTGTGTTTGCGCGGGCAGACTTACCCGCGCCAGAATTTCACGGTGAACAAGACATAGACGGCCAAAAGCTCCAGCCTGCCGATCAGCATCGTGATGGCCAATATCCACTTTGCGGTATCGTTCAAACTGCCGAAGTTCCCTGCCGGTCCAATAATCTCGCCAAGGCCAGGGCCGATATTCGCGACGGCGGTAGCCGCGCCAGAAACTGATGTTGTGAAATCAAGTCCGGTCATGCCCAGCAGCACGGCAACAATCCCCAGCGTGACAACGAAAAACACAAAAAAACCCATGACCGAGGACAGCACTTCGTCATCCACGCGACGCCCGGCATAGCGCGGTGTGAACAGGCCATGAGGCGAATGGATTGATCGGATTTGCGCCTTGATCGAGGCAAAAAGCAGCTGGTAACGGAACACTTTGATCGAACAGGCGGTCGACCCAGCGCACCCGCCGATCAGACCAAGAAAGAAAAACACAACCACCGGGAACGTTCCCCAAAGCTGATAGTCAACACTGGAATAGCCGGTGCCACTTATGATCGAGGTAACGTTGAAGACACCTTCACGAAAGCCATGCTCCAGATAGTCGCCGTTCGCGATGAGCCGATACACCGTCATCATCAATGTGATGGTCAGAATGATGATAAGATAGGCTCGGATCTGAGTGTCATGCAGAATCGGCCGTGCCGTGCCGCTGAGCAGTTGGATATAGCGAACAAAAGGCAGGCTGGCCAAGATCATGAAGACCGCTGCGACATATTCCGGAACACCCTGAAAGGCGCCGAACGATTTGTCAGTTGACGAGAATCCACCGGTCGATAGCGTCGTCATTGCATGATAGATTGCTTCAAACGGCGGCAAACCGACTGCCACATACAGGACGGCACAAGCAACTGTCAGAAGCAAATATATCTGGCTGATGCGCCCGGCGATCTGAGCGGCGCGGGGCAGCACCTTACCCATCGTGTCAAAGGCCTCGGATCGGAAAATCTGCATCCCACCCACCCGTAATTCAGGCAGGAAAACCATGGCAACAATGATGATTCCGATGCCACCATACCACTGCAAGAGTGCCCGCCAGAACAACAGCCCCTTCGGCATGTCATCAAGCCCCGACAACACGGTTGCCCCTGTGGTTGTCAGACCCGACATCGCCTCGAAAAACGCGTCCACCGGTCGCACGCCAAGATCGGATAGAACGAAAGGGATCGCGCCAAAGACGGGCAATGCAATCCAGACACCGGTGGTTAGCAGAAAGGTTTGCTGGATCGACAGCCCCTTGCCAACGCCGTTGGCTGTCGCCAGCGACATTGATCCACCAATCAGCGTCGTGATGACTGCGCTTTCAAGAAAGACTGCCCAGTCAGGGCTGCCGTAAAACAGATCGACGCCCATCGGAATCACCATGGTGACTCCCAGGGCGGCAACCAAAAGGCCGGTGACATATACGACAGGTCGCAGATCGAACATGGGCGCAGGGTTGGCCTCAGCCATGTTGACTGTCAAGGATCAGATCAAATCACACGCATCAAAGATGCGCAGATGTGTCTGATCAGATGTAACACAAATCGCGGAAAACATGCTGCACAATGTTTTCGCGCTTCAAGCCCATCTCGGCCAATTCGTCGTCGCTGCGAGCTTCAAGTGCTTTGATTTGGTCCATACGCGAACGGCTTTCGCTTGCAATAATGATGGCTTGGCCAATCGACGCGAAGAACGACGCGATGCGGGCACGCACCGGATGACGGTCGAATTTGATGTCTGTGCTATAAGTTGCCATTGGAAACCTCGTTTTATCACTTGTGGTTTCCTCCCTGCATCTAGTTTAGGTCAGCATGATTGACTTTACCATTGCGAAAACCGCAATGCTGCCATGACATGCGCAATCCTAGCCAACGTGAAACAGGGTCGAGAATAGTTTTGGATCAAGGCTTTCGGCTTCAAACGTCTCACCTTCGGTCAGGATCGACACCGCATCATGGCTGTGAAGGCTTTCCTGATGGCTGGCGACAACGCGGAAATCTCCGATACGTGCATCTTTCTGCAAGTGTTCGCAGAACAGGCGCGCGGCGTCCTCGACAAAGATCGGATTTGCTGCATTCAGCTCGGCGAAAGCCTGTTCGTCCTCTCGTTTGACCATCACCTGCGTTTCGGTCGGCACCGCGTTGCGGCAGATATCGATCAGATCCTCGAACCACAGCGTGTGATGCGGCTGATGGATCTTCTCGATTGAAATCCGCGCGACCGACCGTTGCGAGTGTGGCGTTGCCAACTGCCCCCTCATCTGCCGCGCGTGTTCGGACAGTTCCAGCGAACAGGGACAGGTTGAGGAGTAAACATAGTCCAGATGCATGAATTTGCGTCGCTGGTCGCGATGTTCGACCAATTCCAGCGCAATGTCGTAATATTGATAACCGGAAAGGCCAGACCGCAAGCTTTCGACCCGCGCTGGGTAGGAAAAGCGCATCTCAATGCGCGCGTCCAGGCTTTCCAGATCCGTTTTGTAATCATCCAATGCGGCTTCGATCACGTCGAAGCTGAAGGTCTTTTCCGCGTGGGCATAGAAACTGCGCATGATGCGCGACATGTTGATGCCCTTCTTGCCCGCCTCAAGACTGACGGTCCCTGTCACCGAGGTCTCAAGCGTCACGTCTGCGCCGTCGCGGGTGTGATAGCGGATCGGTAGTCGGAAATTCGAGATGCCCACGTGCTGAATATGCCGCTTGGCACCTTGAATAAGACTGGCAGGGCCGTTTTGCAGGTCGGGCATCGTCGCCCTGTAAGCCGCGTCAGGCGTGAAATCGGCCGGATAGTCGCGGTTGAGGTCAGGATAATTCGGCAATTCAGCACCCGGTAAAAGGCGGGCAATCGCCGGGTCCAGCTTTGCGACCTCGACCGGGTCGGCCTTTGCAGCCCAGTCGCGCAACACGTCAAGCGCATCACGCGCTGCGGCTGCGTCAGGGGCGATACCCCCTTTGCGCTTCATCTGGTTCATATCGGACCCTCCGATCCTGTCGCACCCTCATAACATAAGTGTGTGACAAGGATTCTCCAAACACGATGCTCAGGATGCGACCATTCAGGCGGCGTTTAGGGCGGCCATCAGGTCCGCGATCAAATCCTGCGCGTCTTCAAGACCGATGGACAGACGCAAAAGGCCCGGCGTGATGCCCAACAGTGCTTTCTGTTCATCTGGAAGGCGTTGATGCGTGGTGGTCGCTGGGTGGGTCACAATGGATTTCGCATCGCCAAGGTTGTTTGAAATCAAGACAATCTCAAGCGCATTCAGAAAACGAAAAGCGGCTTCTTTTCCCCCCGCCAGTTCCAGGGCCAGAACGGTGCCCGCCCCGCCGATCATCTGACGCTCAGCCAAAGCTTTGTCCGGGTGGCTGTCCAGCAACGGATGAACAACACGGGCCAGTTTTTCATGACCTTCCAAGGCGCTTGCGATCTCGAACGCTGACGCGGCTTGCGCCTTCACGCGCAGTTCCATCGTCTCCAACCCTTTCAGCATGACCCACGCATTGAACGGGCTCATCGCGCCGCCAGTATGCTTCAGGTAGGGTTCAAGCGTTTTGCGGATATAGTCCTGTGTGCCCAGCACGACGCCACCAAGGCACCGCCCTTGCCCGTCCACGTGTTTGGTGGTGGAATAGACAACGACATCGGCACCTTGCTCAATTGCCCGACTAAACACCGGAGTAGCAAAGACGTTGTCCACGACAACCAGCGCGCCAACCTCATGGGCGATCTGGGCAACGCCTTCGATGTCGATCACCTCAAGCGCCGGATTGGACACGCTTTCGAAGAAACAGACTGCTGTGTCGGGGCGCATAGCAGCGCGCCAAGCTTCAAGGTCGGTGCCATCGACCAGCGTCACCTCGACCCCGAACCGCGCAAGAATGTCTTCGAGAACATAGAGGCACGAACCGAACAGCGCCCGCCCGGCAACCACATGGTCCCCGGCTTTCAGAACCGACATCAACGCCCCGTTGACAGCGGCCATGCCCGAGGCGGTCGCAAACGCGTCCTCGGCGCCTTCGAGCGCCGCAATCCGATCTTCGAACATGGCGACGGTCGGGTTGCCATAGCGGGCATAGATAAACTCGTCCCGGCTGCTTTCGATAAAGCGTGCCTCGGCCTGTTCGGCACTGTCGTAAACGAAGCCTTGCGTCAGAAAGATCGCTTCACTGACTTCATTATACTGGCTGCGACGGGTGCCACCATGCACCGCCTTCGTCCGTTTCGACCAGTCCGATTTCGCCTCTGTCATCGCGCGTTCCTTTCGCACAAAAAAACCCCCACCGCATCACGAGCGCCGGGGGTGAATTTGCTGGGCATGTCGCCCGCAAGGTCCCTGACCTCTTTAGCAGAATATTTTACGTGGCCCGCAATCCGGTAAACAAATCGCCACGCGTTAGCCCTAGCGCCCCTTGTGAATTGCGTCAAGTGCACAGCCGCCACCCGCTTGCCCGTTCCTGAAGCCGCAGACCCGTTGCTGTCTTGCCAATCGACCAAAGCCTGTCATCCTGCCCGTAACGAAGGAGAGACGACATGCCCAAACCCATCGAGCTATATTACTGGCCCACTCCGAACGGATGGAAAATATCCATCGCGCTGGAGGAAATGGCGCTGCCTTACGAAGTAAACCTGGTGAATATCGGCGCGGGTGATCAGTTCAAGCCGGACTTTCTGAAAATCGCGCCCAACAACCGGATGCCCGCCATCATTGACCCCGACGGGCCGGACGTTGCGCCGATTTCGATTTTTGAAAGCGGGGCGATCCTGCAATACCTTGCCCGCAAGACTGACACGTTTTACGGCACGACCGAGCGTGAAAGGATTGCGGTGGATCAATGGCTGATGTGGCAAATGGGCGGTTTGGGGCCGATGGCCGGACAGGCGCATCACTTTCTGAAATACGCGCCGTCCATGGATCCGCCCAACGACCTGCCCTATGCCAAGGACCGCTATCGCACCGAGACCGCACGGCTTTACGGCGTGATGGACCGGCAACTTGCCGACAATCGCTTTCTGGCCGGTGACTTCTATTCGATTGCCGACATGGCCTGTTGGGGCTGGGCGTCGTTGTGGGAAGGGCAGGACCAGACGCTGGACGACAAACCCAACCTTGCCCGCTGGCTGGAAGAGGTGGGCGCGCGCCCAGCGGTGCAACGCGGTCGCGCCGTGGCGTCAGACCAACGTGGAAATCTGCAAACCGACAAGAAAGCGCAGGACGTTTTGTTCAAACGATAGGGCGGCACGCCAAGCGGGCGTCAGCTTTCACTGGCGTCCTCGTCTGTCCCGTAACGCTTGAACAGTCCGGCCTGCGTCATGAAAAACGCAAACATCGCCAACGGCAGGCCGAAGGTTTTGAAATTCACCCAAGCGTCGGTGGACATGCTGCGCCAGATCACTTCGTTCGCGATGGCAAGCGCCAGAAAAAACAGGGCCAACCGCTTGGTCAGGATCATCCAGCCTGCGCGCTCCAATGGTAGCGCGCGGTCCATCACGGCCTCAAGATAACTGGTGCCGCGCAGCAGGCCGAAGCCCAGAATACCCGCAAACAGCAGATAGATCATCGTCGGTTTCATTTTGAAGAAGCGTTCATCGTTGAACCAGATCGACATGCCGCCGAAGCCTATCACCAGCACAAGCGTCACGATCTGCATTTTTGACAGGTGTCCGGTAAGCTTCCACATCGCCAAGGTCGCCAGAGCAAGCACCGGGATGAACATCGCCGTTACCGCGACAAAACCCGAATATTCGGTGCCGCCGACCATGAAGCTACGATCTTTCAGAAACGTGTAGGCCACGAAGAACAATATGATTGGTCCATATTCCAACGCTGCCCTCAGGGTCGGGTTTACCTGCTTCTCGGTCATAGTGCCTCCTTATCCGCCCATCTCGACTATCACGGCGCCTGCGGCGATCAAAGCCATCATCGCGACACGACGCGGACCGACCCGTTCTTTCAGCACAAGCCAGCCGATCAGCGCCGCAAAAACGGTCGAGGTTTCGCGCAACACGGCTGCTTCACCGACACTGTCCAGCCGGGTGGCCAGCATGATTGACCCGAAGCTGAAATAGGCAACAAACGCCCCAAGCAAACCCCGCCTCATCAAGGGGCCAAGCGACGGGCGGTTTGACATGTTCCTCCAGCGCAGACCGGCAATGACGGGCATGAAGAACCCGTCGATGAAGAAAAACCACGCAAGGAAGGTGAAGGGGTTGGCTGTGGCGCGGATTCCATAGGCGTCAAACGTCGTATAGGCCGCAACGAACAAGCCAGTCACAACCGCCATGGCGAGCGCCGGCTTCAACTGTGCGCGTCCCAACGGCCAATGCCGCAAGTTATAGGCCGCCAGCGCGAATATACCCGCAACCAAGGTCGCCACCCCAAGCCACTGCACGGTGGTGAAATGTTCGCCAAACAACAGCCCGGCCCCGATCACAGTAAACAAGGGGCCAGTGCCGCGCACCACCGGATAAACGACCGTGTAGGACCCCAGCACATAAGTATAGCTTTGTGCGATCTTGTAGGTGACATGGATTACGAACGCGACGGCAAAGATCGGCCACATATGCGGTTCGGGCCATGGCACGACAAACAAGGCGAAAGGTGCCGCGATCACACCGTATGAAAAATCAATCGCACCGCGTGACAGCCACGGATCATGACGCCCCTTCTGCAACGCCCCGAAGAGCGCGTGAAGAAAAGCGGCAAGCAAGGCGAGCATCAACGCGACCTGTTGACCAGCCTCGGTGCCTTCCAGCGATAGCAGCCAATCGCTCATTCCCGCTCACTCATTACACGTGCCTATTCGGTGATGCCGATCAGGGCACGGGCGAATTCTTCGGGATCGAAAGGAGCCAGGTCGTCGATCTGCTCGCCTACTCCGATCGCGTGTATGGGCAAGGCGAACTTGTCGGCCAATGCGACCAGAACGCCGCCCTTTGCGGTGCCATCAAGCTTCGTCATCACCAACCCGGACACATCGGCAAGTTTCTGAAACGTCCCAACCTGCGACAAGGCATTCTGCCCCGTGGTCGCATCCAGTACCAGAATGGTATTGTGCGGTGCAGTGTCGTCCTTTTTCTTGATAACACGCACGATCTTGGCCAGTTCTTCCATCAGATCGGCACGGTTTTGCAATCGTCCGGCAGTGTCGATCATCAGCAGATCGGCACCGTCCGCCTCGGCCTTGGTCATGGCATCGTACGCAAGTGAGGCGGGGTCCGAGCCTTCGGGCGCGGTCAGGACGGGGACACCGGCGCGGTCCCCCCAGACCTGCAATTGTTCGACCGCCGCGGCGCGGAACGTATCGCCCGCCGCGATCACGACCTTCTTCCCCGCAGCCGTGAACTGGCTTGCCAGTTTGCCGATCGTCGTGGTTTTGCCCGCACCATTCACGCCCACGATCAGCACAACCTGCGGCCGTTTGGAATAGAGCGGCATGGGAACAGCGACGGGTTCCATGATGCGGGTGACTTCGGCGGCCAGAACAGATTTTATTTCGTCCACTGACAATTTCTTTCCGAAATAGCTTTCAGAGATGTTGGCCGTCACACGCATCGCCGTGTCGACGCCCATATCCGAAGTGATCATCAGATCTTCAAGGCTTTCCAACATGTCGTCATCGACGATCCGGCGCACGACGGTCTTGGCCTCTCGTCGTCCGAACATGCGACCCAAAAGGCCGGGTCTTGCGGCGGGATCTGGTGCCACCTCGGCGGCAACATCCAGCGGTGCGGGAGCGGCAGGTGCAGTTGACTCGGGTTCGGGTTCGGGTTCGGGTTCGGGTGAAGCCTCCGCGACCTCTTCCGGCGCTTCAAGGGCCTCTTCAACCATCGCTTCATTGGCCGGTTCTGCCAAGGTTTCGATCACGTCCTCAACTTCATCGAGCTGCTCATTCAGCGATCCGGCGATCCCCTCATCAGGCTCAACCCAAGGCTCCAAAGCCTCCGCAGCCGCCGCCTGTTCGGGCGTCACGTCTGCCATTTCGGCCATGAGAGTTTCATATTCCGCATCCGCCGCGGCTTGATCAAATTCAGGCTCAAGCTCAGGCTCAGGCTCAGGCGCTACATCCGACGCTTCCGACGGGGGCACAAGCGGTGCTGACTTGTCGGCCTTACCGGCATCCACTGGAGCTTCGACCAGTTCTTCTTCGCCACCATCCTCGACAATCGCCTCAAGCCCTTCTTCCAGCTTGGATGACGATTTGAACAGACGTTCCTTGAGTTTCGAGAAAAAAGCCATGTGCGCCCTCTTGATCGCTTACTCTCCACCTAAGCCACATGGGGGACGGATGGAAGGGGGCAGCGTGGCGGTCAGCCTTGTAACCCACCCCAAAGGATCAACGCCTGCCCTGCGATATAGAACGCCCAGACTGCGTATCCGGCCTTAAGCCGATGGTGATGTGTGTCGGACATCCGAAACAGATTGATTGCAAGGATTACGTCCGAGACAATAAACAATCCCGCGCCAACCACGGTCCACCCGAACGGCAATGTCAGCGCGGCCAGCCCCATGGCACCGATAATTACGACATAGATGCGGACGGGCCATTGCAAATGTCCGGTAGGGCTTGCCAGCCACACCTCGGTCGACACCATCAGGGCGACAAGGGCGATTGCAACAACAGGAGCCGTCCAGAACGCATCCCACAACGGCGCACCCGAGACCCCCAGAAAATGCAGAATATAAGCCAGATGCGCCAAGGCAAACGCGGACAATCCATAAAGAAACGGCCCGTTTCCGTCACGCGACAAGCCAAGATCCCCCAACGCGGACAGAAACAGCCCTGCCACAAGGTATGGCCCCATATCTGCAAGATAGGCCGCCAGCGCGAAAGCCAACAGCGGTATGGTCTTGATGGCCGACCGCGGCCAAGACGGCGCGGACGAGGTCAGGGGGAAATATGCCAGGGAAAAACACAGGCCCAACAGGATCGGCAGGTTGCTCATGTCGTCATCCTTGAACGAAGGCCGTTAAGATCGGGTGTTTGCAGAAGACTTACCACGTGCATACTGATGCGCGGCACGGCCACACGGATCAAGTGTGACGTGGGAAGAACACTGCCGCCGAAGGCGCGTCAAATTTCGTCGGGAAAGTGCTTCATGGTCAGCAAAATGGGATTCGGTGCCGCCTGCCCCAACCCGCAGATCGAGGCATCCTGCATCACAGTACAAAGCTCAGTCAGCAAATCCTGATCCCAGCGGTCGGCCTGCATCAGCTTCACCGCTTTTTCGCAGCCCGACCGGCACGGCGTGCATTGACCGCAGCTTTCATCTTCGAAGAACCGCAGCATGTTCAGCGCAGCATCGCGCGCGCTGTCCTGATCCGACAGGACCACAACCGCCGCCGAGCCGATAAACGTATCATGTGGTTGGAGTGTGTCGAAATCCAGCGGGATATCGTCCATCGATGCGGGCAACAAGCCCGAAGACGGACCGCCCGGTTGATAGGCTTTGAAACGATGCCCGCCGGCCATACCGCCGCAGGCGTCAATGACATCACGGATCGTCGATCCAGCGGGTAGCAAATATACACCCGGATTGGCCACACGACCCGAAACAGAATAGCTGCGCAGACCTGAACGCCCGTTCTTTTCCTCTGCGGTCAGAATGTCCCCACCCTCGCGCAGAATGCGGGCCACCCAATGCAGGGTTTCCACGTTATGTACCAGTGTTGGGCGGTCGAATATCCCCACCTGCGCCACGAATGGCGGGCGATGACGCGGCAGGCCGCGCTTGCCTTCGATCGATTCGATCATCGCGCTTTCTTCGCCGCAGATGTAAGCGCCAGCACCCCGGCGCAGGTCGATATAGCCCGGCGCAACCAGCCCTGCGGTTTCCAGCGCAGCGATCTCGCGGCGCAGAACTTCCAACACCGCCGGGTACTCATCACGCATGTAGATGAAGCAGGTTTCAGCCTCGACCGCCCAAGCGGCGATCAACATGCCTTCCAGCATCAGATGCGGTGTGCGTTCCAGATAGTAACGGTCCTTGAACGTTCCCGGCTCGCCTTCGTCGCCATTCACCGCCAGATAGCGGGGGCCGGCATTGGCGCGCACAAAGCCCCACTTCTTGCCCGACGGAAACCCGGCCCCGCCAAGCCCGCGCAGGCCAGCGTCCAGAACATCTTCCTGAACCGCTTCCCAATCGCCATGGGCGCGCAGGTCTTCCAGCTTGGCATAACCTCCAGCGGCGCGATAAGCCGCGAGGTCTTCATAGGCAGGCAGTTTGGCGTGTGTGTCTCCGGCGGCGATGGCGGCGTGAACCTTTTCGGGCGTGGCGTGGTCGATGTGGTTATGGCCCAGCTCCAACACCGGTGCTGTATCGCAGCGCCCCATGCAGGGTGCCCGCACCACGCGCACCTGATCTGCGTCCAATCCGTCTTCCAGCGCACTTTGCAACGCTTCGGCACCTGCCAACTCGCAGGACAGGCTGTCACAGACACGAATGGTCAGTGCTGGCGGAGGCGTTTCACCCTCACGCACCACATCGAAATGGGCATAGAAGCTTGCGACCTCGTAAGCCTCGGCTTGGCCGATCTTCAATTCGTGGGCAAGCGCGCGCAGGTGGGCGGCAGACAGGTGGCCTTGGACATCCTGTATCACGTGCAGAAATTCGATCAGAAGATCGCGGCGCCGCGGGCGGTCGCCCAACAGTGCCTGAACCTCCTCCAGCGCCACAGGATCAATCTGGCGGCCTTTGGGCCTGCGGGGCCCTTTGCCTTTGCCCGATTTCCAGATGCCTTTTTTACCGTCCAGCGCCATTGCGATCCCCAATCATGTCCTGGCCCCACAATAAACAGCGCGCCCAAACCGACGCCATTCAAAAGCGACATAGATGTGGCGGATTGCGTATCCTGGCCGTTTCCACGATATTTCGCGCAAGTCCTCACCTGAGGCCGCAAGCGGAGAACCCATGGCAGGTTTTTTAACACATCCAATGAGAGTTTTCGCGATTGCCAGCCTTACGCCCGTCGTGCTGATCGCGCTGGCAGCACTTTTCGGGGGCTGGTTTGCCGTTGCGGCCCTGACCTATATGACATTGCTGGCCTATGCGCTGGACGCGATCATCGCGCGTATCTCGCCCGCACTGGACGAAGATGAAACAGCCGATGACGCCGATCTTCTGTCGGCCCTGCTTGCGCTTTGCCATTTTGGTTTGTTGGGTCTTGTTGTCTATTCACTTGGTGGTGGGATGCAGCACAGCCTTGTGGCGACCGCCTGCACGTTTCTGGCCACTGGGCTGTTTTTCGGGCAGGTTTCCAACGCGAATGCGCACGAGTTGATCCATCGCAGCAACTGGAAACTGCGCACGCTTGGCAAATGGGTCTATATCACGCTTCTGTTCGGCCACCACAGTTCAGCCCATCCCAAAGTGCACCACCGATGGGTGGCAACGCCCGACGACCCCAACACCGCCGAAGAAGGCGAGAGTTTCTATGACTTTGCGCCGCGCGCCTGGGTTGGATCATTCGTCGCGGGATATGAGATGGAAAAGCAAGACCTTGCACGCAGCCACCGGCGGGAAATGAACCCCTATTACATCTATGTCGCGGGGGCTATCCTGACGATGGGCATCGCCTTGTGGATAGGTGGAATTGGCGGTTTTCTGGCCTATCTTCTGCTGAGTCTTCACGCTCAGATGCAGTTACTGTTGTCAGACTACGTCCAGCATTACGGGCTGTTGCGCGACAAGCGCGCAGACGGCGATTATGTGCCCGTGGACGTGGGTCACAGCTGGAACGCACCGCACTGGTTTTCGTCCCACATGATGTTGAATGCACCGCGCCATTCAGACCACCACGCCCATCCGATGCGGCCTTATCCTGCGTTGACCCTGCCCGATGCGAAACAAGCACCAATGTTGCCCTATTCCCTGCCGATGATGGCGACGATCGCCTTGATCCCGCCGTTGTGGGATCGGGTGATGGGACGCGCCTTGCGCAAGTGGCGCGCTCAATCCGCCCCGTTAGAGGGCTGACCGCAAGCGGTTACATGTCCGGGGAACGATTGGCGCGTTTCCCCGTTGTCATGTTAGCGCACCCATATAAAGTGAGCATCGTCGCACACCAAGGGAACAGGGACCGCTTGATCGAACACCAACCTTCGGCAGCCCAACCAGACCCTTCGGCGGCCTGACGGCATTCCGTCAACAAACCCATAGCGATAGAGAGCATACGACCCTATATTGGCTTTGAAACGGTGACCAGGAAAGGGACCCGATTGTCTGAAACCGGACTACAAAAGACCGCTTTTTTCGTGCTTGTCGCGTTGATCCTCTATGTCTCCATCACAGGGGGCGCGTGATGTCACAGCGTTTTGGCGGAGAGTTCAGCCCGAAATCATCAGATCGGAACTCTGACACACGACCTGATGTCGGACCTGCCGAACGGTCGCCTTATCATGGCAAAACCCGCTCGCGCGCAGGCGGACGGGTCAACCTGTTGTTTCTTGCCCCCATACCGCTGGCTTTTCTGGCGTTCTTCCGCGATCCCGGCGACCTGATCTTGCGATTGTTGGCGTTCGGAGCCTTGATCGCCGCCGCCTGGCTGACGCGCGAAGGCATCCTGGCCCAGGAAGAATATGACGCTCGCAAGATCGCGCGTCGCCCGGCCATTCCGCGCAAGCTGTTCGGCTCGGCGATGACTGGGATCGGCTTGTTTCTGGCAGGCTCGGTGGATGGCATGCCGATCATCGCGGCGGCGCTTGGACTTCTGGGCGTCGGTCTGCACATGTTTTCGTTCGGGTTGGATCCACTGCGCGACAAAGGCATGGAAGATGTGGATGAGTTTCAGACCGACCGTGTTGCCCGAGCCGTCAACGAGGCCGAGAAACATCTGCGCGTCATGAAAGATACCATCGACCGCACCAAGGATCGTCGGCTTGAGGGGCGCGTAGACCGGTTCATCGCAACCGCCCGTGATATGTTTCGCACGATCGAAGACGACCCCCGCGACCTGACCGCTGCACGTAAATACCTGGGTGTATACTTGTTGGGTGCACGTGACGCGACAGCCAAGTTTGTTGACATCTACATGCGCGAGCCCGGTGGCACGGCGCGCGCGGATTATGAAACCCTGCTGGACGATCTGGAAGCCAATTTCGCCGCCCGCACCCGACAATTCCTGAATGACAACCGCACCGACCTTGATGTCGAAATCGAGGTTCTGCGCGAAAGACTGGCGCGCGAAGGCGTGCGAACCGAGTAACTTGTGAGGATTTTCAAATGACCGATACAACCCGCCAGAAGGCCGAAGCAGCCTTGAAGGACATTGAAGACGTGACGGCGGTCGTGCTGCCCGAACCCTCAAGCGCGCTTGTGCCGTTGGAAAAGGCCAACAAGAAAGTCAGCGCCGAGATTGAAAAGCGCATGGCCGAGATCGACATGGAAAACACTCAGTCGATTATCGAGTTTGGGTCGGCGGCTCAGGCCGAGTTGCAGGTCATCAGTCAGGACATGCTGGCCGGCGTGCGCAACAAGGATGTGGGGCCAGCCGGCGACAGCCTGCGCAACATCGTCACTACGATCCGCGGCTTTTCGATCAGCGAGATGGACATGCGTCGCGAACGCAGTTGGTGGGAGAAACTGCTGGGCCGCATGGCACCCGCCGCGAAATTCATGGCGCGCTATGAAGATGTTCAGGGACAGATCGACAAGATCACCGACAATCTTCTAGGTCACGAACATACACTTTTGAAAGACATCAAATCACTCGACAAGCTCTATGAAAAGACGCTGGAGTTTTATGACGAGCTGGCGCTCTATATTTCGGCGGGCGAGGCCAAGCTGGCCGAACTTGATGATACCATCATCCCCGCCAAAGAAGCCGAAGTGGCAGGTGCGCCAGAAGATCAGGGCGTGATCAAAGCGCAGGAATTGCGCGACCTGCGCGCCGCGCGGGATGATCTGGAACGTCGAGTGCATGATCTGAAACTGACCCGTCAGGTGACGATGCAGTCGCTGCCCTCGATCCGTTTGGTGCAGGAAAACGACAAGTCTCTGGTGACGAAGATTAACTCGACCTTGGTGAACACCGTGCCGCTGTGGGAAACCCAGTTGGCGCAGGCAGTGACCATCCAACGGTCCGCCGAAGCTGCGAAGGCCGTGAAATCCGCCACCGACCTGACCAATGAACTACTGACCGCAAATGCCGAGAACCTGCAAGAGGCCAACCGCATGGTGCGCAAGGAAATGGAGCGCGGCGTCTTTGACATTGAAGCCGTGAAATCCGCCAATGCGACACTGATCGCCACAATCGAAGAAAGTCTGGCGATTGCAGATGAGGGCAAGGCGAAACGCGCAGCCGCCGAGGAAGAGTTGATAAAAATGGAAGCCGAGTTGAAAGAAACGCTTGCCGCAGCCACGTCGCGTGGCACGGCATCTGCGCATAACATGGCCAGCTCGGTGCCAGGCGGATAAACGGACTGCGAAAGGGACGGAATGCGGCGAAACGCTTTGACGAAGGCAACCGGAGCGTTGGCAGTGATGCTGGCGCTGTCGGGATGTCAGATGGCCGGTCCCAGCGGGGCGGGCCTGCCCACATCGCCCACACCGAAACCAAGGGCAATCTCGATCCCCGTGGTGCCCAGTGCGGAAAGCGAGGCATTGGCCGCCTATTACACCAGCGTTCAACGCAGCTTGTTGACGCAGGGCCTGTTGCGCACCGACGGGGGCGGCGCTGATGTGCCGTTCAGCGCGGCCATGCTTGCGCGTAATTTCGAGCGTATCGCGTTCTTTCAGGAATATTCGTCAGCCGGCGGACGCCTGATCGCACGTGAAAATGCATCGCGCCTGACGCGGTGGGAAAAACCGGTGCGGGTGTCTCTACAGTTTGGATTGTCCACACCGGACGAGCAAAAGGCACAAGATCGGGCCACTCTGTCCAGATACGTGCGCAGACTGGCCCGGATCACCGGCCACCCGATCAGCATGACCAATGGAGATGGAAATTTTCACGTCTATATTCTGAACGAGGATGAGCGCAAAGCCTTCGGGCCGGAACTGCGCCGGGTGGTTCCCGGGATCAGTGCGCTTAGCCAACGTGCGGTGATCGACATGCCGCGTGATACCTATTGTCTCGTTTTTGGGCGTGACCCGGCCAATAATGGCCAGTTCGAGCAAGCGGTAGCCGTGATCCGCAGCGAACACCCGGATCTGATGCGAACCTCCTGCATCCATGAAGAAGTTGCTCAAGGGTTGGGTCTATCCAATGACAGCCCGATGGCCCGCCCGTCGATCTTCAATGATGACGAGGAATTCGGTCTTCTGACCACGCATGACGAAAACCTGCTTCGTATGCTTTATGATGATCGGTTGCGACCGAACATGACGGCGGACGAGGCTCGCCCAATCATCAAACAAATTGCCGCCGAATTGACCGGCGGCGCAGTATGACCGACACCCCAGGGAGGGAGCGTAACAATGGGAATTCTTGATTTTCTGACCGGCGAATTTATCGACGTTATTCATTGGGTGGATGACACCCGCGACACCATGGTCTGGCGGTTCGAACGTGAAGACCACGAGATCAAATATGGTGCGAAACTGACGGTGCGCGAAGGGCAAGCCGCCGTATTTGTCCACGAAGGCCAGTTGGCCGACGTGTTCACACCGGGACTTTACATGTTGGAAACCAACAACATGCCGATCCTGACCACGATCAGCAACTGGGACCACGGGTTCAAATCGCCCTTCAAGTCCGAGGTCTATTTCGTCAACACGACCAGATTCAACGACCTGAAATGGGGCACGAAGAACCCGATCATGTTGCGTGACCCAGAATTCGGGCCGACGCGCATCCGTGCCTTCGGCACCTACAGTGTTCGCGTCTCGGACCCGGCGAAGTTTCTGGTTGAAATCGTGGGCACAGACGGCGAATTCACGATGGACGAGATCAGCTTTCAGATCCGCAACATCATCGTGCAAGCCTTCAGCCGCGTGATTGCGGGTTCGGGCATCCCAGTGCTGGACATGGCCGCAAACACGGCTGATCTGGGTAAACTTATCGCCGCCGAAATTTCGGGGATCATCGCCGAATATGGCCTGATCATCCCAGAATTCTACATCGAAAACATCTCTCTTCCCCCAGCGGTCGAGGCCGCCTTGGACAAGCGCACCTCGATGGGTGTGGCTGGCGATCTGGGCGCGTTCACACAGTATTCCGCCGCCGAAGCCATGACTGCCGCCGCGCAGAACCCCAGCGGCGGCGGCATGGGCGCGGGGCTTGGTGTGGGAATGGGTATGGCAATGGCTGGACAGATGGCACAGGCCGGTCCTTGGGGGGCTGCTCCCGCGGCAACCGCCCCTCAAGCGCCTCCACCGCCACCGGTCGAGCGTGTCTGGCATGTTGCGGAAAATGGCGAAACCAAGGGGCCATTTTCCAAGGCTGCATTGGGCCGCATGTCTGCTTCCGGTGGTCTGACACGCGACACCCATGTCTGGACCCCCGGTCAGGATGGTTGGAAACGGGCTGAAGACGTTTCAGAGCTGGCCCAGTTGTTCACCGTTCTGCCACCCCCCGCTCCGGGCGCTTGATCGCTTTGGGCGACCCTAGTGCCGCCCGACCCTTTCCACTGCCTGAGATACGAGGCTGACCCGGATGGCCAATCCGCGCGAAGACACAGAAGACCCCCAAGCGCCATTGGAAGAATATCGCTTCCCCTGCAATCAATGCGGGGCAGATCTGCGCTTCGATCCAGAACGCAACTTGCTGACCTGCGATTACTGTGGTGCTGAACAGGCGATTGATGATCGTCCGCAAGCCGTCGCGGTCATTCGCGAACTGGATCTGAAACGTGCGCTGTCCGAACAACTGCCTGAATCAGAGATAGAGGTCACACGCGTCTTGACCTGTCCGAACTGTGCAGCGTTGATCGAGTTCGACGGAAAGACTCACGCCTCGGAATGCCCATTCTGCGCCACGCCGATTGTCACCGACACAGGCGCGCATCGGCGGATTAAGCCCAAGGGTCTTGCCCCGTTTGAGCTCAAGGAACGCGATGCGCATAAGGCGATGACCAAATGGCTGGGGCGGTTGTGGTTTGCACCCAACGGCCTGCGTGAATACGCTCGAAAGGGGCGCCGCATGTCCGGGATCTATGTCCCCTATTGGACCTATGACGCCGACACGCGCACGACCTATAGCGGTCAACGCGGAACGGTGCATGACCGCGTTCGAACGGTGTCGATCAATGGCAAACGACGTCAGCAGCGCTCGCAAACCGTCAGGTGGCGCCCGGTGTCCGGGCGGGTCGCGCGGTTCTTCGATGATGTTGTTGTGCTGGCGTCACGCGGATTGCCGAAAAAATACACCGATGCGCTGGAACCATGGGACCTGTCGCGGCTTGAACCTTACCGACCCGAATATCTGGCCGGGTTTCAGGCCGAGGGCTACACCGTCGATCTGGAGCAGGGCTTTTCCGAAGCCCGCGATTATATGAACCGGATCATCCTGCGGGATGTTAAATTCGACATTGGAGGGGACCGCCAGCGCGTCACCTCCATGGATACAAAGATGTCAGACGTGACTTTCAAACACATTCTGCTGCCGGTCTGGCTCGCCGCCTACAAGTATCGCGGCAAGACCTATCGGTTCGTGGTGAATGGGCAAAACGGGCGCGTGCAAGGTGAACGGCCCTACTCCGCGTGGAAGATCACTTTCGCTGTAATTTTGGGGCTGATTGTGGCGGCAACAATCGGTTATCTATCGGCCCAAAGCCAATAGGACCCCACAATGCAATATGAAGATTTTACGGCGCTTCTTGGCACCCGACATTCCTGCCGCGCATTTCGGTCCGATCCGGTGCGTGACGAGACGATCACCCAAATCCTGACCGCCGCGCAAAAAGTGCCAAGCTGGTGCAACGCGCAGCCATGGCAGGTCGATGTCACACTGGGCGCTGAAACAGATCGTCTGCGCACTGCACTTTATAGCCACGCGATGACTGCCGCCCAAACCCCCGACATTCCTTGGCCCAGCGCCTATACCGGTGTGCATCAGTCCCGGCGCAAGACCTGCGGCTTGCAGCTTTATGAAAGCGTTGGCGTTGCGCGGGGCGATCGGGCGGCATCGGCCCAACAGATGATGGAAAACTTCCGACTGTTCGGCGCGCCCTGCTTTGCCTTGCTGACCGCCCCGGCCGAGCTTGGCTCCTATGCCTTTCTGGACTGCGGCGGGTTCATTACGGGCTTCACACTGGCGGCCACATCGCTTGGCATCGCCTCGATCCCGCAAGCCGCCGTCGCAGCCTATGCGCCTTTTCTGCGCAACTGGTTCGGTCTGGCGGAAGATCGCATCATCCTGTGCGGGATATCCTTCGGCTATGCCGATGAAACGCACCCCGCGAACGATTTTCGCACCACGCGCGCGCCGCTGGATGAATGGGTGCGCCGGCATGGAGAGGAAAACCAAGCATGAGAACCTTGATCCAACGCGTCAGCCAAGCCGCCGTCCATGTCGATGACGAACAGATTGGACAGACCGGGCCGGGTCTGCTCATCCTTGTTTGCGCGATGGAGGGCGACAGCGACGCCAATGCCGATGCGCTGGCCGCCAAGATCGCGAAACTGCGCATTTTCAAGGATGATGCGGGTAAGATGAATCGCTCGTTGCTTGATACCGGAGGTGGCGCGTTGGTGGTCAGCCAGTTCACGCTGGCCGCTGACACATCGCGTGGCAACCGTCCGGGCTTTTCCACCGCCGCGATCCCCGCCGAAGGGGAACGGCTGTATGATCACTTCGCGGATGCCCTGCGCCAGCTTGGGATTTCGACCGAGCAGGGACGCTTCGGGGCGGATATGAAAGTCTCGCTGGTGAACGACGGACCGGTGACGATCTGGATGGACATCTAGGCGACAGACCCAATCAATACCCGGCACCCCGATCAACCACGTGCAACAGCGGCTCACCTGCCTCGCCCCGTCGGATGTTTTCCGCAATGACCCGCGCCGCTGAGGTCGGGCGGGTATCTGCCGCGATATGCGGTGTGACCGTCACCTTGGGATGCGCCCAATAGGGATCATCATCGGGCAAGGGTTCAACCCGGAACACATCAAGGGTGGCATGACCAACCTGCCCGCTGTCCAGCGCGGCCAACAATGCCTGATCGTCGATCAACGGCCCCCGCCCCGGATTTATGATCACGGCGCCCGTCGGCAACCAACCCAGACGCTCGGCATTCAAGATGTTCTTGGTGGCCGATGTCCTGGGCAGCAGAAGGACAACGATTTCGGCACGGGACAGCACGTCGCGCAACCCGTCGTCCCCGCTGTGGCAGTCAATGCCAGCGATGTCTTTCTGGTTTCGGCTCCAGCCGCAGACATTGAAGTTCAGCGCCCGCAGCGACTGCGCGACAGCTGCCCCCAAGGCCCCAAGGCCCAGAACAGTGATCGTCCTATCACGCGCCAAAGGTGGGGCGGGCTGATACCAGATTGGGTCGGTTCTGTGAATATACTGATCCATCCCAAGATGGTGGCGCAGCACATGGCCCGTGACCCACTCGGTCATCCCTTCGGTTAACCCGTCATCGACCATCCGGGTATAGGGTTGCGTCAAAGTCGGGTTGCCCACCACCTTTTCAACGCCCGCCCACAGGCCAAGCACGGCTTTAGTGCGCGTGAAAGATCGGAAATCCTGCACCGGACCGTTCGGGGCATGGACGATATAATCCACATCCTCAGGGGTGATGTCGCGCGACAAGTGGGCGGAGATACCATGCTCATCCAGCGCTTTGCTCAGTTCGAAGTCATAGACCGGCCAAAGTTTGGGATTGCCGGCGTAGAGGACATTGATGCTCACCGTTTCTGCCTCGCCCTGTGGACATGTGCGCTTTGAACCAGTCCAAAGCCCACGAGCAGAACCAGCATCGCCGAACCACCATAGCTGACCAGCGGCAACGGCACACCCACAACAGGTGCCAGCCCCATCACCATCGACATGTTCACCGCAAAGAACAGAAAGAACGTGACCGCCACGCCCAATATCAAAAGCGAACTGAACCGATCCTTGTTTTGCAGAGCCGCGGCGATACAAAATGCCAGGATCAGAACATAGAGCGCCAGCAGGGATACACCGCCGATGAAGCCCAGCTCTTCTGCGAGGGTGGTAAAGATGAAATCTGTCTGCTTTTCCGGCAGGAAGTTCAACCGTGATTGCGTGCCTTGCATGAAGCCCCGACCAGTCCACCCCCCCGACCCCAGCGCGATCTTCGACTGGGTGATGTGATACCCCGCCCCCAGCGGGTCGGTTGACGGGTCCAGAAAGGTATCAATGCGGCGGTATTGATAGTCCTTCAACAACTGCCAATCCGTGCCGCGTGACATGAACACAGTTGTCACCAGCCCAATTCCCGCCGCCATCACCACGCCGAAATACCACAGGCTGACACCGGCCAGAAACATGATCGCACCGCCGCCCACAAGCAAAAGGATCGACGTGCCAAGGTCCGGTTGCTTCAGAACCAACGCGGTCGGCAACAGGATCAGGATGATCGGCAACAGCACCCAGAACGGGCGCGAGACCTTCTTGATATCAAGCCAGTCGTAATAGGCGGCAAGGATCATCACCATGGTGATTTTCGACAACTCGGATGGCTGCAATCGAATGAATCCCAAATCTATCCAACGCTGCGCCCCCATACCGGTCGAGCCGACAAACTCGACAAGGACCAACAGGACCAGCGATATGATATATCCCAGCCCTGCCATGTTGCGCCAAAACCAGATCGGCACCATCGCGACGGCAAACATCAGCGACATACCAAGGGCGAACCGTTTCATCTGTGCCGAAGCCCACGGCTCCATGCTGCCCCCGGCCACGGAATAGAGCATCAGGAATCCCACGCAGGCCGCTGCTGTCAGAAGCAGGACGAGAAACCAGTTGATGTAAAGCACCTTCCGCAAACCGGTTGGCACGTATTTTACGTTATACTCCAGATAACTCATGCCTGATCGTTCCGGTCAGCAAAGCGTTCGGCAGGGGGGCGGCTCAGCAATTCTTCTATCTCGCGCTGACGCGATCGAATGGTGCCACGTTGGCTGGAGGGATAGGCTTCAATCGGCGGTTCGCCCTCGTAAATGGTTTGCAGCAGAATATCGCGCGCGATCGGGGCGGCGACCGTTGATCCGCCACCGCCATGCTCCACCACCACAGATACCGCGTATCGCGGTGCTTCTGCCGGCGCATAGCAGACAAACAGCGCGTGGTCGCGCCGGTTCCACGGCAAGTCTTCGTTGCGGGTCACACCGCGCGCGCGTTCTGCTTTGGTGATATTACGCACTTGGCTGGTGCCGGTCTTGCCGGACATGCGAAGACCTTCGGCTACGATCCTGGAGCGCCCAGCCGTGCCACGTTTGGCATTCACAACCTCGTACATCCCTTGCCGGACGATCTCCAGATTGGCTTGTCCGATGCCCAGCGGTCCATCGTTCAGGATCGGCTGCTCCACCCCGTTGATCGCGCGCACCAGCCGTGCGGAAATGGCTTGACCAGTCGCAACCCGCGCCGTCATCACGGCCAGTTGCAGCGGCGATGTCAACACGAAGCCTTGTCCGATCCCCGCATTCAGGCTGTCGCCTATCACCCATTCGGCGCTGCGGGCTTCTCTTTTCCATGCCTTGTCCGGAATCAAACCATCCGCGACTGCGGACAGTGGCAGATCAGGCTGCTCGCCCAGACCGAAACGTCGGGCCATCGCGGCGATCTTGTCAATCCCCACCCGTTGCGCGATCTCATAGTAGTAGACGTCGCAGCTTTCACGCAGGCCTTTCACCAAATCGACCTTGCCGTGCCCAGCCCGTTTCCAGCAATGAAACCGTCGATTGCGAACTTCAATATACCCGATACATTTTACGATTTCATCGACCCCAATCACGCCTTCTTCCAGCGCGGCCAATGCCGTCATCATTTTGAATGTCGATCCCGGCGGATAGGTGCCTTGTGCCGGTTTTGCCGCAAGCGGGCGGTAAGGGTCGTCCAGCAGCGCCTTGTAATCCGGTCCCGAAATGCCCCGGACGAATTTATTTGGGTCAAAGGACGGGGTCGATCCGATGGCCAATATATCGCCGGTTTGCGTGTCCATGACCACCGCCGCCGCGCTCTCACCTGCCATCCGCGCCTGAACATAGGCTTGAAGATCCGCATCGATGGTTAACTGGATATTGTCGCCCGCCTGCCCATCTTCCCGGCCGAGTTCGCGCATTTCACGCCCGACTGCGTTGACCTCGACTTCGCGCGTGCCGGCTGAGCCGCGCAGAGACAGTTCCAGCTTCGCCTCAACCCCGCTTTTACCTATCTGAAAACGCGGAATTTGCAGAAGCGGGTCCGGGTCTTCCAGTTTGCCAAGATCATAGTCGGACACCGGACCGACATAGCCGACCACATGTGCGAAATCGGAGGCTCGGGGATAAATACGCGACAATCCGACCTCGGGCGTGATTCCTGGCAACACGGGCGCATTGATCGCAACTTCGGCAACATCTTCCCAGGCCACACGATCCGCCACCGTGACCGGCACAAATGAACTGCGCCGCTTCATCTCGGACAGGATACGTGCAATCTCTTCATCCTCGATCCAGACGATCTTGCGCAACCGTTTCAAAACCTTGGCAGGATCACCGGCGTCTTCGCGCACCAGGACGATGCGATAGTTCTGCTCGTTGCCCGCGATCAGCTTTCCATTCCGGTCATGGATCATGCCACGGGCGGGCGGGATCAGTTGAAACTTGATGCGGTTTTCTTCTGCAAGTGTGCGATATTCTTCGGTCTGATCGACCTGCATGAACCGCATTCGACCCACCAGCAAGGCAGCGAAAGATACTTGCAATCCGCCAAGAAAAAGACCTCGACGGGTGATGCCGCGCGCGCTTTTCTCGGTATCAATTGGCGATCGTTTCATGACGTTTGCCTTGTAATTGCATCATCACCGGGTTGCAGTTTTTCAACGCCCAGCAGAAAGACCGATACAAAGACCACCAGCGGATAGGCCCCCGTCGTCGAAATCAACTGCATCAGTTCTCGGCCAAGTGGCACCTGATCAACAAAGAACACCGCCAACAAGACTCGCTGCCCGATCAGCATGGCGAACAGCGTCATCGCGACCAGCCCCCATTCGACAAGGAATGGCTGTTCGCGCAGACCGGATTCGCGGCGCCTCAGGAACTCGGACCCTGCAACAACCATCAAAGGCCAAACGCCAGGCACACGCAACAGTAACATGTCCATCAGAAAAAACAGGATCGCAACCAGAAGGACCGGCACATAATCCGGACGGCGCAGCACCCATGCGAAGGTGAAAGCCAACAGGATGTCTGGGCCGGGAAAGCGCCCCGGCGTAAGGTCGATCGGCAAAAGACGGGCGAACAGCACAACCGCCGCGATAGCGGCAAGTGCCATCGAGAACAGCCAACGCATGAGGGTAAGGTGGTCCGTCATCCGTCGGCTCCTTCCGCCGAGGACGTATCGGATTGCGCGTCGGGTTCCAGGTCATCAATGATCGTTTCTGGCAGCGGGGGAAGCGCAGGCGTCGAGACGATCAAAGCCCCGTCATCATCCACTTTTTCGCCGGGGTGACTGCGTAGAACCCGCAGAAACTCCAACCGCTCATAATCGGCGGAAAGACGGACACGCAAACGACGGTCAGTGCCCATGGCGACGTGCCCCACCAAAAGCCCCGCCGGGAAAACCCCTCCGTCACCTGACGAGACAACACGGTCGCCAGGGCGCACTTTTTCCGGCGCTTCAAGGAAATCAATCGGTGGCGCGACCGAGTTGTCGCCCACCAGCAAGGCCGTCTGTCCCGAAGGTTGAACCATGATCGGCACACGGCTGTTGCTGTCAGTCAGAAGAATGACACGGCTTGTTTTCTGACCGACACCCGAGATACGGCCCGCCAAGCCCAGACCGTCCGTGGTGGCCCAGCCGTCAATTATCCCGTCGCGCGCCCCGATGTTCAGAAGCACCGATTGCCGGAACGGCGACCCGCTATCGGTCAACACGACGCCGGTTACATAGGACAGTTGCGCATCCAGCCTGACATTGTTCAGGTTCAGAAGTTGCGCGTTCTCCTGTTCCAGTTGAAGCGCGGCCTCTTTCCAGGCTTTCATCTGCTGCAATTCGCGGCGCAATTCCTGATTTTGTTCATAGATACGTTGGTAGGACTGAAAATCCTCGACCATACCCACAAGTTTCGTGACGGGCACCAAGGCCCAATCGAAACTGGGCACCACACGATCCACCAGATTGGCGCGAAACCGTTCCACGCGTGGACTGTCGATGCGCCAGACAAGGAAGACCAAAAACAGACAAACCATCAGAATCCCGACCATAAGCCTGCGCAGCGGGCGGGCATAGATGTCGCTCTGATTGCTCTTTTTTGCCAAGATGGCCTCCGGTCACACCAGACGAGACCAGCCCCGACTGCGCGGGGCGGGCCTGTCAGCTGTCGTAGTCGATGACGTGGCGCAGTTGCTTTTCGAACTCTAACGCTTTGCCGGTGCCCAGCGCCACGCAGTTCAGACTTTCATCCGCGACCGAGATGGACAGACCGGTCTGTTCGCGCAAGGCAAGATCCAGCTCGCCAAGCAACGCTCCACCGCCGGTCAGCATTACGCCGCGATCCACGATGTCAGCCGCCAGATCGGGCGGAGTCGCTTCCAGCGCGGTCATCACGGCTTCGCAAATCTGCTGCACGGGTTCGGCCAGCGCCTCAGCGACTTGTGCCTGAGAAATCTCGGTTTCCTTGGGGACACCGTTCAACAGATCGCGACCCCGGATTTTCAGCGACGCGCCGCGCCCGTCATCGGGCATCCGCGCCGTGCCAATCGAGGTCTTGATGCGTTCAGCGGTGGTTTCGCCCACCAGAATGTTCTGCTGGCGGCGCAGATAGTTGATGATCGCATCATCCATCCGATCGCCACCCACGCGCACCGAGCGCGCATAGACAATGTCACCCAGCGACATCACGGCAACCTCGGTCGTGCCGCCACCGATATCAACAACCATGTTTCCGGTCGGGTCGGTGATCGGCATCCCGGCACCAATTGCCGCGGCAATCGGTTCGGCCACCAGCCCTGCCTTGCGCGCACCTGCCGAGATCACCGACTGGCGAATGGCACGTTTTTCAACAGGGGTGGCGCCGTGCGGGACACAGACAATAATTTTCGGTTTCGAGAAGGTCGTGCGTTTGTGCACCTTGCGGATGAAATGCTTGATCATCTCTTCCGCGCTGTCGAAGTCTGCAATCACGCCTTCGCGCATGGGGCGAATGGCTTCGATGGAACCGGGCGTCCTGCCCAGCATCAGCTTGGCGTCTTCGCCCACCGCCAGCACCTTCTTGACACCGTCCTTTACATGGTAGGCAACGACCGAAGGTTCGTTTAGGACAATTCCCTTGCCCTTCACGTAAACCAGCGTATTCGCCGTTCCAAGGTCAATTGCCATGTCCGACGAAAACAGACTCGAAAACCCAACCATTACTGCCTACCCCGCTTCAATACCCTTATAGTCCGCGATTCCCCAAATGGGCGCAGACCGATGGATATATAAGGGTCAGCACGCTCGGGTGAAAGACCTAATGCACGTTCGCAGGCGGCTTATCGCTTAAATGGAAAGGCGGAAATTGTCTGGTCATGGATTGGGTCTGGTTGCCTAACCATGGGTCGGCCAAACCTTGTGTTCGTCATCAATGATGAAAGCGTGGGCATGGTTTTGTCCCTGACCGAGATAGGCTTTCATGTGGGGGTGATCCGATGGCAAGTGCGGATGGCTGTGTTCGACAATCCGCTCGGCATTGGCAGGCCAGAACCTGATAGCGGCCAGAACACCCAATACACCCAACCCACCAAGCACCAGAAGCGAAACCGAAAGCCCTGCCGCCTTCCCGACCCAACCGGCCAAAGGATAGGTCACAAGCCAGCAAGCATGTGAGAGTGCGAACTGTGCCGCAAAAATCGCCGGTCGATCCTCGGAATGGGCCGAGATGCGCAACAGCCGTCCCGAAGGAGTCAGGATCGCAGAATAGAGCGCGCCGATCAGCGCCCAGATCGTCAGAAACACCCCCCAAGCAGGAAGGGAAGCACCCCAACTTAACGCGGCAAATACAAACGCCAGCGCGGTCAGCGCAATTGCCGACGGCACCATCACATCACGTTCCCGCACCCGCCTCAGCACGCGTGGCAACAAGATCGCGGCCAACATCGAGCCACCTCCGAAGGCGGCCATTGCGACACCCAAGGCCCGTTCGCCCAACCCGTATTCCGCCCGAACCAGCACAACCGAATTCACCAGAACGAAAGCACCGATCGCGGCGGCGGTCAGGTTCAACGCCAAAAGCCCGCGCAGCCGCGGCGTCGCAAGATATATCCGACTGCCGCGGGTCAGGCGCTCGCGAAACGGTCTTTTCTCTGCTGATTGTGCGCTGCGCGGAAGCGATGTCTGCGCCACGAGAGCCGCCGAAACCAGAAAGCCCACAACCGTCCCCACGAAAAGCCCGTGGAACGAGATCACCAGCAGCAGAAGTGCGGCAAGGGATGGGCTAAGCAGGTTTTCAAGATCATAGGCCAAGCGCGACAGCGAAAGCGCCTGAGTATATTCGTCTTCATCGGTCAACACATCAGGTATCGTGGCCTGAAACACCGGCGTGAAACTTGCCGATGCGGTTTGCAGCAGAAAGATCAGAACATATATCTGCCAAACCTCAGAGACAAACGGCAGGGCCAGCGCCACCGCCGCACGCACCAAATCCGCTCCGATCATCACCGCCTTTCGTGGCAGACGCTCCGCAATCGCTGCCAGCACCGGCGACAACCCGACATAGGCAAGCATCTTGATGGTAAAGGCCGTGCCCAGAACGGCGCCCGCCGCATCGCCTGCCAGATCATAGGCCAGCAGGCTCAGTGCAATGGTCATCAACCCGGTGCCCAGCAATGCCACCACCTGCGCGGTGAATAGCGTGGCATAGGTGCGGTTTGACAGGGCGCGTCTCATACGGGCGAGTGTAAACCCACCCGCATGATGGTCAATGGATCAAACGCTCTCGGGCTTCGTTTTCTCGCGCCGCACCAACAGGTTGTTCAGCGCGTTCACATAAGCCTTGGCGGACGCCACCACCGTATCGGTGTCGGACGACTGGCCGGTGACGATCTTGCCGTTCTCCTCCATCCGCACCGACACCGTGGCTTGCGCGTCGGTCCCTTCGGTCACGGCATGCACCTGATACAGTTGCAACCGCGCGTCGTGGGGGAACAGTTGTTGTATCGCGTTGAAGGTCGCATCGACCGGTCCATCCCCCGTGGCGGTCTTCTGGTGGTCCACGCCGTCGACCTCCAACGTCAGGTCAGCGGATTGCGGTGCTTCGGTGCCACAGATGACACGCAGGAATTTCACCTGAATTCGGTCATTGGCGGCGTCAGTCCCGTCACGCATCAGGGCGATCAGGTCATCGTCAAATACCTCTTTCTTGCGGTCGGCCAGTTCCTTGAAGCGCACGAAGACGTCCTTCAACTGGTTGTCGCCCACGTCAAATCCCAACTGATTCAACCGGTCGCGCAGCGCGGCCCGGCCCGAGTGTTTGCCCAAGACCAGACTGGTCTCCGACAGGCCAACATCCTCAGGACGCATGATCTCGAACGTCTCGGCGTTCTTCAGCATCCCATCCTGGTGAATTCCGCTTTCATGCGCAAAGGCGTTCTTGCCAACGATGGCCTTATTATACTGCACCGCAAAACCAGACACCTGCGCCACCCGACGTGAGATGTTCATGATCTTTTTTGTGTCCACTCGCGTGTTCCACGGCATGATGTCATGGCGCACCTTCAACGCCATCACGACCTCTTCCAGCGCCGTGTTGCCGGCGCGTTCGCCCAATCCGTTGATCGTGCATTCAATCTGACGCGCACCCGCTTCGACCGCGGCCAGCGAGTTTGCCGTCGCCATGCCCAGATCGTTGTGGCAATGGGTTGCAAACGTCACTTCGTCCGCGCCCGGCACTTTCTCGATCAGCATATGGATCAGGTCTGCGCTTTCGCGCGGGGCGGTATAGCCGACCGTGTCGGGGATGTTGATCGTCGTGGCGCCCGCTTTGATCGCAATCTCGATCACCCGGCACAGATAGTCGTGTTCGGTCCGGGTCGCATCCATGGCCGACCACTGCACATCGTCAGTCAGATTGCGTGCATGCGTCACGGTTTCATGGATCAGGTCCGCCATCGCGTCTTTGGTCAGGTTGGGGATATCCCGGTGCAAGGGCGATGTGCCGATAAAGGTGTGAATACGCGGTTTCGCGGCGTGGCGAACAGCTTCGGCGCAGCGGTCGATATCCTTGAAATTCGCGCGGCTCAGCCCGCAAATCACCGATTGTTTCGACCGTTTCGCAATCTCGCGCACCGCGGCGAAATCGCCTTCCGATGCAATCGGAAAACCCGCTTCGATGATGTCGACGCCCATGTCATCCAGCATCTCGGCGATTTCCAGTTTCTCGTCATGCGTCATGGTCGCGCCGGGGCTTTGTTCGCCGTCACGCAAGGTTGTGTCGAAAATCAACACGTGATCCGATGTGGTGGTCATTGTCATGTCTTTCAGTAGAAGTGTCTTAGCCTTTGTGGCCCAAGGTCGGGCCGGTTCGTGGCGCGTATGGCGGTTCCCCTGAGCGGTCGCGCCAAAACGGCACGCTCAGAGGCGGCTAAGAAGAAGCAGAAGGCCCTGCGCGGGGCAATGTGTGATATGTTTCTGCGATACCATGGGCGCGACTATAGGGCGGTTTGGCGCGAGATAAACCCCTTTTTCGAGCAAGCTTTGACAAATTGTCGGGGTCAGCTTAGTTGGCGGCGGCGTCCGAACTGGCCTCTGCCGCCGCTTCCCCGGCTGTGCTGTCAATCTCGGGCGCAGGCGATGTCGTGGCAGCCCCGGCGATGACACCGTCTTCCCATGTACCGTCTTCCTGACTGCCGTCTGCGCGGGTCACGACGCCCTCACCATGACGCTTTCCTTTTTGGAAACTGCCCTCGTAGCGGTCGCCATTCGCATAAATCGCGACGCCTTGTCCATGAAACAGACCCGACAGCCAATCCCCTTCATATGAGAACCCATCCGCCACGGTGTATTTGCCTTTGCCTTCGCGCAGCCCGCCAACGAAACCGCCTTCATATGTCGCGCCATCCGGGAAGACCGAGCGCCCCTGACCGTGCGGCTGACCTGCTTGCCAGTCCCCGACGTAGGATGTTCCGTCCGCGGTGGTCAAACTGCCCTGCCCGTCATACAGCGCGTCTTTGAACATGCCATCATAAACCGTGCCATTGGCATAGCGCGCAACGCCTTTGCCTTCGATGACACCCGCCTTCCATTCACCCTCATAGGTGTTGCCGTCCGGGTAAGTAATCGCGCCCATGCCATCGGCCAGACCGTCACGAAATTGCCCCTCGTAAACAGAGCCGTCGGGATAAGTCACCTTGCCCGAGCCTTCGATGGCGCCAGCAACCCAATTGCCTTCATAGCGATATCCATCAGCGCCTTCGAAAACGCCCTGTCCATGACGCTTGTCGCTTTCAAAACTGCCTTCATAGCGATCACCGTTGGCGTATTCGACGACCCCCTGCCCCTGACGGGCACCTGCTACGAAATTGCCGGAATAAATGTCGCCATTGGCCTGTTTCAGGATACCTTCACCCTGCATCTGGCCTTTTTCCCACGTGCCATCGAAGATCATGCCATCCGCTTGAGTCAAAACGCCGGTGCCATGGCGCTCCCCCCCACGCATTTCACCATCATACACTGATCCATCGGCATAGGTTGAAGTGCCGCGCCCCTCTTTCACGCCGGCAACCCAGTCGCCTTCGTAGATATAGCCCGTGGGACTTTGTAACCGGCCCTGCCCGTGATGCATGGCGTTGCGAAATCCGCCTTCGTATTTAATGCCGTTGGCATAGATGGCCAGGCCGGATCCGTTGATCTTGCCATCCACCCAATCGCCCTCGAACGTCGATCCGTCGGCAAAGGTGATCTTGCCGAAGCCTTCGGGTTTTCCCTTGGCAAAACTGCCTTCATAGATCGAGCCGTTGGGGAATCGCGCCACGCCCTGGCCGATGATCTCGCCTTCAATAAATTCGCCGGTATATTCATAACCGGTTGGCAGTTGCAGCGTGCCCATGCCGTGCTGCACACCGCCCTTGAACGTCCCTTCATAGACGGCGCCATCTTCGTATTGCTTGGTTTCGATCTGAGCCATGACAGGCGCTGCGCCCAGCATCATGAAGAACGCAAAACCGCGAAAACCTGTACGAAGGGGATCCATGTCCAACCTCTTTCAATGAGTGCATTTTTCGCGCTTCAACCCACGCAAACCCGCACCAAGACTATGCGAGGGTCTGCCCTGAAACAACGGTTTTCCAACGCATGCACTTTATCCTGCACATAAACCTGTTACATCTGAGCGCAAGATCAAACCCGGCAGGGATCGCCGGGCCAGAAGGATACGCGCGATGAGTGACCATTTCCGCCTGACGTTGGCGCAGCTAAACCCCACCGTCGGCGCGATTGCCGCGAATGCTGAAAAGGCCCGCAAGGCGTGGGGGCAGGCCAAGGCCGCAGGCAGTGACCTGCTGGCTCTGCCCGAAGCGTTCATCACAGGCTATCAGACACAAGACCTTGTGATGCGCCCTCAGTTTTTTCGCGACGCGATGGCGGCGGTCGATCAACTTGCTGCGGATTGCGCCGACGGTCCTGCAATCGGCATTGGCGGACCGTTCCATGACGGGGCGCATTTGTTCAACGCCTATTACATTCTGCACGGCGGCAAGGTGGCCGCGCGTGTTTTGAAACAGCGCCTGCCCAACTTCACTGTGTTTGACGAAGAACGCCAATTCACATCCGCCGACCCGCAAGGCCCGGTTGCCATGGGCCCGATCCGCATCGGTATCCCGATTTGCGAAGACGCGTGGCATGGCGAAGATGTTTGCGAAACGCTGGCCGAAAGCGGTGCCGAGTTTCTGCTGATCCCCAATGGCTCGCCCTATTACCGGCGCAAGTTCGACGTGCGTGTGAACCACATGGTGGCGCGTGTCGTCGAAACGGGGCTGCCGCTGATCTATCTGAATATGGTGGGCGGGCAGGACGATCAGGTGTTCGATGGCGGATCGTTCGCGCTTAATCCGGGTGGAGAACTTGCCTTCCGCATGGCAACCTTTGACGAAGAAATCCGGCATTTCGATCTGAACCGCGCGGATGATGGCTGGCGCATCGCCCCCGGCGCCATTGCTGTGCATGGGGATGAGTGGGAACAGGATTATCGCGCGATGGTCGAGAGCCTGCGCGACTACATGAGCAAGACCGGCTTCAAGCAAGTGCTTCTGGGTCTGTCGGGTGGAATCGACAGCGCGATTGTTGCCACCATCGCAGCGGATGCTTTGGGGCCGGAAAATGTGCGCTGTGTGATGTTGCCGTCGGAATATACCTCGCAAAGTTCGCTGGATGACGCCAAGGACATCGCCCAGCGCCTTGGCTGCACCTATGATTTCGTGCCGATCAAGGAAGGGCGCGACGCGATCACCAACACGTTGGCGCCGCTGTTTGAAGGCACCACGCCCGACGTGACCGAGGAAAACATCCAGTCCCGACTGCGCGGCCTGCTGCTGATGGCGCTGTCCAACAAGACCGGTGCGATGCTCTTGACCACAGGCAACAAATCCGAGCTCGCGGTGGGATATGCGACCATCTATGGCGACATGTCCGGCGGCTATAACCCGATCAAAGACCTGTATAAAACGCGGGTGTTTGAGCAATGTCGTTGGCGCAACGCCAATCACCGCGACTGGATGAAAGGGCCGGAAGGCGAGGTTATTCCGGTGTCAATCATCGACAAGCCTCCGTCCGCTGAACTGCGCCCCGATCAGAAAGACGAAGACAGCCTGCCACCCTATGAGGTTCTGGATGCGATCCTTGAAGGGTTGATCGACGACGAAAAATCCGTGGCTGAGCTGGTGGCAGACGGGTTCGACCGGGCGACCGTGAAGAAGGTCGAACATCTGATCTTCATCTCAGAATACAAACGCTTCCAATCCGCGCCGGGCACCCGCCTGACCATGCGAAGTTTCTGGCTGGATCGCCGTTATCCGATTGTGAACCGCTGGCGGGACGAAAGCTGATCGCCCCGCCGCCTGTGCGCTTTAACCCATCAAAAGCTGATAGCTGTGCGGGACATATTGGAAGCGGTCATCCCGTGCTTCAGCATAGCCCAGCGCCGGGAACGGCATGTGGTATCCGATGAACGGTATCCGTTCGGCGGCCAGCATCGACAGCAGGGTGCGCCGGGTTGTGGCGGCGGCGGATTTGTCCATGTCGAACTTCACCTCCCAATCGGGATAACCCAGCGACCAGACATAGTGGTTGGCGAAATCCGCTGCGATCAGCAGCGATTTGCCATCACTTTCGAGCCGATAGGCCATGTGGCCCGGCGTGTGGCCGAAGGCTTCGACGGCTTCGATGCCGGATGCGACCGTATCGCCACCATTGATCATCGTGGTTTGTTCGGCCAGCGGTGCGACCTTGGCATCGAATCCCTCATTGCCCGCCGCTGCCCAATGGTCGAACTCAACGGCGCCGGTGACATAGCGAGCGTTGGGAAAGGTAGTTCCCGCATCGCCGGACAGCCCGCCAATGTGGTCTCCGTGCATGTGGGTCAGCACAACAATGTCCACCTGATCCGGCGTATAGCCCGCCCCGGCCAATGCCGCCGTGATCCCTGCCGGGTTCAGGCCTGTGTCAAACAGCACAAGCTCTGACCCGGTGTTGACCAATGTTGGTGTGAAGAAGAACTGCGCGGCGGTTGTGGGGATATTTGCCGCATCAGAGGCGGCTGCAAAATCTTCCGCGCTGGCGTTCATGCCAAAGATGCTTTGCGGCTCTTCCACTGTGCGATTACCCGCCAAAAGTGTCGTGACCTCAAATCCACCCAGCTTTACGGTCTGCGATGCCGTGCTGGACAATCCCATTTGCGGGGCCATGGCGTGTGCCGGACCCGAGACCAGACCGGCCAAAGGGGCGGCGGCCCCCGCCATCAGAAGATGCCGACGCGACAGATTTGGAACAGAAAAAGATTTCATGAGTGACCTCCAAGTAAGAGCAAGTTTTGATGAAAATCGAACCTGCACTATACTGGAAATCCAACCGGAAATGGATGGCGTCACGCAATCGTGACATGCGTAAAAATCGTGCACTTGGGATCAGCATGGCCGACAACAAAACACAACCGACCGGACAAGCCGTCGCCGAATTTATCGCGACAACCGAACCGCCTGCGAAACGTGAAGACGCGCGGGTGCTTGATCGGTTGTTTTGTCAGGTGACTGGATTTTCGCCCGTTATGTGGGGGCCATCCATAATCGGCTATGGCCGTTATCGCTACCGCTATGACAGTGGACGCGAAGGCGACTTTCTGGCCACTGGCTTTTCCCCGCGCAAGGCGCGTCATTCGATCTATATCATGCCCGGATATGCAGATTACGGTGACATCCTGACCCGGCTTGGCAAATACAGGATGGGCAAGTCCTGCCTATACGTGAACAAGCTGGCCGATATTGATCTGGACGTGTTGGCCGAACTGATCCGCGCAGGGCTGCGCGATCTCGACAAAACATGGAAGGTGCGGCCCAGCTGATCACTCCCACCAGCGATCAATTTGCGCGATATCCTCGTCCGACCATCCGAAGTGATGGGCAAATTCGTGCACAACGATGTGCCCCACCAGTTCAGCCAGCGAGACATCCCCACGCGACGCCCATTCATCGAGGATCGGCCTGCGAAACAGCGTGACAGTGTCCGGCGCGAAGGGTTGATCGGACACGGATTTTTGCGTCAGCGGGATGCCCTCGTAAACGGCCGTCAGTTCGAATGGGTCTTCGATCTCCATCTCTGACAGCAACACGGCGTTCGGCATGTTTTCGACGCGAATGGCAACTTCCAGCGCCTTTTCGACAAAGATGGGTGGAAGACGCATCCGGGCGTCGAAGGCAAGCGCTTCAATATCAGCGACAGAAGGAGCGTATTTGCGGGTCATACGGGAATATATGGACAAAAGCAGGCCAGTATGAAAGAGGGACGAGCCAAGGAGACCTGACCCATGACCACCACCCGCTTTGCCCCCTCGCCCACCGGCTACATCCATGTTGGCAACCTGCGCACCGCGCTGTTCAACTATTTGATCGCTGCCAAATCGGGCGGGCAATTCATCCTGCGCCTTGATGACACTGACCCCGAGCGGTCCAAGCAGGAATACGCGGATGCCATCCAAGAGGATCTGGAATGGCTGGGCCTGACATGGGATCGGGTCGAAAAGCAATCCGACCGGCTGGACCGCTATGAGGAAGCCGCCCGGAAGCTGCGCGATATGGGCCGGTTTTACGAGTGTTTCGAAACCCCGACCGAGCTGGACCTGAAGCGCAAGAAGCAACTGAACATGGGCAAACCCCCAGTCTACGACCGCTCGGCGCTGGCGCTGTCCGATGACGAAAAAGCCAAGTTGCGCGATGAACGCGGTAAGGGCCACTGGCGGTTCAAGCTGGATCACGAGCGGATCAACTGGACGGACGGCATTCTGGGCGACATCTCGATTGATGCGGCATCCGTCTCTGATCCGGTTCTGATCCGCGGGGACGGGCAGTTCCTTTATACCTTGGCGTCGGTCTGTGACGACATCGACTTCGGCATCACCGATGTGGTGCGCGGCTCGGACCACGTGACCAACACCGCGACGCAAATCCAGATTATCGAAGCGTTGGGCGGCAAGGTTCCATCATTTGCACACCACTCGCTTCTGACCGGCCCGCAGGGCGAGGCGCTGTCGAAACGGCTGGGCACGTTGGCAATCCGCGACTTGCGCGAACGCGGTGTGCAACCGATGGCGCTGCTCAGCCTGCTGGCCCGCCTTGGGTCGTCGCAACCGGTCGAACTTCGCAACTCGCTGAACGAAATCGTCGAAGGGTTTGATCTGTCGAGCTTCAGTTCGGCCCCCACCAAGTTTGACGTAGAAGACCTGTTCCCGCTGACGGCCCGCTATCTGTCCCATCTGCCGGTTGATGCGGTCACGGATACACTGGACAGTCTTGGCGTTCCCGCCGACAAAGCCGATGCCTTTTGGACGGTCGCGCGTGAAAACATCACGACGCTGGGCGATCTGAAGACCTGGTGGACCCTGTGTCGCGACGGCGCCGACCCGGTGATTGACGAAGAAGACCGCGAGTTCGTCGCAACCGCGATGGGTCTTCTTCCCGACGGACCTTATGACGCGGATAGCTGGTCGACCTGGACCGCCGCCGTGAAAGAAGCCACGGGCCGCAAAGGGCGCGGGCTGTTCATGCCCCTGCGCAAGGCCCTGACCGGAATGAGCCATGGGCCGGATATGTCGGCCCTGATGCCGCTTTTGCAAGTGATCCGCGCAAAGGATTGATCCGTCGCCAAGCTCTGGCTGCTCCAGCGCCACCGATCTCATTCAATTGCCTATGGTCCGCCGCGCATCTCTCCTCCATGCTGCATGGGCGTGACAGGAGAAGACAATGGCCCAACCGGCAGGTGCAAGCGCCACACAGGCGAAATTTCTAAGCGGCAGCCTGATGCGCCACATCGCGGTCATGTCGCTGACCGCATCTGTTGGATTGATGGCCATCTTTCTTGTCGACCTCGTCGACATGATTTTCATCTCGATGCTGGGTCATGAGGAATTGGCCGCTGCCGTTGGGTATGCCGGTGCAATCCTGTTTTTCACCACCTCGTTTGGTATCGGGATGTCGATTGCCGCCGGGGCGCTGGTTGCGCGGGCGTTGGGTGAAGGCGACAAGCAAACCGCCAAACGCCGGGCCGCGACCGCCTTGCTGTATGGCGTCGTCATCGGCAGCGTATTTGCCGCCATCGTGTGGGCCTTCGTTCCCCAACTGACCGCGCTTTTGGGCGCATCCGGCGAAACATTGGTGCTTGCCACAGGATATCTCAGGATCATCCTTCCCAGCCTGCCCATCCTGATCGTGGGCATGGTCGGCGGCGCGATTTTGCGCGCGCATGGGGACGCGCGTCGGGCCATGATGGCGACCATCTGGGGCGGGGTTGTGAATGCGGTCCTCGACCCGATCCTGATCTTTGGGCTGGACCTCGAACTGACCGGTGCCGCACTTGCTTCGGTCTGCGCGCGCGCCACCATTGCCGTCATGTCAATCTATCCCGTGCTGCGCCATCATGGCGGGCTGGATCGGCCTCGTTCCGTCGATTTCAAGGTCGATTTTGCAGCCATCATGACCATTGCCCTGCCCGCCATCCTGACCCAGTTTGCAACACCGGTCGGTCAGGCCTATGTCACCCGCGCCACGGCACAGTTTGGCGAAGATGCGGTCGCAGGTATGGCCATTGTCGGGCGGCTTGTTCCAGTCTCATTTGCCGTGATTTTTGCGCTGTCGGGTGCGATTGGTCCGATTGTCGGCCAGAATTTCGGGGCGGGTCAACTGGACCGTGTGCGTCGCGCCATTCGTGACGGGCTGGTGTTTGTCCTGTGCGTTTCGGTCGGTGTCAGCGCAATCTTGTTCATCCTGCGCGCGCCGATTGCGGATCTGTTCAATGCTGAAGGCTTAAGCCGCGATCTTGTCTATTTGTTCTGCGGGCCTTTGGCGCTGGCATGGTTCTTCAACGGCGTGATCTTCGTCACCAATGCCAGTTTCAACAACCTCGGCCACCCGTTCTATTCCACCTGGATCAACTGGGGGCGTCAGACATTGGGCACCATACCGCTTGTCATTCTGGGCGCGTCCCTATGGGGCGCTCCGGGTGTCTTGATCGGGCAAGCCGCTGGCGGGCTGTTTTTTGCAGTGATTGCCTTGGCGCTTTCTGCACGAACTTTACGAAAAGTGGCACCGGCCCAATTCGACACTGACGCCGTGTCATATCAGCGGCTAACCAAGCGGATATCCTTGTTTCACTTTCGCCGATAGGCGCGACAGACCTTCGTCCACCAAGGCGCGCTCTTCCTCGGTCAGCGTTTGTGCGCGCGGATAAATTGGCGCAAGGCGGTCGTTCAGGATCGGTGCATGCCATCCTTCCGTGGTTTCGAAGAAATGGGTGACGCCGGCCATGCCGAACTCGGACAAATATCCCTGCACCACCACGTCGATATAGCTGAGCAAGACCGGATTGTCGTCGGTGGGCGTGTGATGATGACCGCGTTCTATGGCATAAATCGCTACCTCTACCGCCCCGGCCGAATGCTGCACCTCAGACCCAAGTGGCACACGCGCATAGGCCCGTTCGCGTTCGTCCAGCACCGCCCAATTCGCGCCCGGCACCGAGGCGATCAACCCTTCGATATAGTCTTCCCGGTCCGGCACAGCCGTCAGATAACACACATCCCGGAACGGCGAGCGACGCCATGCCCGCCGCCACCCCGACACCCGTGCGGGCTGGGCGTTTTGAAAGGAATGGGTGCGGCGGTTCACAAGCGAGCCATAGCCGAAGAAAAACGGGTCCTGCATGATCATACTGTGACCCCGCATACGGTTGTATTCAAGCTCTTGCCGAAACCGGCGTGGGCGGATAACGTAACGCCATCGCATCGGGAGAATCTGGCGAAAGCTGGTGCCGAAGGAGCAACCGCCCCGGTAAACTCTCAGGCCCACGGACCGATGCGGCGAACATGACTCTGGAGAGAGGCACACAGATGCCCGCCGAAGGGATAACGATCTCAGGCGAAACGGACAGAGGGGGCATCGATAGACGCGAAGGCGTCTGAACGATGCCGGGCGCATGGCTTCCATGACTTACCGGTAACAGTTGGAGGAATGGCCATGGGTGCAGCCCAAGACGATCTGAAGCGGACGGGTCTTTATGACCTGCATCTGGAGCTTGGCGCCAAGATGGTGCCGTTTGCCGGTTACGAAATGCCCGTGCAATACCCATTGGGCGTGATGAAAGAACATCTGCACACGCGCACCGCCGCTGGGCTGTTCGATGTCAGCCATATGGGTCAGGTGATCTTGCGTGGCGACAATCCTGCCCAATCTCTGGAACGCATTGTGCCCCAATCTGTCATCGCGCTGGCCGAAGGTCGCCAGCGCTATGGCCTGTTCACCAATGACGACGGTGGCATTCTGGACGACCTGATGATCGCCAATCGGGGCGATCACCTGTTCCTTGTGGTGAACGCTGGATGCAAGGATGCCGATATCACCCATATGCGCGTCCACCTGACCGATTGCGAGGTCGAAGTGATTGACGACCGCGCCCTTCTGGCCTTGCAGGGACCGGCTGCCGAGGCGGCGCTTTCGCGGCTGGTGCCGTCGGCCAAGGACATGAAATTCATGGATGTGTCCGTCACCGACAGTGACTTTGGCGAGCTGTGGCTGTCCCGCTCGGGTTATACTGGCGAGGACGGCTATGAAGTCTCGGTTCCCCAAGCTCATGCCGAAACCTTCGCCCGTGCGCTTCTGGCAATGGAGGAGGTCGAACCGATCGGCCTGGGCGCACGTGACAGTCTGCGGCTTGAGGCCGGTCTGTGCCTCTATGGCAATGACATCGACACAACAACGACACCGGTCGAGGCAGCGCTGGAATGGGCCGTTCAAAAGGTGCGCAAGACTGGTGGAGCGCGCGAAGGCGGTTTCCCCGGTGCCGATCGCATCCTGACCGAGTTCGAAAACGGTGCCACCCGCCGCCGCGTTGGCCTGTTGCCCGATGGCCGCGCGCCCATGCGAGCTGGCACAATGCTCTATGCGACCGAGGACGCAGAGACTTCCATCGGTGAAGTCACGTCAGGCGCATTCGGTCCATCCATCGAACGTCCCATGTCGATGGGCTATGTCGGTATCGACCACGCCGACACCGGCACAAGGATTTTCGGCGATGTGCGCGGCAAGCGCCAGCCGGTCACGGTCGCGGACATGCCGTTCCGCCCCGCCACCTATAAACGTTGACCCCAGAGATCCAGCAGGAGACACAGAATGAAATATACCGAAGAACACGAATGGCTGCGTGAAGAAGACGGCGTCTATACCGTGGGCATCACCACCCATGCCGCCGAACAGCTTGGTGATGTTGTTTTTGTAGAACTTCCCGAAGTGGGCGATATCGTATCCAAGGATGACGAGATCGTGGTGATCGAAAGCGTCAAGGCCGCGTCCGATATCCTTAGCCCGCTGGATGGTGAAATCGTCGAGGTGAACGATACCATCGTGGACGAACCAACCAAGGTCAACGAAGACGCAGAAGGTGAAGCGTGGTTCTTCAGGATCAAAGCCTCGGACACCAGCCCGCTGGATGATTACATGGATGAAGCCGCCTATAAGAAATTCATCGGCTGATCCACGGGTCTTGACCCTTTCTGCACAGGTGCAAGGGCCAGTCCGGCCCTTGCCAAACCCTTATGCCTGCCCCCGCACGGAGAAACGCAATGTCGTTCACGCCCACCGGTTACAAACCTTATGACTTCGCCAACCGCCGCCATATCGGCCCGTCACCATCCGAGATGGACGAGATGTTCAAGACGATCGGCGTCAAGGATCTGGATGACCTGATTGACCAGACCGTTCCCAGAAGCATCCGACAGGATGACGCTTTGGACTGGGGTCCGGCACTGTCGGAACGTGAGGCGCTGCACAAGATGCGCTATACGGCCGCGAAGAACCAGGTCATGCGCTCGTTGCTTGGTCAGGGGTATCACGGCACGGTCACGCCACCTGCGATCCAGCGAAACATTCTGGAAAACCCGGCTTGGTACACCGCTTACACGCCCTATCAGCCCGAGATTTCGCAGGGGCGGCTTGAGGCGCTCTTGAACTTCCAGACCATGATCTCGGACCTGACGGGACTTGAAATCGCCAATGCTTCGCTTCTGGACGAAGCCACCGCCTGCGCGGAAGCGATGACCATGGGGCAACGCATCGCCAAGTCGAAAGCCACGAAGTTCTTCGTGGACGAAGGCTGCCACCCGCAAAACATCGCGGTGATGAAGACCCGCGCGGCCCCCTTGGGGATCGAGATCGTCATCGGCGACCCGGAACAAGATCTGGTTGCGGACGAGGTGTTCGGTGCGATCTTCCAATATCCCGGCACCTATGGCCGTGTGCGCGATTTCACTGACCAGATCACCGCGCTGCACGAAGCGAAAGCCGTTGGTATTGTCTCCGCTGACCCGCTGGCGCTGACCGTGTTGAAAGAGCCGGGCGCGATGGGGGCTGACATTGCCGTCGGCTCTTCGCAGCGTTTCGGCGTGCCGATGGGCTTTGGCGGCCCACACGCCGCCTATATGGCCACCGCCGACCAGCACAAACGCTCGATGCCCGGTCGTTTGATCGGCGTCTCGGTCGATGCGCGCGGCAATCAGGCCTATCGCCTGTCCCTGCAAACCCGCGAACAGCACATCCGGCGTGAAAAAGCGACCTCGAATGTCTGCACCGCGCAGGCGTTGTTGGCGGTGATGGCCGGTTTCTATGCCGTTTTCCACGGCCCCGAAGGTTTGAAAGCCATCGCGCAGGACGTGCATCTGAAAACCGTGCGACTGGCCAAGGGGCTTGAGAATGCTGGCTTCACCATCACCTCGAAGCACTTCTTTGACACGATCACCGTGCATGTCGGCGCGCTGCAAAACACCGTGCTGAAATCTGCGCGTGAGGAAGGCATCAACCTGCGACCTGTCGAAACGGAATATGTCGGCATAACGCTGGATGAGGCCACTCGACCCGCCGTGATTGAAGGTGTCTGGCGCGCCTTTGGCATCACCCGCAGCTATGATGACAGCGACAATGAATACCGTCTGCCAGATGCCAGCCTGCGCACCTCTGACTATCTGACCCACCCAGTGTTCCACATGAATCGGGCCGAGACGGAAATGATGCGCTACATGCGTCGCTTGGCCGACCGCGATCTGGCCCTTGACCGCGCAATGATCCCGCTTGGCTCGTGCACCATGAAGCTAAATGCGGCTGCCGAAATGATGCCGGTGACGTGGCGCGAGTTTGCCTATATCCACCCGATGGCCCCGGAAAGCCAGGTCGAAGGCTATTGCGAGATGATCGAAGATTTGAAGCAGAAACTCTGCCTGATCACTGGCTATGATGACATGTCGATGCAACCCAATTCGGGCGCGCAGGGGGAATATGCGGGGCTTTTGACCATTCAGGCCTATCACCGGGCGCAAGGTCAGGGTGAACGCAATGTCTGCCTGATCCCGATTTCCGCGCACGGCACCAACCCGGCCTCGGCGCATATGGTCGATATGGATGTGGTTGTGGTCAAATCAGCGGCGAATGGGGACATCGACCTTGATGACTTCCGCGCCAAGGCCGAAGCGGCGGGCGACAAGCTTGCGGCATGCATGATCACCTATCCATCCACCCACGGCGTGTTCGAAGAAACCGTGCGCGAGGTTTGCAAGATCACCCACGACCACGGCGGGCAGGTTTATATCGACGGCGCAAACTTGAACGCCATGGTCGGCCTGTCGAAACTGGGCGAGATTGGCGGCGATGTCAGCCACCTCAACCTGCACAAAACCTTCGCCATCCCGCATGGCGGCGGTGGTCCCGGTATGGGGCCGATTGGCGTGAAGGCTCATCTTGCGCCGCATCTGCCGGGCAACGGTCTGATCGGGGAAGAAGGCGCGGTATCCGCTGCCCCCTTCGGATCGGGTTCAATCCTGCCGATCAGTTGGGCTTATGTGCTGATGATGGGCGGCGACGGACTGACCCAGGCGACGAAAGTGGCGATCCTGAACGGCAACTATATCGCGGCCCGTCTGAAAGGTGCGTTCGACGTTCTGTTCACCGGTCACAATGGCCGCGTGGCGCATGAATGTATCATCGACACGCGCCCCTATGCCGATAGCGCGGGCGTGACCGTCGATGACATCGCCAAACGTTTGATCGACAACGGCTTCCATGCCCCAACGATGAGCTGGCCCGTGGCAGGCACGCTGATGATCGAACCGACCGAGTCCGAGACCAAGGCCGAACTGGATCGGTTCTGCGATGCCATGCTGGCGATCCGGGAGGAAATTCGCGAGATTGAGGAAGGCAAGATCGACCCGGAAAACAACCCGTTGAAAAACGCGCCGCATACCTATGTGGACCTCGTCGGTGAATGGGACCGGCCCTATACCCGCGAACGGGGGTGTTTTCCGGCGGGCAGCTTCCGGGTGGACAAGTACTGGTCGCCCGTCAACCGCGTGGACAACGCCTATGGTGACAGGCATCTGGTCTGCACCTGCCCGCCGCTCACGGATTATGCGGACGAAAGCTAAGTCGCCAGGCAGCGAAAAAACACGGGCGATGGGGTGATCCAACGCCCGTGTTTCATTCATGCACGGGTCTTCGGCCCGGGCAGCGTCCGACCCTCCCCACGGGAGGGCGCTGCCCTAACGTCGCGAGAAGTGAGCTAACCCTTCGACCGTTCCAGCATCCCGAAGAGGTCGCGCGGATCATCGGGGTCGGCCAGCATATCCAATTGGGTGAAAAATTCTGTTCCCTCGATCGATTTCGAGATGTATCGCAGCGCCGAGAAATCCTCGATCGCGAAACCCACACTGTCAAACAGCGTGATCTGCTTGGCGTCCGTCCGCCCGTTGGCCTGCCCGGTGATCACGCGCCAAAGCTCGGTGATCGGGTGGTCCTTGTCCAACTGCTGGATCTCACCCTCGACCCAGGTCTGTTCGGGGTACTCCACGAAGATGCTGGACCGCAGCAGGATGTCGCGATGCAGCTCGGTCTTGCCGGGACAGTCGCCACCGATGGCGTTGATATGCACGCCCTCGCCAATCATGTTGTCCGTCAGAATCGTCGCATATTGTTTGTCGGCGGTGCAGGTGGTGATGATCTGCGCGCCTTCCATGCTTTCCTCGCCGGTTTTGCAGGGAATGACGGTCAGCCCCTGCCCGGCAAGGTTACGGGCGCATTTCTCGGTCGCGGCGGGGTCGATGTCATACAAACGCACCGTGTCGATGCCACAGATCGCCTTGAAGGCCAGGCACTGAAACTCGGACTGCGCACCGTTGCCGATCATCGCCATCGTCGTCGCGCCCTTGGGCGCCAGATGTTTCGCCGCCATCGCCGAGGTCGCCGCCGTGCGCAGGGCCGTCAGCACTGTCATTTCGCTCAACAACTTGGGGTATCCGCTGTTCACATCTGCCAACAGACCAAACGCCGTCACGGTTTGCAGCCCTTCTTTGGTGTTCTTCGGATGGCCGTTCACGTATTTGAAGCCATACATCTCGCCGTCCGAGGTCGGCATAAGCTCGATCACGCCCACGTCCGAATGGCTGGCGACACGCGGGGTTTTGTCAAACAACTCCCACCGCTTGAAATCGGCTTCGATCTCATCAGCAAGTTCGATCAGCAGTTTTTCAATGCCGATATGATGGACAAGCCCCATCATGTGTTCAACGGACACAAAGGGCACATAGGCAAGTTCAGAGGGAAGCGGCGGCATCGGATGTCCTTTCGTCAGACAAGATCAATAACTTTGTGTGCGACGGTCCAGCACACGGCGGCCGAACAGGCTTGCGGTCAGGTCCACCATCAGGCGCGCCGTGCGTCCACGGTCATCCAGAAACGGGTTCAGTTCGACCAGGTCGAGCGAGGTGACAAGGCCGCTGTCATGCAGCATCTCCATGATGTGATGGGCCTCGCGGAAGGTGGCTCCGCCGGGAACCGTGGTGCCCACGGCTGGCGCGATGTCGGGTTCGATGAAATCCACGTCAAGGCTGACATGCAGAAGCCCGTTGGCCTGCGCGACCCGATCCAGAAACGGCAACAGCAGCTTGGCCAGCCCGTGTTCATCAATGGCCCGCATATCATAGGCATGTGCGCCTGAGGCTTGCAGCAAATCCCGCTCCATCCCGTCAACCGAACGCAAGCCAATCAAGCACAAGTTCTGTGGATCAAGTTGCGCGGGTAACGGCTTGCCCAGCATGTCCGGGAATCCGTCCAGCCCGCAGGCAAACGCCACGGGCATGCCGTGAATGTTCCCACTTGGCGAGGATGCCGGAACGTTGAAATCGGAATGTGCGTCCAGCCACAGCACGAATTGCGGGCGACCCATTTCGGCAGCAGCGGCCACATGGCCGGTGACGGTGCCCATGGACAGCGCATGATCGCCGCCCAGATATATCGGCAACACATCCTGCTTTGCCAGTTCATACGCATGGCGGTGCAGGCTGCGCACCCAACCCGCGACTTGAGGCAGTAATTTCAGATGGCTGTGTTCTGTTTCAAGCGTTCCGACCTCGTCGCGCTGCGCATCTCCAAGATCGGCGACCTCGTGACCCAGCGACGCCAGTTCCTCGGCCAGGCCGGCAGTGCGATAGGCCGCAGGCCCCATGATACAGCCGCGACGACCAGCGCCTTCCTCTATCGGTGCGCCAAGCAGGTGGATGTTGGTCATTGGGCCTCTCCTTCCGGGGTAAGGTGCGGACGCGGGCTGAGGTGAATGCCCGCAATGGTGCAGCGCACGGACCCGCCCGCCATTTCGATTGTCGGGATGTCCAGCGGCAATATCTTCAGATGCGTTTCAATTCGCTGGCGTTGCGCTGGGGCCATGGCCGCCATGGCGCGCGAGGACATCGCCAGCAGTCGCCCATCGCGACCCTGCAGCTCGATGGCATTGCCTGCGAAATCGGCAATCTGGTCCTGCGACAGGTCGATGACCTCGCGATCACCCTGCGAAAGACGGTCGCGAATTTCGTCCCGACGCGCGACATCGCGGATGGTCTCCAGCCCTATCAGCGCCACATCGGTGCCGATGCACATCAACACATTGGTATGATAGATCGGCAAACCGGCGGCGTCATAGGCATCAAACACCATCGGCTCATAGTTGAAATGCGTGCAGAACCGTTCCAGCAACACCTCGCTTGTGCGCTTGGACCGCGCGGCATAGGCCACACGTTCCACGTGATCCAACACCATCGCCCCGGTGCCTTCAAGGAACAGCCCGTCCTGCTCCAGCCCCGAATAGTCGATGATGTCCTGCACACGATAGCGGTGCTTGAGCATGTCCAGAATATCGGGGCGCCGTTCGATGCGGCGGTTCGAAGAATACATCGGATAGACCGCCACATGCCCGCCAGGATGGGTCGAGAACCAGTTGTTCGGAAACACGGCGTCCGGGCGGTCATCACGCGGATCGTCAAACAGGTGAACCTGCACTCCCTCCTCGCGCAGGGCCTGCACCGCTGTTCTGATCTCGGCCTGCGCCTGTGCGGCCAGGTTTTCCGCGGCATCCGCGGGGGCATCAGTCTGAAATCCATTGTCCCGCGCCGTTTCGGCATTCGGGTGAAAACGATGCGGGCAGATCATGATCACGGCGCTTGGCGCCTGAAGCGAGCTTTGTGGCATTCTGGGTCTCGGGTCAAAGTGAATACCCAATCATAGCAACTTCATGATTTCAAAAATAATACGCAAATTTATTACTAAACTCAAATCATGTTGCCATATTTTACAGTTTCACTTAACAATTTGTTATGCACATTTTTGATGACCTTGACCGCAACTTGATCGCCGTCCTGCGCGAGGATGGCCGCGCGCCGATCTCCAAATTGGCCGAAATCCTCGGCGTTTCCCGCGCTACCGTGCAGGCGCGGCTTGATCGCCTATTGGACAGCGGCGCGGTGCTGGGCTTTACCATTCGCGCGCGACAGGACCATGGCCCGGACGGGGTTCACGCGATCATGATGATCGAAGTGTCGGGCCGATCCACGACCGCCGTTATCAAGCGTCTGCGCGGATTGCCGGAATTGCGCAGCCTGCATTCGACGAACGGGAAGTGGGATCTTGTGGCGCAGTTGACCGCCGAAAGCCTGACGGATTTCGACCGGGTGCTGCGCGATGTGCGGGTGGTCGAAGGGATCACCAACAGCGAAACCAGCATTCTACTCAGCACGGTCTGATCCCTTGACGGCAGCCTGTCGCAACATCATATGCCGTTTATAGAATTTATAGGAGCGCCCAATGCCCAGTTCTGCCAAAATGACTTGCCTTGAATGTGGCAGCGTAAACCGTGTTCCAACCGACAAGCTGGGCGCGGGTCCGAAATGCGGCACCTGCGGTGCGAAACTGTCGGACGGCAAGGTGCGCGAGTTGGATCCGACCACTCTCTCCAAAGCCGCAAAAAACGATGACACACCTTTGCTGGTGGATTTCTGGGCGCCTTGGTGTGGACCTTGCCGATCAATGGCGCCTGCGTTCGCACAAGCTGCACGGTCGATGTCTCCGCAAGCGCGGTTTGCGAAGGTCAACACGGAAGACCACCCCAACGTCTCGATGAAAAACAATATCCGAGGCATTCCAGCGCTGATCCTTTACCAAAACGGCAAAGAGGTCGCGCGTCATGCCGGGGCCATTCCAGCCAATGCAATCGAAGCATTCGTGCGCAAAAACGCGAAACTGTAGCTGCACAAGATTATCCTGACTATTTTTGTCAGAACCACTTTACGTCGCTGCCATCCGCCAATAGAACTGGGCGCGTTCTGTAGGAGCCTGTGATGCGCCGCCCGGTCTTTCTGGTACTTTTTCTGATCAACGGCCCGATGGCGATGGCCGAGGGCCACCCCCCTTGGGGCGAGCCGCATTTGACCGCAGTTTCCCGCACCGAGGCCGAAATCAGTCGGATTAAAGCCGCTGTTGCCACCGCACAGCATACTCCCTCTCCTTACGAAAACCGCTCTGGCGGTGCAGCCACAGCGATGTCACCCCCGGCACAATCGCCATTTTCGCAACCTTCGTCGGGGCTGACTGCCGATCAGCTGCTCGATTTCAGGCTGGGCGAGGCGTTGTTTGAAAAACTCTGGGTGCAGGGACCCGCTTCAACCATTTCATCAGACGGGCTTGGCCCGCTTTACAACGCCCGCGCCTGCTCTGCCTGTCACGTCAATGATGGACGGGGATATCCGCCAACTGACCCCACCGACCCAACCCCCGGCCTCGTCTTGCGGCTGTCGCAGACCAGCGCGGACGGTTCGAGACAGCCTGATCCCAATTATGGGTTTCAGATCCAGGACCGGGCAATTTCAGGGCATGTGGCAGAAGGCTCGCTCCGTATCACCTACAACACCCGACCTGTGCCCTTGGCGGACGGATATATCGTTGAATTGCGCGAACCAAATTACATGCTCACCTCGCCAACATATGGCGCACTGGACGATCAGACCATGACTTCCCCCAGAATCGCGTCGCCGATGATCGGGCTGGGACTGTTGGAGGCGATCCCGGAAGCAGACATCCTGGCGAATGCCGATCCTGATGACAAAGACGGCGATGGCATTTCCGGTCGCCCCAACCGCGTCTGGTCGCGCGAGTTTGATCAATGGATGTTGGGCCGGTTTGGTCACAAGGCAGGCAGCCCGACGATACGTCAACAAACCGCCGACGCGGCCAATGGCGATATCGGCCTGTCCAGCGGATTGTTTCCCGCACCGCACGGCGATTGCACCGAGCAGCAAGCAGACTGCCGCGCTGCGCGCAATGGCAACTCCGCGTCGCAGCGCAATCAGGAGCTGGGTGACATGGCGCTAGATCTGATGACATTCTACGCCGCCAATCTTGCAGTTCCGGTGCGCGAAAAAGCAGATGATGAACTGGTTCTCAGAGGGAAGTCTCTGTTTCACAGGTCAGGCTGCGCAGCCTGCCACCAGCCTGCGTTTGTGACACATCGCCTGCCGGACAATCCCGCGCGATCCTTTCAACTGATCTGGCCTTACACCGATCTGCTTCTGCACGATATGGGCGACGGGCTGGCGGATCACCGCCCGGAACGGCAAGCGACGGGTCGGGAATGGCGCACGCCGCCCCTGTGGGGTCTTGGCCGCACCGAACAGGTTGGCGGGAAAAAGAGCTTTCTTCACGATGGGCGCGCGCGTTCGGTGCTGGAAGCCATCATGTGGCACGGAGGAGAGGCGGTGGCGGCCCGCGAAAACGTCCGCCAGTTAAATACCGCAGATCGCGCTGCCCTGATCGCGTTTTTGGAGTCGTTATGAGAAAATTCGCCACCCTTGTGACCGCCTGCCTGATGCCTGCAATTGTGTGGGCAGCCGACCCATCCCCGACCATCGACCACGTCGCGTTGACCGGCCGTGTGCTTGCCGTGCTGGAGCGTCAGTTTGGCGCGTTCCGGAACGAAACCGCCACTCTGTCCGACACCGCGACTGCATTTTGTGACGGGACCACCGATCGAAGCCACGTTGATGATGCCCTTGCCAGTGCGTGGCGCGCATGGGCCCCGCTGGACGCCTATCAGTTCGGCCCGATAGAGACGCAAGCTGCGGTACTGACCGTCAATTTCTTTCCGGACAAGAAAAACTTTGTCGGACGTGCCGTGTCGGACCTGCTTAAGCGTCCCGTGAACGAACAGGCAGACCCCACCGTGATCGGTGCATCCAGCGCCGGCACTCAAGGGTTGCCCGCGCTTGAACGGCTGTTGTTCGATGACATGCAGACCTGCCCGGCACTGGTCGGCGTGGCGGGCAACCTGGCCAGGATTGGGACGGCGCTTTATGATGGATGGTTTGCACCCGATGGCTGGGCTGACCTTGTCAGGGACGCAGGTCCTGACAATCCGGTTTATATATCTCATCAGGAGTTTACCCGCCAAATCTTCACCGCGCTGGACTTTTCGATCCTGCGCCTGCGCGAACATCGCATCGGGCGGGCGCTTGGCACCTATGACCGCAGCTTTCCCTCACGGGCCGAGGCATGGCGGTCCGGCGTCACAAATGACATCATGGTCGCGCAGATCGACGGTTTGACCGAGATTGTCGATGATGGATTTGCCGGTGCCGTTTCCGATGCCACACGGGCCGAGATCACTCAGATCGCGCAAGACATTCAAACGCGCGTTCAGGCCATCGGCGCACCGCTGTCACAGGCGTTGAGCGACCCGCAGATGCGCATTCGGGTGGAAACCTTGCAAACCAAACTGAACTATTTGCAACTTCGGCTTGATCAGCAGATCGGCGAGGTTCTGGGGGTCGACGCCGGGTTCAGCGCCGGCGACGGGGATTGATATGAAACGCCGAAGTTTTCTTGCAGGCGCGTCTGCCAGTTTTGGACTGGGCAGTCTGACCGCACCTTCATGGGCTGCCGCCGGTGCGCCCGATTTCATCACGGCAGGCAATCGGACCGATAAAACCTCGTGGCTGGTGGGCCTGACACGCGCGGGCGACGTGGTGTTCCAAATCGCAATTCCCAGCCGGGGCCATGCGGCGGCGGTCAATCCGCAAGCTGCGCAGGCCGTTGCCTTTGCGCGTCGTCCGGGTCGCTTCGCCGTGGTGATCGACTGCGCCAATGGCCGCGAGATCGCACGGCTGGAAACGCCCGAGGGGCGGCATTTTTATGGCCACGGGGCCTTTTCGGCGGATGGGAGGACCCTGTTCACCACGGAAAACGATTTTGACGCCCCAGCGGGCGTCCTTGGCATCTGGGACGTGTCCGATAGCTATCGCCGCGTGGGCGAAGTGTGGTCTGGCGGCATCGGTCCCCATGAAATCCTGCGACTGCCCGATGGCGGCATTGTCGTCGCCAATGGGGGCATCCAGACCCATCCCGACATGGAGCGTGCAAAGCTGAACCTGCCGACGATGCAGACCAATCTGACCTATCTAAACACCGAGGCCAGTATTGTGGATCAGATCGAACTGACCGGCGCGATGCACCAGAACTCGGTCCGACATATCGCAATTGATGGCGACGGTGGTGTTGTGGCAGCGTTGCAATGGCAGGGTGCACCAACTCGGAAGGTGCCGCTGGTCATGCGCCACCGAATCGGAACGAGCGTCGAATTCCTGTCTCATCCCGATCAGCATCTGTTGAAAAACTACGCCGGATCCATCGCCGTCTGTCCGCAAACCGGCGAGATCGCCGTGACCGGACCAAAAGGCAGCACCATTATCTATTTCACCCAAACGGGTCGTTCGGCAGGCAGTGCCGCCCGATCGACCGCTTCAGGTGTAGCGCCAGCGCCGGATGGTGGCTTGATGATCACCTGTGATGGCGGCTTGGTTCATCGTGTGGATGGGGCGGAAACATTTGTGCCTGTCGATCCGGAATGGTCATGGGACAACCATCTGATCGCATTGTGACTGTTTGACCCTGCAAAATGAACAGGCCCCGCAATTGCGGGGCCATTCTTTGGATCTTGCGGCACTCAGCCATCCTTGCGAATGGTTTCGTTCTTCGGGTCATAGGGGCTGTCGACCGCAATCTCGGCATCCCAGAGCTTATCAAACATCTTGACCTTCAGCTTGGTACCGGGAACCGCCAGATCGGGGCGGATATAGCCCATGCCGATGGATTTGCCGAACGCAACCGAATAACCGCCCGAGGTCAGGCGACCAATCTTGGTGTCCCCATCGTAGAGCGCCTCGCGACCCCAAGGGTCCGCATCCTCTGGCCCGTCGATCAGAAGCGTGACGCATTTTGAACGGATACCTTTTGCCAGCATCGCCTCCTTGCCGTGGAAGTCTTTCTCAAGATCAATAAAGCGCGGCAGATCGGCCTCTTGGGGGGTGGCGTCGCGGCCCAGTTCGGTGCCGAATGCGCGATAGGATTTTTCCTGTCGCAACCAGTTCTGCGCCCGCGCGCCGACCAGCTTCATGCCGTGCTTCTCGCCCGCCGACATCAATAAATCCCACAGATAGTTCTGCATCTCGATCGGGTGGTGAAGTTCCCAGCCAAGTTCGCCGGTATAGGCCACACGGATCGCATTCACAGGACACATGGCCAGCTCGATTTTTCGGGCGGTCAGCCACGGGAAACGCTTGTTGGACAACGCGGTTTTTGGATCGGCGTCCCTGATGACCTCGTTCAGAACGTCGCGCGATTTTGGCCCGGCGATGGCGAATACGCCCCACTGGGTGGTGACGTCCTGGATCTCGATATAGCCGAATTCGTCCATCTTATCTTCGGCGGCCTTGCGCATGAAGTCGGCGTCATATTCTGTCCATGCACCGGCCGAGACGAGGTAATAGCTGTCTTCACCATTTCGCACGATGGTGTATTCGGTGCGCGTGGTGCCCGCCGCCGTCAGCGCATAGGTCAGGTTGATCCGGCCAACCTTGGGCAGCTTGTTGCAGGTGAACCAGTCAAGGAACTGCGTCGCGCCCGGCCCTTTGACAACATGCTTGGTGAACGCAGTGGCGTCGATCAGCCCAACACCTTCGCGGATCGCCTTCGCTTCTTCGACCGCGTATTGCCACCATCCGCCACGGCGGAAGCTGCGCGCGTCGTGGTCGAAGTTTTCCGGCGCATCCAGCGGGCCGTAATAGTTCGGGCGCTCCCACCCGTTGACGAACCCAAACTGCGCGCCGCGTGCGGCCTGACGATCATAGGCGGGCGAGGTGCGCAGGGGTCGGGCCGCCGGGCGCTCTTCGTCGGGGTGGTGCAGGATATAGACGTGGTCGTAGCATTCTTCGTTCTTGCGCGCCGCAAACTCGGTCGTCATCCAGTTGGATGAATATCGTTTCGGGTCAAGGGCCGCCATGTCGATCTCGGCCTCGCCATCGACCATCATCTGGGCCAGATAGTAACCGGTGCCGCCCGCTGCGGTGATCCCGAAGCTGAACCCTTCCGCCAGCCACATGTTACGCAGACCGGGAGCCGGGCCGACAAGCGGATTGCCGTCAGGTGTGTAGCAGATGGGGCCGTTGAAATCATCTTTCAGCCCGCTTTCCTCGCAGGAAGGAATACGGTGGATCATTGCCAGGTATTGTTCTTCGATCCGCTCCAGATCAAGCGGGAACAGGTCGGCGCGGAAGCTGTCCGGCACACCATATTCAAAACAAGCGGGCGCGTTCTTTTCATAGACACCAAGGATCCAGCCGCCTCGCTCTTCGCGGACGTAAGATTGCGCGTCGGCGTCGCGGATAACCGGGTGTTCTGCCCCACCCCCGGCACGGTATTTCACCAACTCCGGGTCTTGGTCCATCACGATGAACTGGTGTTCAACCGGAATTGCCGGGATCTTGATGCCCAGCTTCCTGGCCGTCGTTTGGGCGTGGTTGCCCGAGGCGGTCACGACATGTTCGGCGGTGATGACGATCTGTTCGTCCGAAGGCACAAGGTTGCCGCCCTTTTCCACCATCTTGGTGCAGGTCACTTCCCAATGCGTGCCGTTCCAGTGGAACGCATCCGCCTGCCATTTGCGTTCAATCGCGACGCCTCGCTGGCGCGCACCCTTGGCCATCGCCTGTGTCACGTCCGCAGGGTTAATATAGCCGTCGGTGTTGTGATACAGCGCGCCTTTCAGGTCGGACGTCTCGATCAACGGCCAGCGGGCTTTAATCTCGTCCGGGGTCAGCCATTCATACGGAACGCCCACTGTCTCGGCGGTCGAGGCGTAAAGCATGTATTCATCCATACGCTCGTCCGTCTGCGCCATGCGCAGATTGCCAACCACCGCAAAGCCCGCGTTCAGACCGGTTTCTTCCTCAAGCGTTTTATAGAATTTGACCGAATAGTCGTGAATATGGGTCGTCGCGAAGGACATGTTGAACAGGGGCAGCAAGCCTGCTGCGTGCCATGTGGACCCCGAGGTCAGCTCATCGCGCTCCAGCAACATCACATCATCCCAACCCGCTTTCGCAAGGTGATAAGCGATCGACGTGCCGACGGCACCCCCACCGACGACAAGAGCTTTTACTTGGGTTTTCATGGGGCGACTCCCTTGGGGTATTTGCGTTGCATCATAGATGCCCCATGGCCATTCGCCATGCCAAGCCAGCCCGACCTTTGCCTGCGAGAAAACGACATCAGTGACGGTTTCAGCGCCCCAACGCTTCGCCCAGCCGGGTCACAGGCAGAACCGGACCGATCAGCGCGGCCAGATCGGCACGCCTTGGGTTGGTCGGATCAAACAGCGTCATGCACATGTAATCCTCGACCATCGCCGCCTGCGCCTCGAACCCATACGAGAGGTAAGCCCCCGCTTCGCGTCCTGGCCAGTAATAGGGATCACCGGGTCGCAAGCTTTCCGCCCCCGACCGGCCAGGTGTGTACCCAGTGCGGTCGCGGTTTTGCCACTGCCAGACATGCACGAATTCGTGCATCATCAGAAGGGCGTGCGGCATGGGTAGGCTTTTGGGCCAACCTTCAAACATGTCGTCGCGGTAAAGATCACGTTTCAAGAACACCTGATTCCACAGAACGAAACCCGCCGGAAACTCGATCTTGCGATCTGGTTGGGGCACCCGGTCGCAGACTCCCTTGGGCAGCTTGCGCGCGTCCTGCTTGGGTGCATCCTTTGGCGTCGGCTTGGCTTTCGGCAACGGCAGAACGCCGATACCCGCGCGCACGCGCACCTTGTCGGTATCAAGGCTGTCGCCAAAGACCAGGCGCGACATCTCGACCTCGGTATCGGACAGATTGCGGGCACAGCCAGCAGTGCCCAACACCACCAAGGCCCCCACAACCAAGATCACACGCGCCTTCATCGGAAACGAAAGCCCTACAGCATCCCCGGCACAACCTGATCGGGCGGACGGTGACCATCGGCGAAGGTCTTGATGTTGATCAGCACTTTCTCACCCATCTCAACACGACCTTCGACGGTGGCTGAGCCCATGTGCGGTAGCGCCACGACATTGGGCAGATCGCGCAGGCGGGGGTTGATCTCGTTCCCGTGCTCGTAAACATCCAGTCCGGCGCCCGCGATCGCGCCCGCCCGCAGCATCCGGGTCAGGGCGTTTTCGTCGATCACTTCGCCGCGCGAGGTATTCACGATCACCGCGTCCGGCTTCATCAGCTTCAGGCGACGGGCATTCATCAGGTGGAAGGTTGATGGCGTGTGCGGACAGTTGATCGAAATCACGTCCATGCGCGCCACCATCTGGTCAAGGCTTTCCCAATAGGTCGCTTCCAACTGCTCTTCGATCTTGGCGTGAAGACGCTTTCGGTTGTGGTAATGCACCTGCATCCCGAAGGCGCGCGCGCGCGCGGCGACGGCCTGACCGATGCGGCCCATACCCAGAATGCCAACGCGACGGCCCTGAATACGATGGCCGAGCATGGCAGTGGGCGACCAGCCCGCCCATTCACCCGATGCCATCAGCCGGATCCCTTCCGGGAATCGTCGCGTCACCGCAAGAATCAGGGCAATGGCCATATCTGCGGTGTCATCTGCCGACACGCCAGCCGTGTTCGAGACCAGAATGCCACGTTGCCGCGCAGAACCCACGTCGATATGGTCCACACCGGCCCCGTAATTGGCGATCAGGCGCAACCTCTCGCCTGCGCCGGCCAACATGTTCGCGTCGATCTGGTCATTGATTGTCGGGACCAGCACATCGCAGCGTGTCATCGCGTCGGCCAGTTCGGATCGGGTCATCGGTACGTCGTCATCCCGAAGCTCGACATCGAAAAGTTCTGTCATCCGGGTCTCTACGACCTCGGGCAACCGTCGCGTGACAACAACACTCAGACGTTCAGCGGCCATGCCCGCCCTCCCTTTGGCTTTTCTTTTGCGCGTCTCCCTGACAAAGTGACAAGGAACGAGGCAAGGCACAAGCACCGCCGGAACGCAAACGAAAGAAAATTGCGCGCGCGTTGGTGTGATAAAGGAAATGAGGGTGGAAATGCGGTTTACCAGCAGGTTGGCAGTGGTTGCAATCACCATTGTAGCAACGTTTTGGCATGGGCCCATAGCAGCGGACAAGATACAGGACCAAGGGCAGGTTGGCCAAAAACGCGGTTCGGTAACCAATCTGCCGATTCCACGGTTTGTTTCGCTTAAGACCTCAGAAGGTAATGTCCGGCGCGGGCCATCCCTGCGCCATCGCATCGACTGGGTGTTCAAGCATCCCGGGATGCCGCTTGAAATCACCGGCGAGTTTGACAATTGGCGTCAGGTTCGCGATCGTGATGGCGTGGGCGGATGGATACATTATGCACTTCTGTCTGGCGCACGCACGGCGATTGTCGATGCAGATCTCAGCCCACTTTACAGCCGCGCAGATGCCGAAAGCCAGATCGATGCTTATCTCGAGGCTGGCGTCATCGCGCGGCTCGAAACCTGCGACCTTGACTGGTGCCGGGTAAAGGCTGACGGCATCCGGGGTTGGACGCTGAAATCCAACCTGTGGGGGGTGCGCCCGAATGAAGTGATCGAATAGCACTTCGAACCGCACTTGCGTCCGGCAAAACCGCTGGGTAAGCCGGAAGTCATGACAGAAAAGCGGATCAGATTGAACCTTTCTGCCGGCATTGCCTCTGCTTCAGTGGCAGTGACGCTGGTGGCGCTGAAACTGTGGGCGCTGGGTCAAACGCAGTCGCTGTCGGTCGCGGCATCGCTTGCCGACAGCGCGATGGACCTGATGGTGTCGCTGGGTGCCTTGGCTGCAATCTGGTATGCGGCGCGCCCAGCCGATGACGACCACGCCTTCGGACACTCTGCGGCCGAAGACCTTGCTGCGCTTGGGCAAAGCCTGTTCATCATAGCATCGGCTGGGATCATCACATGGGCCGCCATCGCGCGGCTTTTGTCCGGGGAACCTGCGCCGATCATGGCCCATCAGCAGGGGATCGCCGTCATGGTCTTTTCAATTGCACTGACCATTGCACTGGTGCTTTGGCAAAGGCGTGTGGCGTCCCAAACAGGGTCGGCTGTCGTCAAAGCGGACAGTCTGCACTACGTGGGAGACCTCATCCCCAACATCGGCGCGATTTTGTCCCTTTGGGCTGCGAACCTGTTCGGCATGGAAGCTATCGATAGCGTTGTCGCCATTGGTGCCGCGATCATGCTGGTTGTCGGTGCCTTGCGCATATTCAAGACCGCGTGGGACGGCTTGATGGACCACGCCGCCGACCCCGATCTGGTAACTGGAGTCGAGGACATCGCCCGCAGCCATCCTGGGATTCACGGCTTTCACGACCTCAAGACCCGCCGGTCGGGATCGATCACCTTCGTAAACTTGCACATCGAGCTGGACGGCGAACAAAGCCTGAACGAGGCTCATGCGATCGGGGCGAGCCTGCGCCGGGCGATCTTGCACACCTTTCCTGATACCGACGTGATGATACACAAGGATCCGGTCGGGGTGACACCACACCCCGATGATCCGTCACGACAGGATACCTGAGGTCAGCCCCCTGCCAGCCCACGTCCTTTCAACAGCGCATCAACACCGGGCAGCCGCCCGCGGAACGCGATGTAAAGGTCTTCCGCTTCGATTGAACCGCCTTTGGACAGGATGTGATCTTCCAGCTTTCGCGCCATGTCGGGGTCGAACGCATCGCCGGTTTCCTTGAACGCCTCGAACGCGTCGGCGTCCATGACCTCGGACCACATGTAGCTGTAATAGCCGGATGAATAGCCGTCGCCCGCAAACACATGTGCGAAATGCGGGGTGGCGTGGCGCATCTTGATGGCCGGAGGCATTCCGATCCGCTCCAGTGTCGCCTCCTGCGCAGCTATGGCGTCATCTGGCGCGGGGCCGTCGTGAAAGTCCAGATCAACCAGCGCCGAGGACAGAAATTCTACCGTCTGGAATCCCATGTCATGGGTCGACGCTGCCAACAGGCGCTGCAACAGCGCCTTCGGCATCGGCTCACCGGTCTTGGCGTGGGTGGCAAATTTGCCCAGCACCTCGGGCACTTCCAGCCAATGCTCGTAAAGCTGGCTGGGCAGTTCGACGAAATCGCGCGCCACGGATGTGCCCGAGATCGACGGATAGGTCACATCTGACAACATCTGGTGCAGCGCGTGTCCGAACTCGTGGAACAGCGTTCGCGCATCGTCCCAAGACAGAAGCGCCGGTTGCCCTTTTTCAGGCTTGGCAAAATTACAAACATTGACCACCACCGGGCGAATATCGCCTGCCAGTTTCTGCTGGTCGCGGATCGTTGAACACCACGCCCCTGAGCGTTTCGAGCCTCGAGCAAAGTAATCCCCGATGAACACCGCGACATGCTTGCCATCGCGTGTCACTTCCCATGCACGGGTGTCGGGATGGTAGCGCGCCACACCGAGCGGTGCGAACTCCAACCCGAACAGCCTGTGCGCGGTGTCAAACGCGGCGTCGATCATGCGGTCCAGTTGCAGGTAGGGCTTGATCTCGGCCTCGTCCAGATCATGTTCAGCCTCGCGTCGCCGTTCTGCGTAAAAGTGCCAGTCCCACGGCTCCAGATCGCCGTTGTGACCGTCAGCATGTAGCATTTCTGTCATTTTTGCCGCGTCTTCCAGAGCCGACGCGCGGGCCGGTTCCCAGACCTGCATCAGCAAATCGCGCACCCGGTCGGGATGTCCGGCCATCTCGGTTTCCAGTTTGAATTGCGCGAAGTTGTCATAGCCCAGAAGGCGCGCGCGTTCTTCACGCAGAGCCAGCGTTTCGGCGGCAATGGCGCGGTTGTCGGTTTGGCCGCCGTTCGCGCCACGCGTGGTATAGGCCAGATATGCCGCCTTGCGCAGATCGCGCCGGGGCGAATGTTGCAGGAACGGCGTGATGACCGAGCGCGAGAGCGTGATTGCCGGACCATCACAGCCCTTTTCCTGACCGGCGGCGCGGGCGGCATCGACGACAAAACCCGGCAAGTCCTCCAGATCGCCCTCGGTCAGCGGCATGAACCACGACCGTTCATCGGCCAACAGGTTTTGCGTGAACTCTGTGCCCAATGTCGCCAGCTTTTGCTGCACATCTTTCAGCCGATCCCGGTCTGCGCCCTTCAACACCGCGCCAGACCGCACGAAGCGACGACGCGTCAACATCAGCACACGCGCCTGTTCGTCCGTCAGGTCCAAACTGTCGCGGGCCTGCCACAGCGCCTCGATCCGCGCATACAGCATTTCGTTCATCGTCACTTCCGACGAAAACGCCGCCAGACGCGGTGAAAACTTGCGTTGCAGATCCTCCCGGGCCGGTGTGCTGTCGGCACCGGCGACGTTGTAGAAGACCCCCAACACCTGATCCAGCAGCGCGTCGGATAGTTCCAGCGCCTCGATCGTGTTGGCGAAGGTGGGGGCAGCTTCGTTTTCGGCAATCTTGCGAATGGCCGCCCGTGTCTGATCCAGGGCTGCATCAAAGGCAGGCTCGAAATCCGCATCCTTGATTATGTCGAAAGGTGGCAGGTTGAACGGGGTGTCCCAGTGGGCCAGAAGCGGATTGGTCATCGGCAATTCTCCTTTACCCGGAAGCTATGTGCCGCGTGCGGGGATTACCAGAGATCCCGGCAGCCATTCGCCCATTCAGTCCTGATCAAGATCGCGGCGAAAGGTTTCGCAGTCCAGATCACCGACCTTGGTATTTCCCGTTCGAATAAACCCCACCTTCTCAAGCACGCGTTTCGAGGCGATGTTGTCCAGAAGCACACGCGCCTCAAGCGCCCAAACGCCCCGGTCGCAGGCCGCTTGGCAGGCCATCGCAACGGCGCGGGTCGCGATGCCTTGCCCGGTATAGGCCTGACCGACGCGATAGCCCAGTTGCGCCACACCCCCTTCCACCGCGGTCACGTTCACCCGCCCAACGATTCGTCCGCCGATCTTCAACAGGAACATCATCTCGCCCGCCTCCACCTGCTCGCGCACGATGTCGGTCAGGGCGGCAAGGTTCCAGTATGTATCCGGGCGCGGGCCGACATGCTTTTCGAACCACAGCCGGTTCTTGACTTCGAACGCGAACAGGCCGGGCGCGTCATCGACGCTGAGCGGAGCCAGTTCAAGCTCAGCCACAGCAGGGACATCCGTGGCGTCGCGCTGTGCGGATGACCCGGGTTTCCGCATACATCGCGTCATAGATCAGCATCCGCCCACGCAGCCCTTCGCCCGCACCAGCGATTTCTTTGATCGCCTCGGTTGCCATAATGGAACCGATGATGCCCGGCAAAGGTCCGACCACACCTGCCTCGGAACAACTGGGCGCAAGACCGGGGGCGGGCGCTTCGGGGAAGATGCATTGATAACACGGCGCGTCGTTCGCCGGATCGAAGGTCGACACCTGCCCTTCCCACTGGCTGAGCGCACCGCCAATCATGGGTATGCCCAGCGCCGCCGCGACCCGGTTGACCAGATAGCGGGTTTCGAAATTGTCGGTGCCTTCCAGCACCAGATCATAATCTCGCATCAGGTCCTGCGCGACGTCCGCTGTCAGACGGCGATTGTAAGGGCGGATGATGATCGCGGGGTTCTGTGCCCGCATCGCGGCTTCGGCGGAAAAGACCTTGGGCATGCCAATATCCGCGTCCCGATGGATGACCTGCCGTTGCAGGTTGGAATTGTCGACCGTATCATCGTCAATCACACCGATCGTGCCCACCCCGGCTGCCGCCAGATAGAGCAGCACGGGCGAGCCAAGTCCGCCAGCCCCCACCACCAGAACGCGGGCGTTTTTCAAGGCAACCTGCCCCGGCCCACCGATTTCACGCAGCACGATGTGGCGGGCGTATCGGCTCAGTTCGGTCTCGGAAAAGGGACCCTCTTGCGCATCAGCGACCGGCACCTTCGGCGCGCGCGCTTTCAGCCAAGCCAGCCCACGTCCATAAAGTGCGACCAGCGCAACGACGGCAAACAGCACGGCCCAAGAGGTGAAATTCCCGCCCAGCGCCACGCGGATGCCCGCGCCCTCAGGCAGAACCAAGTGGCTGAGCAACACGACCCCGCCCAGCAGCGCCGTCAACTGCCAGCGGCGCGCGACGGACAAGCCACCATAGCTGCCGCCCACCCAGATCACTGTCGCCCAGATCAGAACCCAGATCACTGCCGCCTCCGATCAGCCACGGCCCGTCGACCCGAAGCCACCCGTCCCACGCGCGGTGCCTGACAATGCTTCGACCAAAGCATAGCTTGCCTGCACCACCGGAGCGATCACGGCTTGCGCAATGCGGTCCCCATGCCCGACGCTGAACGGTTCGGCCCCAAGATTGATCAGGATCACCCCCAATGGGCCGCGATAATCGCGGTCGATGGTGCCGGGCGCATTCGCCAGTGTGACACCATGTTTCGCGGCAAGCCCAGACCGAGGTCGAATTTGCATTTCAAATCCTTCGGGAATTTCGACACGCAGACCCGTTGGCACGATGCGTCGTTCCATCGGGGCAAGCGTCCAACCGGTGGCGCGATCCGGCTCTGGCAAGTTGGCGCGCAGGTCGGCCCCTGCGGACCCGGTGGTCTCATAGCAGGGAAGGGCAATGGTCGGGTCGGCGCCTGCATCACGGGTCACATTGATAACTGGCATCACGCGTCCCCTCCGATCACTTCGGCAATCCGGGCGGCCAGTTGGCGCGCCACGTCGTCTTTGCCCATGCGCGGCCATGCCTCGGCCCCTTGATCCGAGATCAACGTCACCGCGTTTTCCGATCCACCCATGATGCCAGTCGCTGGACTTACATCATTGGCAACAATCCAGTCGCAGCCCTTGCGTTCGCGCTTGGCCGTGGCATGTGCGATCACGTCATTGGTTTCTGCGGCGAAGCCGACAACAAGAGCGGGGCGTCCCTGTTTCATCTGGCTGACAGTAGCAAGGATATCGGGGTTCTCGGCAAACTCCAGCACCGGCAGGCTACCCGCCTGATCCTTCTTGATCTTTTGGTCCGAGGTCCGCGCGACCCGCCAGTCGGCCACTGCGGCGGCAAACACCGCGGCACTGGCGGGCAGCGCGGCCTGCACCGCCTCCAACATCTGCCCGGCGGTCTGCACCTGCACGACCTTGACCCCGTCCGGTGGCGGCACATCCGCCGGGCCGGTGACAAAGGTCACATCCGCACCCAGCGCCGACAGCGCCCGCGCCAAAGCGGTGCCTTGCGCACCCGACGAGCGATTGGCGATATAGCGCACGGGGTCGATGGGTTCGTGGGTTGGGCCAGAGGTGACAAGCACATGTTTGCCCTTCAGAGGTCCGTCCATCAGGGCGGCTTCGACGGCGGCAACGATCTCCAACGGTTCAGCCATACGACCGGGCCCAAACTCTCCACAGGCCATGTTCCCATCGGTGGGGCCAACGAACAGAACGCCATCCTGCTTCAGAGTGACAATGTTGCGTTGATTGGCAGGGTGCTCCCACATCCGCACATTCATCGCAGGCGCAACCAACACACGCTTGTCCGTCGCCATCAGAAGGGTCGAGGCAAGGTCATTCGCCAGCCCTCCCGCCATTTTGCCCAGCAAGTCCGCCGTTGCCGGGGCCACAACCACCAGATCGGCGGCGCGGCTGAGTTCGATATGACCCATCTCGGCCTCGTCCGTCAGGTCGAAAAGGTCGGTGTAGACCTTGCGGGCAGCCAGACCGGACGCCGACAAGGGGGTCACGAACTTCTGCCCGGCACGGGTCAGAACGGGTGTCACCTCAGCCCCGCGTTCACGCAGTCGCCGGATCAGGTCCAGCGCCTTGAAGGCCGCGATCCCGCCGCCGATGATCAGAAGAATATGTTTGCCAGCCAGCATAGGCGCCCCCGGTTTAGCTTCTTCAGACAGTTACGGGACCTGCGCGCGTGGATCAATGGGCAGGACCGATGGTCTTCACTTGAACGTGTCGCACGGATCGGGGCGATCAACGCCGGGGGCATCATAGACAAGGTCAAACGTGCCCTCGGGGTCGATTCCATCTTCGGCCTGACCGATGCTTCTTACGACAAGATCCGGGCGGGCCTTTCGGAGCATGGCCGGCGCGCCCCAATCCGTCCGCGCGTGTCCGTTTCCGGTGATGACCACCACCGGGCGTCCAGCCGGGTCGATGGCCTCAATCGCCGCTTTTGCAAGCGTAGCATCACGCAGGCGCTGCACTTCGATCATGCCACCCAGCGCAATGCGAGGCATGGCTTCGCAATGTGCAAAGAACTGAAGGTCCAATCGCTGGTCGCGCTGTGTCTTGGGCAATGGTTGATCCAACCCAAACAGCTCTACATCGCCGTCGAAATGTGCAGCGACACCTTCGGTATAGCTGGCACGCGCCACGTCGCGCGGCACGGCAGCCCCAAATATTGCCGCCTCCGAGGCGGTGAAGATGGGCAGATACATCTCGTAGTCCGGCCAGCCGGCCTCTTCCCAAGCCGCGCTGTATCCTGAGATATCCTGGGTCAGCTCTGTGACCTGCTCGGGCGTCAGCATTTCAAGCACCAAGGCCGTGGGCTGCAACGCGGCCACAATCTGTGCCTGCACTTGATGGTGGGCCGGATTGTCATGGGTTTCCCCGATGATGACGACATCCGCTTTGGCCAACATTGCAAGATCATCCGCGCTGGGCACGGCATCCAAAGGCAGCGCAGCGGTTGGAACAATCAATGCAAACAGGAAAGAGTACAGCTTCATGACACGAAGCTAAGTCTGGTCGCGGACCACCTCAAGCGCTTTCGTCTTGGCGGACCCCGTGTCGCAGTGTTAGGCAATCGCCATGACTGTCACGCTCCCCCCCCTCACGCTCGTATTGGGCGGCGCTGCCTCTGGCAAATCGGACTATGCCGAACGGCTGGTCGGCGCAACCACACGCCCGATGCTCTATATCGCGACCGCACAGGCACATGACGCCGAGATGGCGGCGAAGATCGCGCGCCATCAATCACGGCGCGAATCACAGCGCGGGGCAGGCTGGCGCACGATCGAGGCCCCATTGGACGCCTCTCCCGCCCTTGCCGCCGCTGATCCGACCGAGGTCGCCCTGTTCGACTGCGTCACCATGTGGCTGTCCAACCATCTGTTGGCTGAGGCGTATTTGCCAGATGCCGAGGTTCGACTATTTGCTGCGCTCTCCGACTGCGCGGCGCCTGTCGTCATCGTGTCAAACGAAGTTGGTGCGGGCATTGTGCCGGAAAACCCACTGGTGCGACGGTTTCGGCAGGCTCAGGGTGAGTTGAATCAACGCCTCGCCCAGCGCGCGGATCTGGTGATCACGGTCATGGCAAGCTTGCCTTTGGTCCTGAAAGGTCGCTTGCCAAATGGTGCACCATGACCGCCCCAGTCAGTTGGTGGTGGGTTCGACATGGCCCGACGCATACCAACAGCATGGTCGGCTGGCGCGATGTGCCTGCGGATTTGTCGGACAAGGCTGCGCTGGCCCGCCTGTCTGCATATTTGCCGGATCATGCGCCCATCGTGTCGTCGGACCTGTCCCGCGCCATCACCACAGCGGATGCCGTGACGGGCAAGCATCCACGCCTTGCCCATCAGAAATCCCTGCGTGAGTTCAATTTCGGAGATTGGGATGGGTTGCATTGGGACGAGGTCGCCACCCGCGATCCCGCCTTGTCCCGCGCATTCTGGGAGACACCGGGCACGCATCAAGCCCCGAATGGGGAAAGCTGGGATCAACTCGCCAATCGGGTCTCGGGCACCGTCGAAGAGCTTAACGCCAAAGGGCTTCGCCACATCATCGCAGTGGCACATTTCGGGGTAATACTGACCCAGATCGCGCGGGCGGGCGGCCTGACGCCCTATGCCGCGCTGGGGCATAAGATCGACAACCTGTCAGTGACTCGGCTGGATTGGGATGGGCGGTTCTGGTCCATTCACTGCATCAATCACCTGCCCTGATTGACGCCCGCGACATCGGGACCAAGCAGAGCGGTTAACCATTCAGTAACCACGACCCCATATTCTGCGCTCTACACAATATGGGGTCGGTGATGGTCGCTCGAATAAACACGGTCGCGTTCGAAGGGATTCGCGCCCGATTGGTCGAGGTGCAATGCGCCCTGTCTCCGGGATTGCCAAGTTTCTCGATTGTCGGCTTACCGGACAAAGCGGTTTCCGAAGCCCGCGAACGGGTGCGTGCCGCCCTGTCTGCCATGTCGGTCGCCCTGCCCCCGCGCAAGATCGTTATCAACTTGTCGCCCGCCGACATCCCGAAAGAAGGGTCACATTTTGACCTTCCCATCGCTATGGCGTTGTTGGCCGAGGCGGGCATTCTGGCGCGGGAAGACATCGCAGACGTGGTAGCACTTGGCGAACTGGCGCTGGACGGAACCCTGCTGCCGGTTGTCGGTGCCCTGCCCGCCGCTTTGGCGGCCGCTGAAAAGGACATGTCGATGTTTTGTCCCAGGGATTGTGGCGCAGAGGCCGCGTGGATCGGCGCGACCAAAGTGCACGCAGCAACCTCGCTTGCCGCCGTCTTGCAACATTTCACCGGCCAGTCACCGCTTGCCGTCGCCGAGCCTGGCAAGGTCACGATCGAGACGACCATCAAAGACCTGCGCGATGTGAAAGGGCAGGAACGCGCCAAACGCGCCTTGGAAATCGCGGCGGCCGGGCGCCATCACTTGCTTCTGGTTGGCCCTCCCGGATCGGGAAAATCCATGCTGGCAGCACGATTGCCGGGAATATTGCCGCCCATGTCCCCCGCCGAGGCGCTTGAAACATCCATGATTCACTCGGTCTCTGGCCTGCTGGAAGGGGGTGGCATTTCGCAAGACCGGCCTTATCGCGCGCCCCATCACACAGCGTCGATGGCAGCGATTGTCGGCGGCGGACGCGGCGCAAAACCCGGCGAGATCAGCTTGGCCCATAACGGTGTTCTGTTCATGGATGAGTTTCCAGAGTTCAGCCGACAAGTGCTGGAAACCCTTCGCCAACCGTTGGAAACCGGCGATGTCACTGTCGCGCGCGCAAATGCGCATGTGCGCTATCCCAGTCGTTTTCTGCTGATCGCGGCTGCAAACCCATGCAAATGCGGCCATCTGACGGACCCCAACCGGGCCTGCAATCGTGCCCCTTTATGTGGTGAAGATTACATGCAGCGGATATCCGGTCCGCTGTTGGATCGGTTCGACATGCGGGTCGAGGTGCCGCCGGTGACGTTTCAGGATCTCGACCTGCCCGCGAATGGTGAGCCGTCGCAAACGGTTGCACAGCGTGTAATGGACGCCCGCGCCATTCAGGCTGAACGCTATGTGGGGCTAAATGGTGTGACGACCAATGCCGATATCGAAGGAAAGACCCTGACCGAATATGCCAGCCCGGATCAGGACGGGCGCGATACGCTGCTGAAGGCGTCCGAGCGGTTCGGCCTGTCCGCTCGCGGCTATCATCGGGTCTTGCGGGTTGCGCGCACCATCGCCGATCTGGCGGGCGCACCAGATGTCACCCGAAAACACGTGGCCGAGGCGCTTAGCTTTCGCCTTGTGTCCCATCGGGAAACTGTCGGTTGATGAAACTGGCCGCGCGTTGCAACGCAACGCGCGCTTCTGGCACCCACCCATCCAGTATGACCCATACATGTGGCGCATCCGGCCATTCGTCCAGTTCGACCTGACCCCCCGCATCTCGCAACCGCTGAGCCATCCGCAGACTTTCATCACGCAGGATTTCGGTTGTCGAGAACTGGAGGAAAGCTGGAGGTGGTGTCTTGAAGTCATGCAGAACCGGCGACGCGCGTTCGTCATCCGCGGGCTGTTCGCCAAGATAGTTTTCGACCACCAGATCGCGTCGTTCAGACGGTAAAAGATGCCGTAATGGGGCTGTCGGCGAATCGAGCACGTTTCGCTTGCTTGACAGCATGATGTGGAGTGCCGTTGCCCTTGATGCGCCTGCAGCGCGTCTACGAGGTCGTATATTTCCATGCGCCTCAATTCCTGAGAATA